>NZ_JAXUNN010000014.1:0-68570 GCF_037235575.1 Congzhengia sp. | reverse complement strand
CACCAAATAAAAAATTATCCAAAAAAATTACCCATCCAACCCCCCCCCCCCCCCCCCTCCCCCGGGGGGGGCCCCACTTCCGGTTTAATCTCGTTTAGGGGCTGTTGTATTATTTGATTGTTTTTTCTAAAAATCTTTGCATAATTGCCGCAATTTCTTCTCTGGAAACCAATTTGTCCGGTGCAAATTCCGTATCAGAATAGCCTTTGACAATACCATTGCTTGCCGCCCAGCGTACCGCCTCCGCATAATAGGCACTGCCATCTATATCCGCAAAAGTCATTAGATAATTGACAACAGGCTTATTCTCCATGCGCCACAACACCGTTACCAGCATACCGCGGGTAATGGCTTCATCGGGGGCAAATGCAGTTTCCGTTACGCCGCTGAACAGACCATTTTCGCTCGCATACTGTACCGCATGATAGAACCAATCATCCTCTTTCACATCGGTAAAAGGATTTTTCCATTTCTCCGGCTCTGTCGGGTCGGTAGGCTTAGTTGGGTCTGTTGGCTCCGACGGTTCTTTTTTGTCCTCGGTCCATTTTGCATACAAAGTAATATTTTTTGTTACCTTTGCTGTAAAATCATATTCCTCTGTGCATTCCTTATCGGTAAACCACCCGCTGAAAACATATCCATTTTTCGTAGGTTCTGCCGGCTCTTTCACAACAGTATTTCTTGTTACGGTTGACGATGAAATTTTGCTGGCACCCTGCGTGTCAAATGTTACGGTATAGCGTGTCGTGGTAGTTCCTCCGCCTGACGGGCGGTAAACTGTTACGGTTATCTCTATTTCAACCGGCACATAGTTTCCATCAACTGGCGTAAATACAACCGTTTTTGTAAATTCGCCTGTTTCATTCATTACTTCTGTTCCGTCTTTCCAAGCAAATAACCCCTCAAGAACAGTATCGTTCACGCCCTTTACAATACCGCCGCTGAGAGTTGAATTAGACAACTCATAATCTCTGCGCACCCGTGTTGCTTCCGGTGCTTCTTCTATGACAGGATTTGCTTTTGCAATCACAAATTCTTTCTTTGCAGAAAGTTCAGCGTAGCTTATCGTACCGGGTACGGCCGCCATTACCCAATAGGTTCCGGCATTTTGAGGAATATTTTCCGTATATTCACCGTTTTCACTTTCAGAATAGCTGAAAACCACCGTACCAAATTTCGACGTTGCCTGTGGTGCATTTGCTGCTTCACCGTAAGCCCAGCCGGTGATTGTTAATTCCTGTGTCCACTTATTTTCGGTTTCGGAAATCGACCAATTCTTTTCCAGATTTGTGCCGCCTTCAAGCGTGTAATTACTGTTATCAACCGCTGTAACCGTAGCTGTATAACTGCCTTTTTCGGTTGCTTTCACAATTCCGTCAAGCGTTAGATTTGCCGTATCGCCGGAAACAAGGTTTTCAATTTCAGCCGAGATTGTCTTTTCCGTACCATCATACACAAAATTTTCTGTGCTGCTCCAAATGATATTAACCGGGCGTTTGTTTACTGCAACAGATATGTCAACGTCCGTTACAAGGTTATAGTTGTTCGTGTCAGCAGGCGTAAATGCCGCCTTAAAAGTATGATTGCCGACGCTGCCGACATTCTGTGTATTATCTGCCCACGTCCAGCCGATTGGCAATGTAACATTGGTAAGCGTATCGCCGTAGGTTGCCGTTAAGCCTGTCGGAACGGTATAAACCGGATTTGCCTTGCTTACTGCTACTGAAACGTCAATATCTGTTATGATATTGTAGTGCTCCGTATCATCCGGCGTAAATTTCGCCTTAAATGTATTGTTCCCCGCATTTCCAACGCTCTGAGTACTGTCTTTCCATGTCCAGTCATCCGGCAACATAACACTCGCAAGCACATCGCCATAGGTCGCCGTCAAGCCTGTCGGAACTATATACGTCGGGTCGGCTTTTACAATTTCAAAGTAGAAAGTCCTGCTATTTTCATAAACCGAGCCGTTTTTTAAATTGTAATATATATACGAGATTTCAACATTATATTTGCCAATATCCGTCGGAAAAGCGCCGATTACATTACCGCTTTCATTCTGATATAAAAAGGTGAAGTCCGGCGAATCAAAAGCCGTTACCGGAATAACTTCACGGACTGTATTGTACGGAATCTGCGTATAATCACTTTCGGTATATGACAGCTGCCGTTCCGCACCCTCAATTTGAACCTTTGCTGTCACCTGGCTGGTTTTTATACTCTTTGTCAGATACAGTGAATTGTTTTCAAACATACCAAAGGTATAATCCGGATGTCCCGGATAAAAGTTTTCAGTCTGGCTTTTATTGCCTGCGTGAACCACAATGGCACTGCCGGTGTTTAGTTTTCTTATAGCTATTTTATTTACCGCGGAAAAATCTTCCTGAACGGTAACAGCGTAGCTTTTATAAGCCGCAGCGTCTTGGTATGTTTCCAAACCGATAACCGCAATATCGTCAGCCTGATTATCCGCACCAAAGTTTCCGCTGATGTCAATGCTGCCGCTTAAAATAACCCCGGAGGCTGCCTCACTCAGTCCGTCGCCGGTAGTGCCGCTTGTAATTTCAGCAATGCCGCCGCCCGCGCCGTTGCCTTCTCTGCCCCAATAAGGGTAAAGAGCCTTGTTGCCTGTAATTTTCGCACCGTCGTTAATTTCTACAACGCCCCAGCGGGATAGAACACCGCCGCCCATGCCGTTGCTTGTATTTTTGCTTATCTCTCCGCCGTTCATGGTAAACTTACCGCCGTTCCTAACCACAACGCCGGTGCAGGCATTATTTGCAATTTTTCCGCCGTTCATAACAAAGGTACCCTTGTTAACATTTACAGCACAGTATATTTTGCCTTCAGCGGTTTGGATACCGGAAACAGTACCACCGTTTAAAGTCAGCTTACTGTCTTCATACAGTATATTAACCAAACCGTTCCCCGGCTCCTGACCGCCGACATCCCTGTCTCCATATGTAAAATTACTTGTGATTTTTCCCGTTTTTTCATTGCTTGTATCTTCAATCGTAAAATCCGAAGCATCCGAAAGTGAAAAAATGCTGTATTTATTTTCCGTATCCTGCAAAAGAGTAAAACCATTTAAATCAAGCGTTGCTGATATATTTTTTACTGAAATCGTACCATAGAAATCTGTAATTTTGCCCTTGTAATCCGAGGATTTTACATCCGCAAGCAGTTTCAGAGTAAACGGCTGTGCCGAGTCTACACCGGTTTTCCAAGCTTCAGCAAAAGTTTCGTACGATGTTTTGCTCTCGCCAATGGTAAGTTCTGCAACATTCAGGCTCTCCGCAGATACCGCCACAACATTTTCCATCCCAAACATTGCGGAGGATGTGATTGTAACTTTACTTTTATCCTCCGGGATAAACCGATAAATAACGTTGCCGACAGCAGCAGATGTTTTTGCAATAAATTCTCCTGCCGCTTCTGTGGTAAATGCTACGCCTCCCGTGCCGGCCGGAACAGTCAGATTAACAGTTTCATCACCGAGCACAGCCGTAATCGGCACATCAAACGGCAATGTCATATTTGTGATATAAGCATTCACCATATTTGCCGAATTCTCTGCACTGTTGGCAACTGCTGTTACAGCCGGGCGATTGCTATTTTCTTTTGAAAACGCAATTACCTTTGCGCCCTTCTCAACATTCAATGTCGTAGGCGCTGTTTTATTTGATCCCTGACCAAGCCCACAGCCACCGGAACCGCCGTATGCAGTAACAGTAGCATTGGCCCCTATGGTAATTTTTATATTTCCCTTATTCTGGTCATATCCGCCAATACCTGCCGCTTTCGGGCCTCCGTAAGCTGTTACATCACCGCCTGTGATCGTCACATCGGCAGTACCTCCGCCAATACCGGCACAGCCATATCCGCCTGAAGCCTTCACCGTACCGCCGGTAATCAAAATTGTGCCGCCCGGTTGTCCCTGGGAAGCTCCGATACCACTGGCATTTGCGGTAGAACTGTCTATCCATCCGTTTGGCAGTCCTTCGCCCGTTGTTGCGGTAATAATGCCGCCATTGATTGTGATGATGCCGCCCGAGCCATAATCTCCGCCGCCGATACCGGCGCCGTATCCAAAACCATGCGCCGTGATTGTACCGCCATTGATCGTAATTTTTCCTGTATAGTTATATGCACTGCCGGAGTTCGGTCCGCCTATGCCGGCAAATCCGGTTGCATAACCACCGCTGGTGCCACCCTGATCCGTATAGGAGTACAACTGTGATCCATAAACTTCAAGGATATCGGTATCCGTTCCGTTGATTTCCAGATCTGCGCCGTTATCCACCAAAATGCCCGGGCCTGCCGCATAGCTTCTAAGCAGATTATCTCCCGCTACTGTCAGCTTCAGACTTGCACCGTTTGGAACAGCCAGCGCGCTGCCGTTATGATTCTTCAAATCAATTTTCAGATTATCCAAAGTAATGTTCGCATTTACTCCGTCCGCAACAGCAATCCGCGCAGTAGTTACAGTGCTACTCGCCGTAATGCTCAACGGTATATTCGTTAAAACCGTAAGTACATTATCATACACGTTGTGTTCGTCGTCAAAAACTTCCGTATACTTATAATCTTGTCCCTCAACTCCGCCGCTCACGATAAACGGTCCTACTTTCGTTGGCTGCGTTGCCGCAGCTTCAATCGTAATAGAAGGGATGGTCAAAGCACCCGATCCGTTCTGTGTAAATGAACCCATCTCTTTATCGTTCACATAGAGTTCATAGGTTTCGCCATTTGTTTCAACCGTGCCGCTGTAAATTCCGTCTCCCTGATGATTCAGGGGAATGTTGTCCGTTCCGTTTGTGATATATACATCAGCATCTGTCACTGGATTATCGTCTGCATCCTTTACAGCAACAGAAATTGAACCGGGTGCGCCGCCGAGACCGGGCGTAAATCCCTGCAAATACGGATAGCCGCCGTTTATTGATTCGTCTATTGTCCAAACAGACTCAAAATCCCAGCCCTCGTATGTTGTTTTTGTTTTTAGCTGTTCCGATGTTCTTCCCAAATCAACTCTGCCGCTCGAAGCACTGAAATCGGGAGAAAGTGTTTGATCAAAATATGTATTTATAATTTGCCCGTTCGGAACTGCAGCACCGTCGCTCCAGCCGGCAATCGGACGAACCTCGCCGGTGCAAGCAGAATAGCAGTTTTCAATTTTAACGCTTCCCGACTCATTCCATCCGGAAATGCCTGCGCTGTCTCCTCTGGTCGATGTACGGTTAATCTGTACGCGTGCATATGTATTCCTCACCGTTGACACATTGCCGTATGTTGACCCTGCAATGCCGCTTACCGCCGCATAACCCGTAACAACACCGGTTGCATAACAGCGCTCAATCGTTGAGCCGTATCCCGCAAACCCGGTCAGACCGGCAACATCGTTAGCCGTTGAAGTGACTTTCACATTTTCAAGACCAAGATTTTTAATAGCCCCGCCTGAAACATACCCAAACAGTCCGCAGTAACGGACGTCTGTGTCAATTGTCAGATTGTAGATAATATGGCTGTCACCGTCAAATATTCCTTCAAACGGGTTGCTGCTTGTTCCTATCGGCGTCCAATTTGGTATCGTTCCCAAATCAAGGTTTTCGGTCAATGTAACCGTCTTTCCCGCATAGGTTTCTCCGTTGTTGACCGCATCGCGAAGCGCCTCTAAATCATCAACCGAAGATATGTTGATCGGACCTTCCGCAAACGCAGTCAGACTCACGCCGGACAGCATACTTATCATCATACACATTACAAGTATTGCTGACAACAACCTGTTTTTTGATCTTTTCATTTTTCGTCATCCTTTCGTTTATATTACGTTTCTAAAGAAATTCATAAAGCAGATATGCCCGCTCAAATACAAAACAGGCATGTCCCGCCCGTAAAAAAACACGTCTGTTACCGAGAAATATATTTTCATTTTTATTTGGTTCAAATTACATTGTTATATTATACCACTAAAAGCCGCTTACTGTCAATATTTCCGATGATTTTTACGGGATATTATTTTTTGTCTTTTTATATCTAAAAACTGTTACAATTCCATATCCCAATCGTCCTCACGCTATTTATGCTTTGGTGTACGCTCTTGTTTTTTTGCTCTCTCTATAAACGTTTCAATTCACGAATAAGACGCTGCGGAAAAACATTTATTTTTCTGCAGCGTCTTTACGCAATCCCAAAATATATATTTTTAATTAATTTGCTTTTTTATAAACTTTATAATTTCGTCATAGCCGGCGTAAGACGTAATGGCGCCTTTTTTCGTCACGCTGTAAGACGAATAGAAATTAGCAAAGCGAAGCATGGCCTCCATGTCCTCTTTTGAAACGGCAGAAAGGTCTGTTACGCCTTTTTCCGTCAGACAGAAAAGAAACGCACCGATAATTGAGTCCCCCGCGCCGGTGGTGTCCTGCACGGTGACGCTTACGCTGTCTGCAAAAACGGTAAAGTCAGGCGTAATGATGCTCGCCCCCTGCTTGCCCCGGGTGAACATAATCATCTTCACGCCCCGGGCAAACAAACCGGGTGCGGCTTTTTCCATGTCTGTTTCCCCTGTGATAAATTCTAATTCCTCGTCAGAAATTTTTAAAATGTCTGCAAAATCAATAAACTCCTGCACCGTTTTTTTACACTCCTGTTCATCGTCCCACAGCGGCAGACGAATGTTGGGGTCGAAGCTGATGTTAGCTCCGTTCGCCTTAGCCAGAGCAATGGCCCGGCGGTGTGCATCTTTCACCGGCGCATCAATTAAATCCACCGAGCAAAAGTGCAAAATGCCGCAGTCGGAAAACCACTCGTCTTTTATTTGGGAGCTTTCCAGCAGCATGTCGGCGCTGGGATTTCGGTAGAACATAAAATCCCGGTTGCCGTCTTCCTTAAGCGCAACAAAGGCAAGAGCGGTGTTGGCCTTATCTGTGCGCAAAATGCAGGACGTGTCTACCCCGGCGCCTTTCAGCACCTCGGTAATGTAGTCCCCGAACGCATCGTTTCCCAGCTGGGTAATCATTTTTGCAGGCGCGCCCAAAAGCGCCGCTGCCGCCGCCACGTTTGCCGGCGCACCGCCGCAGGCCCGCTCGAACACTGCGTTATCCTTTAACGCACACCCTTTTTGGGCCGGAATAAAGTCGATTAATGCTTCGCCAATGCAAAGAATGGTTTTCATCATAGTTTTCCTCCCTTTTTTTAATCATATGTGTCAAACTGCGAATTGTAAAGCGAAAAGTAAGCGCCCCGTTTTGCAAGCAGTTCGTCGTGCACGCCCTGTTCCACCACGTTGCCGTCCTTCACCACCAAAATCAGGTCTGCGTGCTGAATGGTAGACAGCCTATGGGCAATAACGAAACAGGTTTTGTCTGCCATTAACTTTCGCATTGCGTCTTGAATTGCCCGCTCCGTCTGGGTGTCTACGTTGGAGGTGGCCTCATCTAAAATCAGCATTTTAGAGTCTAACAGCATGGCCCGGGCAATGGTTAAAAGCTGTTTTTGCCCCTTTGAAATGTTAATGCCGTTGTCGGTGAGCATAGTATCATAACCGTTTGGCAGCGCCTCGATAAAGTCGTGAATTTTTGCCGCCTTTGCGGCCTGAACCACTTCTTCCCGGGTGACGTTCTCTTTGCCGTAAGCAATGTTTTCAAACACTGTGCCGCCAAACAGCCAGGTGTCCTGCAAAACCATTGTATATGCTTTTCTCAGGCTTTCCCGGGTCAGCGAATAAATGCTCTGCCCGTCCACCAAAATGTCTCCCTGCTGCACATCATAAAACCGCATAAGCAGGTTGATGATGGTGGTCTTCCCCGCCCCGGTGGGGCCGACAATGGCAATTAAGTTCCCCTTTTCGGCGTGAAGGTTTAAGTTTTTTATAATCATCTTTTCCGGCGTATAGCCAAAGCTTACGTTATCAATCAAAACGTCGCCGTAAACGTCTTTCAGCACCGCCGCAGCCTTGTCATCTTCTTTTTCGGGCAATTCGTCCAGCAGTCTGAAAATCCGCTCCGCTGCGGCAAAGGCAGACTGCAAATCGCCCAAAATGTTGGCTATTTCGTTAATCGGCCCGGAAAACCGCCTGGAATAGAGCACAAAGGACGAAATGTCCCCAATGCCGATGGAACCCAAAAAGTAAAGAAAGGCGCCGAACACGCTGACCAAGGCCAGCGACGCATTGTTAATGAAGTTTACCGACGGGCCGGTGATGGTGCCGTAATATTCCGAAGTGGTATAAGCGTCCACCGCCTCGTCGTTTTTCACGTCAAACCGCTTTAAAAACGCCTCTTCCCGCCGGTATGCCTTTGTGGTTTTCTGACCGCCGATCATCTCCTCCACAAAGCCGTTTAATTCACCCAGCTTTTTTGAGCGTTTGCGAAACAGCGGGTGCACTCTCCCTGTGATATACCGCGTCCATACCACCGACACAGGAATGGTAACAGCAAACACCAAAACCAAAACCGGCGCAATGGTGAGCATCATAATAAACGAGCCGATGATGATTACCGCGCTCTGGCACACCTGCAAAAAGTCGTTGGACAAAGAAGAGTTTGCCGTGTCCACGTCATAGGAAATAATACTGATAATGTCGCCGGCCTGATGCTGGTCGAAAAAGCCAACCGGCAGGGAAACCAATTTGTCGAACACGTCTTTTCTCATTTCATAAGACATTCTGCGCCCAATTTTTTGAATTATCAGCGACAGCGCGTAAGACGACACCGCCGACAACACATAAAACAACAACATAAATTTCACATAATAGAACACAGTGGGAAAATCAACGCCGCCGGGCTTTGTGCCAATGGCGTCGATAGCGTCGCCGGAAAGCTTTGGCCCCAGCAGGGCAAAAATGTTGCTCACAAGCATCAGCACTGCAGCGCAAACAATAAGCAGCCGGTAACGGCTCATATATTTCCACAGCCGCAGCAGCAAATATTTCTTTTTGGTTTTGCCTGTGGCCGTGCGGTAAGAAGGTTTATTTTTCATTGCTTAACCCTCCCATCTGCAAATCGAAAATGCTTTTATATTCCCCGCAGGTTGCCAAAAGCTCCTCATGTGTGCCATAGCCTAACATGCGGCCGCCCTCTAAAACTAAAATATGGTCGGAGTTTTTCACCGAGCTGATGCGCTGTGCCACAATAATTTTTGTGGTGTCCGGAAGCAGGCGGCTCAGCGTTTTGCGAAGCTGGGAGTCGGTTTTATAGTCCAGCGCGCTGGACGAGTCGTCTAAAATCAGAATTTCGGGCCGTGTGGCTAAAGCGCGGGCGATTAACACCCGCTGTTTCTGTCCGCCGCTGATGTTGCTGCCCCCGGCGGTAAGCTCGTGCTGCTGCCGTTCCGCAAGATGGGACACAAAATCCATTGCCTGGGCGTTTTCTAATCCCTGAACCACCTGTTCATCTTCTATGCTGCGTCCAAACCGCACGTTTTCCGCAATGGTGTCGGACATGATAAAATCGTTTTGGAACACAATGCCAAACTTGCTGTAAAGCTCTTTTTTCGGAATGCTGCGCACATCGCGCCCATCAATAAAAATGCCGCCGGAGTCGCAGTCGTAAAACCGGATTAAAAGGTTAATCAGCGTAGATTTTCCGCTGCCCGTTGCGCCGATAATGCCTAAGGTTTCGCCGCGCTTCAGTGCAAAGCTTATATCTTCTACATTGTTTTTCACCTTGTTATAGGAAAAGCAAACGCGGTCGAACACCACGTGAAACGCTGTGTCTGTTTTCGGAAGGTCTAAAACCTTTAAATCGCCCTCTGCCGCCAGCACCTCGGCAATACGCTCCATAGACGCCGCGCCCTTAGAATACATAATAAAAATATTGGTTATGCCAATCATTGCGTTTAAAATAATGGTAAAATAGGTCATAAACGCAATGATTTTGCCCGGCTGGGAAAGGCCGCCGTTTACGCGATATGCTCCCACCAAAATTACCAGGCACAGCCCCACGTTTAAAATCAGCGTGGTGGCGGGGCTTGTGATGGACATTAAATTTACGCTCTTTTTTTCTTTTTCAAACAGCTCCGTGTTAATGGTGCGGAAGTGTTCTTTTTCATAGTCGGTTTTCGAGAGCGCCTTAATTACGCGAATACCGGCAAAGTTTTCCCGCACAACCCGCACCAGCGAGTCGGCCGACCGCATAATGGCGGCGTAAATCGGCATGCTGTATTTCGTAATGAAATATACAATTACGGCAATGGGCGGAAGCAGGGCCGCCAGCACCAGGGTTAAAGCCCGGTCTAAACTGAAGGTGACAAACAGGCCGCCGATGAGCAGAACCGGGCCGCGAATGCCAATTCTCTGCATTCTCGCCAGCATTTGATTCACGTTGTATGTATCGGAGGTGAGCACGGAAATGAGCTTAGGAATGGTGAACGTGTCGGTTTGCTTTGCCGAGAGGTAAGAGATTTTTTCATAAACGTCCCGCCTCAGCTTTCGGGTAATTTTACCCGCGCTTTTTGTGGCCATTCGGTTGGCAATCACGTTGGAAACAAGATCTGCCGCCGAGCACAAAACCATAACGCCGCCCCAGACAAAAATCATGCTGACGTTGCCTGCGGGCACCACGTCGTCAATTATTTTTGCCAGCACCGACGGCACCAAAAGGTTCATCATGGCGGCAAAAAATTTTAAAAACAGGCCGCCCAGCATATAGAATTTCAGCGGCGCAATATATTCAAAAAGCTTTCTCAAATTTTCCCACCCCTTTTATCACATATATTTTTTAATTTTACCACTTTTGGCTAAACTTGTCAAACCGCTAAAGGACAAAAAGACACAAAAAAGGCCGCTTTCATGCGGCCTTAAAAATTTTATTTGTTTATCTTCGGGTTATCCGTTCTGCCCAAAAGATAATCCGTTGAACAGTCGAGATAATCTGCTAACTTTACGATTTTGTCGCAGGATGGAGAACGATCTTTGTGTTCCATATCGTATAAAAAGCTGTGATTAATTTCACATTCGCTTAGCACCGTTTTAATTGCCACCGAGCGCGCTCTGCATCGAAGCTTAATTCGTTCTGCAATTTGTTTATTCTGCATAATTCCACGCTCCCTTTTTATACAACTTGGCCAAAATTTCAGTTATAACTGATTTTTCTCTTGACTTTCAGCTATAACTGATTTATAATGTAAATGAAATCAAAAAAAGACAGAGATTGCCCTGGAATAGTAATATGTGACAATATCATTATAACAGCAATTGCGCTTTCTGTCAACTGATTTCACGGAGAAACAGCGGTCCCACGCCGTTTCTCTCCCCCTAAAATAAATTACTGCTCCTTTCTTGTATATCTCCTGTGGTAAGTGTGATTGCAATCAGCAGTAATTTTTAAACGCGGCGGAAAATCCGCCGCGTTTTTTTCTGTGCTATTTCGTCTCAGTTGGTTCTTGAGGCTTCGGCTCCTCAGCTTTTGTCTCCGGCGCTGCCGGCTTCGGTTCCGGTGCAGCCGGTTTTGCTGCGGCTTCCGCCGGTTTTGGCTCCGGTGCAGCCGGTTTTGGCTCCGGTGCAGCCGGTTTTGGCTCCGGTGCTGCCGGTTTTGGCTCCGGCGCTGCCGGTTTCGGCTCAGGCGTCGGTGCTACCGGCGGGCGGGGCTGTGCGCCGTTTGGCGCACCGTTGGGCGCAGACTGCGGCGGATATTGCTGATAATATGGTCCGCCATTGGGCGCGCCGCCGGGCGTCTGGCCATAGGGCGGATATTGATAATACACCGGCCTGTGGTTTCTGGTTTCATAAAAATAAGCTTCCACCAGCCCTAAAAACAGCGGGCCGAACGCGATAAACACAATATACACAATCGCCAAAAGCAAGGCAAACAAAACGCCCAGAATGGGAATTTGTGCAAGCAGCGCCAAAATCATAACCACAACAAGGAATCCCAACGCAATGATAATATCTGCGCCAAACATTGCGCCCCTTTTGCCCTGGGTCTCGCGCATGGAAACGCGCAGCGCCTCGGTTGCAGAAATTTCGGGCCGCGTCATCAGTATGTAGGGCGTAAAGCGGTAAGAATATGCCTTAACAATGCCGATTATAATGCCTGCAAAGGGAATGAGTGACCAAATCAGCACCCAAAGCATCATCCATGCCATGCCGCCGGCAACGTGCCAGAAATTTTTAAACCCTAAAAACAGCTGGTCGGAATTGACCTGTTTACCCCGCAGCCCGTCTAAATAAATAATCGACATGCCAGCGGAAAGCGTTAAGCTCACCGGAATGAACACAATGGGCAGCGGCAGGCAGAAAATAACCGCCAAAATGCACAGCAGCCCCGACATGAGTGAAAGTCCCCACAGCACAAACGGTTTTTTTGCCAAAACCGAAAGCGCCGCCTTATAAGCCTGTGTAATCATAAACGCCACATAACCTTTCTTCCCGTATTATTTTTTTATTCCGCCTGCCCACGGGCCGTGCCGGCGGATTTTTAATTACATTTTGTCAACCGGATATAAAATTTTCAATTGGTTAATTTTGCTGTTTAACGCCTTTTGCCGTTTTTCGGTCAGCGCCATGTTTTTCACCTGGTCTTTTACGTCGGAAAACTTTAGTTCTTCCGGGCCGGTTTTGCCTGTCAGCTTAATTAAATGATAGCCAAACTGAGTTTTCACCGGGCCGCGAAGTTCGCCCACGTCCATAGAGAAAACCGCCTGGTCGAACTCGGGAACCATCTGTCCCCGGGTAAACTCGCCCAACGCGCCGCCGTTTTGCGACGACGGGCATGTGCTGTGCTGTCTTGCCGCGTCTTCAAAACCGATTTCGCCGCTTTCAATCTTTTCTTTAATTTCGTTTGCTTTGTCCTCGCTGTCCACCAAAATGTGGCTTGCGCTCACGGCTTCGCCCTTTTGAAACTGGTCTTTATTCTCGTTAAAAAACGTTTGCGCCTCGTCGTCTGTCACGGTAATGTTTTCAATCACCTTCTGCACGTTAAAGTTTGCCAGCATTTCATCTTTAATTTTATCAAGCTCCGCTTTAAACTGCGGATTGTGCTCCAGCAAATTTTTCTTTGCATCAAGCAGCAAAAGCTTTTTGTTAATCACCTGCTCCAAAAGCGCCGCCCTGCCCTGGGGCGTGTCGTAGTTCTGGCCGCGCTGGGCGTAAGCTGCCACCATTTCGTCAATTTCCTGTGCGTAAACGGCGTTCCCGCCAACGTTTGCCACAATATTGTTGTTCATGTTTCGTCTCCTAAACATTTATTTTTTTCCAGTATATCACAAATCAAACCAAATTGCAATCAGTTTCCCTTGCTTTCGCAGTAGATGCAGCGATAAACCTTTTTCTCCCGGTTGGTAAGCTTAAAAATGTGAGGCAGCTCCTGCTCGGTGGTGGTGATGCACCGGGGATTTTTACATTTTAAAATGTTCACAACCCGCTCCGGCACCTCCAGGTGCTTCCGCTTAAAAAGCTTTCCGTCCTTTATTATATTTACGGTAATGCTCTCATCAATATAACCTAACGCGTCTAAATCAATGTCAATTGCCTCGTCAATTTTAATAATGTCCTTGCGGCCCATTTTTTTGCTTTCCGCGTTCTTAATCAGCGCCACCTGGCAGGCCAGGCTGCCTAAACCCAGCTTGTTATAAAGCTCCATGCCCATGCCCGCGGTGATGTGATCAAGCACTATGCCGTTTTTAATCTGTCCAATAATCATAACGCCTTGCCCCCTTCACGTTCCAGCCCCAAAAGCTTTAAAATCAGCGCCATGCGGATAAATTTTCCGTTCAGCGCCTGTTTAAAATAACAGGCGCGGCTGTCGCTGTCTACGTCTTTCGAAATTTCGTTCACTCTGGGCAGAGGGTGCAGAATACACATGTCGTCTTTTGCCGTCTTAAGCTTGTCCGCGGTTAAAATGTAGCTGTCCCGCAGGCGAATGTAGTCCTGCTCGTTAAAAAACCGTTCCCGCTGAACCCGGGTCATATACAAAATGTCCAGCTTCGGCATGGCCTCGTCCAACGAGGTGGTTTCGGTGAACGGCACATGGTTTTTCATTAAAAAGTCTTCTTTTAAATAGTCGGGAATTTTCAGCTCTTCCGGCGATATAAGCACAAAATTAATGTTTTCATACCGCGACATGGCCAAAAGCAGCGAATGAACGGTGCGGCCGAACTTCAAGTCGCCGCAAAGGCCAATGGTTAAGTTGTTCAGCCTGCCCTTTTCCCGGTGAATGGTGAGCAAATCTGTCAGCGTCTGGGTGGGATGGTTGTGCCCCCCGTCCCCGGCATTAATCACCGGCACGGTGGAAGACTGGCACGCCACCACCGGCGCCCCCTCTTTGGGGTGGCGCATGGCGATAATGTCGGCATAGCACCCCACCACCCGCACGGTGTCGGCTACGCTCTCGCCTTTTGAGGCCGAGGAGCTTTGCGCCTCGGAAAAACCCAAAACATTTCCACCCAGCTCATACATGGCCGCTTCAAAGCTCAGCCGCGTGCGGGTAGACGGCTCAAAAAACAGCGTGGCAAGCTTTTTGCCCCGGCATGCTTCGCTATATTGCTCCGGCCGGGCGATAATGTCCTCTGCTGTTTCAATCAGCCGGTCAATCTCCTGCTCGGAAAGCTCTAAAATGTCTATCAAATGGTTCATAAAAAAACCTGCCTTTCTTCCCCCGCGGGGCGTTTGCCGCCCCCGGCACCATTTAAGCCGGCGGCGCCGTTGGAACGAACCTTATTTCCCAATCCACGACTCATCAGACGGGTTGTTGCGGAACGCAATCAGCCGCGCCACGTCTTCCGGCTTTACATAGCCCGTTTCAGCCGCAACCTGTGCAACCGTGTCGAAATCCGTTAAGCTGTGGTTTTCTACCTTTGCGTCGCGCAGGCGGTCTAACCCCTTTTGCATGCCATAGGTAAAAATGCTCACAACGCCCAGCACCTCGGCCCCGGCGTCGCGCAGGGCTTCCACCACGTCAATCACGCTGCCGCCGGTGGAAATTAAGTCCTCCACCACAACCACCTTGTCGCCGGAGCTCAGTTTGCCCTCAATGCGGTTTTGTCTGCCGTGGTCTTTGCTGCCCGAGCGCACATAGCCCATGGGCAGGCCCATCAAATGGCCGCAGATGGCGGCGTGGGCAATTCCCGCGGTAGACGTGCCCATGAGCACCTCCGCCTCAGGAAAGTTCGTTTTAATCAGTTCCACCAAGCCGTTTTCCACATCATTGCGCACTTCCGGCGCGGTCAGCGTAAGCCTGTTATCGCAATAAACCGGGCTTTTAATACCGCTGGCCCAGGTAAACGGCTCCTCCGGCCTAAAAAATACCGCTTTAATTTTTAATAAATCCTGTGCAATTTTTATTTTCATATCCATTGTTTCACAACCCTTTCTATTCATCAACAAATTCTGTCACGCAGCGGCGGTAGGCCGCAACGGGGTCCTCCGCTGCGGTGATAGGCCTGCCCACCACAATATAGTCCGACCCAATTTTTTTTGCCTGCTCCGGCGTCATAACCCGCACCTGGTCGCCCACTTCGCCGCCGGCAAACCGCACCCCGGGGGTTACGGTTAAAAACTGACTACCGCAGGCTTCATGCACCGCTTCTGCCTCCAGCGGCGAGCACACAACCCCATCCAGCCCTGCACGTTTAGCGGTTTCGGCATAATGCATTACAACCTCGTTTATGGGCTTTTCAATTAAAATGTCGCGCTCCATGCGCTCCTGACTGGTAGAGGTGAGCTGCGTCACCGCAATTAAAATCGGTCGCGTGCCGTCCGGCCGGGTTAACCCCTCTATGGCCGCTTCCATCATTGCCTGGGTGCCTGCCGCGTGCAGATTTGTCATGTCCACGTCAAGGCCTGAGAGCACCGCCATTGCCTTTTTCACGGTGTTCGGAATGTCGTGAAGCTTTAAATCTAAAAATATTTTGTGGCCGCGGCGCTTTATCTCGCGCACAATGTCCGGCCCGGCGGCATAAAACAGCTCCATGCCGATTTTCACAAAAGGCTTTTCCTCTGTGAACTTGTCCAAAAACGAAAGCACTTCTTCCCTGCCTGCAAAATCACAGGCCACAATTACATCTTTTCCCATCAGTGCGCTCCTCCTATTATATCTGATAATTTTTCAATTCCCAGCCGTTCCATTTCGCCCGGCAAAGCTTCAATAATCTGTTTGCAGGTCAGCGGCTCCACTAAATTGGCCGCGCCCACCTGCACTGCCGTAGCTCCCGCAAGCATCATTTCAATCACATTTTCAGCAGACATTACGCCCCCCATGCCGATGATGGGGATTTTCACCGCCTCGTAAACCTGATACACCATGCGCAGCGCCACAGGAAACACCGCCGGGCCGGAAAAACCGCCCATTTTGTTTGCTAAAACAGGTCTTTTGGTTTTCAAATCAATCCGCATGCCCAGCAGGGTGTTTATCAGGCTAATTCCGTCTGCCCCTGCATCTTCACAGGCTTTAGCAATGGAAACAATGTCCGTCACGTTGGGAGTAAGCTTCATAAACACCGGCTTTTTCGTCACCTGCTTCACTGCCCGCACCACTTCTGCGGCAGACTGCGGCGAGGTGCCGAAGCTCATGCCGCCGTTATGGACGTTAGGGCAAGAAACGTTCACCTCAAGCCAGCCCACTTGAGGCTCTTTGTCTAACTTTTCGCAGCTGTAAGCATAGTCCTCCACCGAAAAACCGCTGACGTTTGCCATCACCTTTTTGTGAAAGCACTTGGAGAGCTTGGGCAATTCCTCTGAAATCACCTTGTCCACCCCGGGGTTTTGCAGTCCCACAGAGTTTAACATGCCGGCCTCGCACTCGGCGATCCGCGGCGTGGGGTTTCCAAACCGGGGTTCTTTTGTGGTGCCTTTTGTGGAGAACGTTCCCAAAATATTAATATCATAAATTTCTGCAAACTCATATCCAAACCCAAAGGTGCCGCTGGCGGGAATGATGGGGTTTGCAAGCTCTGTTCCGCTTAAAACAACTTTTGTGTCTACCATACGATTTCCTCTTTTCTTAGCACCGGCCCGTCTTTGCAAATGCGTTTTGCGCCGTATTTTGTTTCGCACGAACAACCCATGCACGCGCCGAAGCCGCAGCCCATGCGCTCTTCAAAGCTGAACTGGCCGCCGGTTTCAGCGGCGCTGTAAACTGCTTTCAGCATAGGCTCCGGCCCGCAGGTATAACAGTATGTATAATCCAATCCGCCCATAGCGTTTGTCACAAAGCCTTTCATGCCGTAAGAGCCGTCTGCCGTTGTCACAAGAATCTTCGCGCCAAGAGCGCGAAACTCGTTTTCATAAAAAATTTCTGCCTTTGTGTTAAAGCCCAAAATCACCGTAGGCTGTTTGCCCTGGGCAACGAGCTGTTTGCACAAGCCAAAAAGAGGCGGAACGCCCACGCCGCCGCCAACAAGCAGAGGCCTTGCCCCGCTTTCCTCCAGCGTGTAGCCGTTGCCGAGGCCTGTCAGGCAGTCTGCCTCGTCGCCGGGAACCATGTTTGCCAAAGCCGCCGTGCCGCCGCCCACCACCTTGTAGATAATGGTAAGGCCGTTTTCGTCGCAGTCGCACACCGAAATGGGGCGCCTTAAAAAAAAGTTGTTCAGTTTTATGTTAATAAACTGCCCCGGTGCGGTGATAGCCGACGTGTCGCCGTATAAAAGCATTTCAAACACCGTGTCGGTTAAATTCCGGTTTCCCGCAACCTCAAAAATTTCCTGTTTCATGTTATCTCCTCCAAACGAGGTTTCCGCCGCAAAACGTAGCCATGCACCTGCCAAACACCCGCATTCCGGCAAAGGGCGTGCTTTTGCCCATGCTGAAAAACGCCGCCGGGTCAACCTCATATTCGTCGCTTAAATCAAACACCGCAACATCGCCGGGGTGTTCCGGCAGGCCAAACCGTTTGCGCGGGTTTGTGCTCATCAGTTCAATCAGCTTTTCAAGGGTCAGCACCCCCGGCTTCACCAGATGGGTGTAAAGCACGGGAAATGCGGTTTCTAAGCCCACCACGCCCATGGCGCTTTCTTTTAAGCCCTTTGCCTTTTCCTCGGCGCTGTGGGGCGCGTGGTCGGTAGCAATCATGTCCACCGTGCCGTCTAAAATTCCGTCGATTAGCGCCTGCCTGTCCCGCTCGGCCCGAATTGGCGGGTTCATTTTAAACCGCCCGTCTCCTTGTAAGTCGTTTTCCGTCAACACCAGATAGTGCGGTGCGGTTTCGCAGGAAACATTCAGCCCGGCCTGCTTTGCTTTGCGAATTAAGTCCACACTTTCCGCCGCAGACACGTGGCAAACATGGTAGGCACAGCCGGTATTTTTCACCAGCTCTAAATCCCGCTCAATCTGTTTATATTCGCTTTCCGAACAAATGCCCGCATGGCCGTGGGCTTTGGCATATTCCCCGTCGTGGATATAGCCGCCGTTTAAAAGTGAATTATCCTCACAGTGGGCGCAGATAATTTTTCCCAAAGACTTTGCCCGTTCCATTGCGGCAAGCATCACCCCGTCGTTCTGCACGCCGCTTCCGTCGTCGGTGAAAGCCACAACGTCTTTTGCCATGCCCTCCATGTCGGAAAGGGTTTCACCCTGCCGTCCAATGGTAATTGCGCCGTAAGGAATGATGCGGATTTTGGGGCTTTCCCCAATGCAGCTTTGCTCCGCGGCCAGGTTTTTTACGCTGTCCGGCACGGGGGAAAGGTTCGGCATGGGGCAAACGGCGGTAAATCCGCCTGCTGCGGCTGCGGCCGCCCCGGTTTCAATGGTCTCTTTATAGGAAAAGCCCGGCTCGCGGAAGTGCACATGCACGTCGGCAAAGGCGGGAACCGCCACACAGCCCTCCAAGTTTAAAATTTCAACGTTGGTTTTGTCCTCCCCGGTTACCACGGGGCTTTTTTCCCCTGTTTTTAAGTCAACCGCGCCTTTCAGCAAATACGTCACAGCAATCTCCTGCCTTTCTTGAATATGCCAAATGAAAAAAGCCTTATCGATACCGACAAGGCTTGTACGCGCAAACTTACACAGATACGCACCGCTGCTGTATCCGCTGACCATATGAAACCTTGCTGGCATCTCTGTGCCACTTAAAGATTTTACTTGAGAAAAAGTATATCACACAAACCCGGTTCTGTCAACAGGTTTCCACAAATGTTTTTGAAGGTCTACCCTTCCGTCTAAGGTAAACGTTACGCCCTCAGACCGCAGTAGGGCCTCCTGTAAGCTTTCGCCGTTTATATCGCTGGCGGTGGAAATGCGGCCGTCTTTGGCAACCACACGGTGCCACGGAACAAAGGCAGGGTCGGACAGAACGTGAAGAGCGTAGCCCACCACTCTGGCCCAGCGTGGATTGCCGGCCATTGCCGCCACCTGGCCATAGGTGGCAACAAATCCTTCTGGAATTTGCCCTGCCACCTCATATATTTTTTGAAATGTCGTCATGGTTACTCCTTGTCCGACCTACCGGCTAAATAATCTAACGAACAGTCGAAATAGTCTGCGATTTTGGTTAAATTTTTCACAGTTGGAGATTTACCTTTCTCCAATTCTTGAATAAAGTTCTTGTTTAACCCAACTTCCTCCAAGAAAAATTTTGCTGTAATGTTATTTTCCTTACATAAACGCTTTATCCTCTTTGCTATTTGTTCGTTTTGCATAACATTATCCCTCCTTTTTTGTGTAGATTTCACAAAATACTGTTTTTACAGGATTTTCTCTTGACATACTGCAAAAACAGTATTATAATAAGAGTGAAATCAAAAAGAGCACAAAAAAAGCCACAAAGACAGATATAGTATTTCCTAGACAGAATCATTATATCATTTTGCGGCTCAATTGTCAATTTTTGATTCTCCCAGGGACGGAGGTGCTCATAACTACCGTCCCCTCAGCTGTCAAAAGGGACAAGACGGTTTCACTGAATCCCGTCTTGCACCGATTCATATAGAAATAATCCCCTATATGCTAAAATTACCCCTTGACAGAAAGACGCGACGGTAAAAATCTACCGTCGCGTCCCCTTTTTTCGTGCTTGCTTTATGTGTGTATGTATATAAAAGAGGGGTTCACCTCTCTTATAAGCTAAATGGTTTTGGCATATTCCATAAACAAACGCCAGTCCTCACGGCTTAAAAAGTGCGTGCCGCCCCGCTTATGATATGCCACGTTCCCTTTGTGCAGCTTTTCACCCGCCGCCGGGAACCTGTCGCTGTAAACAAAGCCCTTTTGGCCGTAGTGCTCAAAATAATCTCCTGCCATAACGCAGGACAGAAATTCAAAATCCGGGTCTGCCCACAAATCTTCAGCCGCGCTGGCAACATAAACCTTTCTCGGCGCAATTGCCGCCAGTAAAAAGTGCTGGTCGAACGGCATGTCGTCTTCTTTCCCACGATATTTCTCATAGTTTTTGCAAAACCAATAGCCCAGCCGCGAACAAATGTCTTCCACTCGCTCGCCCTGTTTGCCGCGGGTAATTGCCGCGCCGCTGCAGCCGGAATCGTTAGAAATGGCAAGGGCGAAGCGCGTGTCCTGTGCGCCGGCCAAAAGCGCCGTTTTGCCCAGGCGGGAATGTCCCACCGCCATGGCCCGGTTTGGGTCTAATTCCGGCAGAGTTTCGGCATAGTCTAACACCCGCGAGGCCGCCCATGCCCACATGGCAATTTTGCCACAGTCGTTCGGGCGAACCTGCTCGTTTGCTCCTAAAAGAAAGGGGCTAACGCCGTTGGAAAAATCTGCGTCGTCTGACGTTACTTCCTTATAACAAAACGATAAAACGGCAAAGCCGCTGTCGATAATTTCTTCTGTTGGTTCATATCTGTCCGGCACGTCGGGCCGGAAGTTGATATGCACAAAAAACGGCACCTTTTTTTTGCCCTTTGGAACGGCCGCCCGAACGGGGAACGTAAACGCGCCGGTTTCAAACTGCGCCGTTATGTTCACCGTGCGCAAAATAGCCTTGCCTGCGGCAAAATTTTCTTCCTCGCTTACGGGTTCCCAGCTTAAAGATGTTTCACGGTTTGGCAAAACGCCATATTCCTCTTCCAGCAAAACACCCAGCATGGTGTTTTTTGCTTCTTCAATGGGCATGCCAAAAGGAAACTTTGGCAAATTCAGCCCGTTTAATGTTTCTTTTAACATTTTAAAATCACTCCGCTTCAGCCATATATTCATGTAAGGCCGCCCGGCCCGTTTCGGTTACGGGTTTAATCCATTTTTTCGAGAAAAAGTGTTTCAGGCACAGCACGGATTTTAAATAGTCCTCAAACACATAGCTGCATGCAAACACCAGCACAAACGGAAGCTTAATAACAAACGCCGCAATGAATGTAACAGGCAGCGAAATTGCCCAAAGGCAAATCAGGTCATATTTCATGCCGGTTTTCGTATCGCCGCCGGAACGGAAAATAGCCACAATAATCACATAAGGAATGTTTCTGATGGGCACCTCAATGGCGTAAACCAGCATAATGCCCATTGCGGCGGACAGGGTTTTTTCTGTAATTTTGCCGCCCATGTTAAAGATGTAAATGAGCTGTTCGCGGAAGAAAAGCACAAAAATGCCCACTACCACACCCGCTAAGGGAACAATTATCATAAACCGCCTTGCGTCTTTTAAAGCGCGCTTGATGTTGCCCGCGCCAATGTCCTGCCCAACCATAACACAGCCCGCGTTGTTAAACCCAACAAAGAACGCAAAAGCAATGTTTTCAAAGGTACGCAGAATGGTCACCGCGGCGGAATATTCATACCCTAAGTTTGCAAAAATAATGTTATAGCAAATGGTGCCGAGGCCCCACAGCGATTCGTTTAAAATAACTGGCAGGGCTTTTTTATAAAAGTCTGCCACCATGTGCCTGGTAAAGCCGAAAATTTCCCTCACCGGGGCGAAAAAGATGTCGTCTTTCTGAATGGCCATAACGATGTAAATAATCACCGGGCCGGACCAAGACGAAATCACCGTTGCCACAGCCGCGCCCTCAATGCCCATTTCCGGCAGTCCAAATGCGCCGAAAATTAAGCCATAATCCAAAAAGGCGTTGGCAATGGTGGTGAAAAACGCCACATACATGGGCAGCTTCACCCGTTTTGTAGAACGCAGAACGGCGCATGCTATCATATTCAGCACAATGGCCGGATAGGAAAACACCGCAATTTTTAAATATCTGCTTCCGGCGTCTAACACGCCGGCGTCCCGGTTAAAAATGCTGATAACGCCTTTGGGAACAGAAAGTCCCACAACCAAAAACGCCAGCGACACCAAAAAGGCAGACGACACTGCAATTCCATACGTTTTTACAATGCCGCCGTGGTTTTTGTCGCCAAAATATTGGGCGAAAAACACTGATGCGCCGGAACAAATTCCGAATAAAACCATATTTAAAAACCAGCTCCACTGGCCCGCCATGCCCACAGCCGCAAGGCTTACGTCGCCAAGTTGGCCAACCATGAGCGTATCTACCAGCGTAAACGAGCTTGTAAGCAAATTCTGCACGGCAATGGGAATTGCAAGGGACAACACCGACCCCCAAAATCTTCTGCCGCCTAACACTTTTTGTAGCACGGGAAACCTCCGGAAACTGTAAAATTTGACATAATCTATATTATAGTTCATAAATTCACTTTAGTCAAGTAAAATATCAGATAAAAAGCACGGTTTTCGAAAAACCGTGCTTTTTTTACAGTATCTTAACTTTTCTAATCGTCCTGAAGCGCATCGTAGCCTGTTTCCCCAGTGCGGACTTTAATTGCATCCTCCACGTCGTAAACAAAAATTTTGCCGTCGCCAATGTGGCCGGTGTAAAGCGCGTCTTTTGCCGCTTCAACCACAGTTATAACCGGAATTTTGCTTACAACCACGTCTACCTGCACTTTGGGCAGCAGATTCATTTCAATGGGAACGCCGCGGTAATATTCCGGCTTACCCTTCTGCGCGCCGCAGCCCATGACCTGGGTTACCGTCATGCCGTTTACGCCGATTTGGTTCAGCGCCTCTTTTAATGCCTCGAACCTGCCCTGCTTGGCAATAATGGTTATTTTTGTAAGCTTTGCCGAGCCCTCGGGCGCCTTTGTGGAAACGTCCTTCACGTCAATTGCCCTTGATTTGGGAACAGCTCCAACAGCACCCAATGTAGGAATGTCCAGCTTTTCAACCGCAGGCACAAAGTCTGCATAGGCACTGGGCAGGCCGTGCTCTGTTGCATCCAGTCCCATAATTTCTTCCTCCGGTGTTACCCGCAGACCAATGGTCTTTTTAATTACCGTAAAGGTAATGAGCATGGTTACCACTGCCCATGCTGCAACGGCTACGACTCCAATGAACTGAACAAAAAGCTGGTGCGGATCGCCTGTGTAAAGAAGGCCGTTTAAGCCCGCAGGTGCATCGGGGTTTGCCAGCAGGCCCACCGCCAATGTGCCCCAAATGCCGTTTGCCAGGTGCACGCCCACCGCGCCCACTGGGTCATCTATGTGCAGCTTTAAGTCTAATAATTCAACCACAACCACAACCAAAATGCCAGAAACCACGCCAACAATCAGCGAGCCTGCAGCGTCTAACGCCGCACACCCTGCCGTAATTCCAACCAGCCCTGCCAGCGAGGCGTTTAAGCACATGGAAACGTCTGGCTTGCCGTTTTTAATCCAGGTGAAAATCATACAGACAACTGTTGCAACTGCCGGGGCAATGGTTGTGGTGAGAAAAATGGAACCCAGCTCAGACACGCTTTTTGCCGCCGCGCCGTTAAAGCCATACCAGCCAAACCACAGAATGAAACAGCCCAGCGCGCCAATGGTAATGGCGTGGCCCGGAATTGCATTTACCTTAACCACTTTGCCGTTTTTGTCTTTCGTATATTTTCCAAGACGAGGCCCTAAAATAGCTGCGCCAATGAAGGCTGCAATGCCGCCCACCATGTGAATTGCGCAGGAGCCTGCATAGTCGTGAAAGCCCATCTGCGCCAGCCAGCCCTGAGAATTCCAAATCCAGCCCGCTTCGACGGGATACACCACCAGCGAAATAACCGCAGAATAGATACAATAGGAAACAAATTTTGTGCGCTCTGCCATTGCGCCGGAAACAATGGTAGCCGCCGTCGCGCAGAACACCAAATTAAACACAAAACTTGAAGCATTTGCCTCTAAAAATCCCCCGAAGTCGGTAAAAATTCCCAAATTTGGCACACCGAAAATCCCCATAACATAGTCTTCTGCCATCATCAGGGAAAACCCGAGGAATACAAAGCACGGTGTTCCAATGCAAAAATCCATCAGGTTTTTCATAATGATGTTCCCGGCGTTTTTCGCCCTGGTAAAGCCTGACTCCACCATGGCAAAGCCCGCCTGCATAAAGAACACCAGAGCCGCGCCGATTAAAAACCAAATACCGAAAGCGGCATTGTCCACAACTCCTTCAATAAAGGAAGTGATTTCCCCGTTTGTGAGAATGCTGTTTACGTCCATAGTTCCTTCCTCCCATTTTATGCTAAATTTATTTATAAAATAAAACAACGGCCCGCCGTGGGGAAAAACGTAAAACCGTTTCTCCCCGGGCACGCCGTTGTGTCTCAGGTAAATTTTATTTTATTTTCACTTATTTTACACCGAACAGAAGCTCGCCGTAGGTAGGATAGGGCCAATACCGTTCGCCAACTAAGGTTTCCAATTCATCTGCGTCGGCCCGGGCTTCCTGCATATCTACAAAAATGGTGTTTTTATAATAGTTTGCCAGCGCTTGCGCATCATCTTCATAGTCGCTGGCTGAAACCATGTCGGCCTGCAGTTTCTCCGCCTTCTTATAAAGACAAGCGGAAAGAGACGAAAGCTTTGCGATGAGCTCTGTTTCCACATCTGCGTTGATGTCGGCTGAGAGGCCTTTCTTCATGGTAGCAATTTCTGTTAAATCTTTTATATAGGAACAAACTGCGGGAATAATGTCCTTTTTAATCATTTCCAGCATAGTCAGCGCCTCAATGTTAATAGTTTTGCTATAATTTTCTAGCAAAATCTCAAGCCGCGACTCCATTTCCACTTCGGTGAAGATGTGGTGCTTGTTAAACAGCGCCACGTTTTTGTCGGAAACAAAATATGGCAGCGCCTCTGCGGTAGTCTTTAAGTTATAAAGGCCGCGCCTTGCCGCCTCTTCCTCCCACTCTTTGCTGTAGCTGTTGCCGTTAAAGATAATGCGCTTGTGCTTTTCCACCGTTGCCTGAATGAGGGAATGTAAATCCTCCTCCACAGTGGGGCTTTTTTCCAGCGCATCGGCAAACTGGCACAGCGCTTCGGCCACAATAGTGTTCAGCACAACGTTTACATCAGAAATGGAGCTTGCAGAGCCCAGCATGCGGAACTCAAACTTGTTGCCCGTGAATGCAAAGGGCGACGTGCGGTTTCTGTCGGTTGCATCCTTCGAAATTTTCGGAAGCACCGAAACGCCCACTTCAAATTCCTCTCTGCCGTGGTGAACATAGTCCTCGTCCTCGTTCACAATGGCTTTTAACACCGCTTCTAATTCCTCGCCCAAGAACATAGACACAATAGCCGGAGGCGCTTCGTTTGCACCTAAGCGGTGGTCATTGCCCGGTGTTGCAACAGAAATTCTGAGTAAATCCTGATATTCATCAACTGCTTTGATAACCGCAGATAAAAACAGCAAAAACTGTGCATTTTCCATGGGAGAATCGCCGGGTTCAAGCAAGTTTATGCCGGTGTCGGTGCTCATAGACCAGTTGTTGTGCTTACCGCTGCCGTTTACGCCGGCAAAGGGCTTTTCGTGCAGCAGGCAGGCCAGCCCGTGACGCTGGGCCACCTTTTGCATAATCTCCATGGTGAGCTGGTTGTGGTCCGCCGCAATGTTGGTGGTGGTAAAAATGGGGGCCAGCTCATGCTGAGAAGGGGCAACCTCGTTGTGCTCGGTCTTTGCCAAAACCCCCAGCTTCCACAGCTCCTCGTTTAAGTCTTTCATAAAGGCGCTGACCCTGGGCTTAATGGTGCCGAAATAGTGGTCGTCCATCTCCTGACCCTTGGGGGGCATTGCGCCAAACAACGTTCTGCCTGTAAAAATTAAGTCCTTCCGTTTGTCAAACATGGAACGCTCTACCAAAAAATATTCCTGTTCCGGCCCAACAGTAGTGAACACGCGCTTTACGTTGGTTTTGCCAAACAGCTTTAAAATTCTAAGAGCCTGAATGTTCAACGCTTCCATAGAACGAAGCAATGGCGTTTTTTTGTCCAGCGCCTCGCCGCCATAGGAGTAAAACGCGGTAGGAATACACAGCGCACCGTCTTTAATGAATGCATATGACGTAGGGTCCCACGCGGTGTATCCCCTTGCCTCAAAGGTTGCCCGAAGTCCGCCAGACGGGAAGCTCGAAGCATCGGGCTCACCCTGAACAAGCTCCTTGCCCGAAAACTCCAAAATCACGCTGCCGTCTTCAATGGGGGTAATAAAGCTGTCGTGCTTTTCCGCCGTGATGCCCGTCATGGGCTGGAACCAGTGGGTGTAGTGGGTTGCGCCGTGCTCCACCGCCCAGTCCTTCATGGTTGCCGCAACAACGTTTGCAATGCTTTTGTCAATGGGTTTTCCCATGCGGACGGTTTTTTTCAGCGCCTTGTATGTATCCTTCGGCAGACGCTGCCGCATGGTCTGGTCGTTAAAAACCAGCGAGCCGAAAAATTCCGGTATGTTTGCCATATTCAATTCCTCCCTATATCATCAATTTCAACATATGCGGTAAAAACAAAAAAAGACACTGCGGAAACGGGATACGTTTCGCAGCGCCTTTGCTGTTTACAGTTGTCATTATACGCCGAAAGCTTTTTTTTGTCAATCCCTTTTTTTCATTTTTTTGAATTTTTATAATTTTTACAGTTTTTGCGTTTCAAAAAGGCCAAAACCTATTTACTTTTCCCAAAGCTACACGATGTAACCAATGCGATAAATCTATGAATATTGACAAAATTCTTGTTTTTTTACTCATTACTCGTAATCGAATCTTTAAGTATTTCTTAATATTACGCGGAAACGTATACGCTAAACTGCACAATTGTGTAAAATTTAGACTAAGGGAGGTTACGGTTATGGGGATTAAACAGGCTATTGTCATTCGCATTAAAGATTTATGCGATGAACGTAGAATTAAAATTACTACACTTGCCAGAATGTCCGCAGTTTCTCCATCTACCATTTACAGCATATTTAATGAAGAGCGAAAGGACGTTGGCACTGTTCTGCTGAAAAAAATTTGTGACGGACTGGAAATTGAACTGAAGTCCTTTTATGACGATCCGGTTTTCTCCGATTTGGAACCGGAGGTGAAATAACAACTAACTGCCGGACGTTTATTTTTTAATTGTCCGGTCATTATTTATGCTTAAAAGAGGGTGAAATTTCTTTCATGAGCACAGATTATGAAATGAGGCTGGGAAAAAACATTCAAAAGCTACGCAAAATGCGGGATTTGTCCCAAGAGCAGCTAGCAAAAAAACTGCAGCTTTCGGGCTGCGACATAAGCCCATACACCCTATCGCGGATTGAGCTTTGTCAAAAACACGTTCGGGCGGATGAGCTAAAAAGTTTGAAAGAGGTGTTTGGCATTACCTTTGACGAACTGATGGAAGTTTAAATTTTTTTGAAATTTTTCCTTGACAAAATTTCATTTTTTGTTTATAATAGGAATAACGGAACAATGGAGTTCCACCGAAAAGACAGGTCTGGCTTTTCGGTGGTGCTCTATTTTTTTTTGAATTTAAAGGAGGTTTTTCATATGGTAAAAGAGGGCCAGGTTCGCATTCCGTCCGGCTGCGCCATCTCCGGCATATTTTCTAAGAATGGCAGACGTATGGCGGGGGACGACATCATAAAATCCATCGCCGTAATGCACGACCGCTCCAACGGATTAGGCGGCGGCTTTGCCGGCTATGGCATTTATCCCGAATACCGCGATTTATATGCGTTTCACATTTTTTATGACAGTTTGGAAGCAAAAACAGCATGTGAAAAGTTTTTGGATTTGCATTTCGACGTGGTAAACCTTTCAAAAATTCCCACCAGAAAGGTTGCGTCCATCACCGACGAACCCCTCATCTGGCGCTATTTTGTAACGCCGCTTCCAACAAAACTTGCCGACAGTCAGCTAGAAGAACGCGAGTTTGTGGCGCGGAGCGTAATGAAAATCAACACCCACATTTCTGGTGCCTATGTGTTTTCCAGCGGAAAGAACATGGGAGTGTTTAAGGCGGTGGGCTTTCCCGAAGACGTGGGCGCATTTTACCGCTTAGAGGAATATGAGGGTTACTGCTGGACGGCTCACGGCCGCTACCCAACCAACACCCCAGGCTGGTGGGGCGGTGCCCATCCCTTTGCCATGCTGGACTATTCCATTGTCCACAACGGCGAAATTTCGTCCTACGACGCGAATCGCCGCTATATTGAAATGTTCGGCTACAAGTGCTGCCTGCTCACCGACACCGAGGTTATCACCTATATGATAGATTTCTTAAACAGGCGCAAGGGCCTCTCTTTAAAAGAAACCGCAGAGGTCATAGCCGCGCCGTTTTGGTCCACCATTGATCAGATGCCGGAAAAGGATAAAAAACGGCTGACATACCTGCGGGAAACTTTTCCCGGCCTGCTCATCACCGGTCCGTTTTCCATTCTTTTGGGCTTTGAGGGCGGTATGATGGCGCTGAACGACCGGCTGAAGCTGCGGTCGATGGTGGCTGCAGAACGCGGTGACATTGTCTACGTTGCCAGCGAGGAGGCGGCAATTCGGATTATTGCGCCTGAACTGGACAAAATCTGGTCCCCCGCAGGCGGCGAGCCTGTAATTGTAACGTTAAACGGAGGTGAACCCAATGCCAATTAATTTTCTCTATCCTGAATATGAAATCATACGCGACACAAACAAATGCATTGCTTGCCGGGTGTGTCAGCGCCAATGCGCCAACGAAGCGCATACGTTTGATGAAGAAGCAGGCATCGTGCTCTCCGACAGTGCAAAATGTGTCAATTGCCACCGGTGCGTTTCGCTCTGCCCAACCCGGGCACTGAAAATTGTGAAGACCGACCACACCTTCCGGGAAAACGGAAACTGGGACAGCAACGCCATTACTGAAATATATAAACAGGCCGAAAGCGGCGGCGTTTTACTCTCCTCCATGGGCAATCCCAAAGATTTTCCTGTTTATTTTAATAAAATTCTCATCAATGCGTCCCAGGTGACGAACCCCTCCATAGACCCTTTGCGGGAACCGATGGAAACCAAAGTTACCCTGGGCGCAAAACCAAGCCGCATTGAACGGGACGAAAACGGTGACATTGTTGACAACCGCACCCCATCCCTCACGCTTTCCACCCCGGTAATGTTTTCCGCCATGTCTTACGGTTCCATTAGCTATAACGCTCACAAGAGCTTGGCGTTGGCAGCCAAAGAGCTGGGCATTTATTACAACACCGGCGAGGGCGGCCTCCATGAAGATTTTTATGAATATGGCGCAAACACCATTGTTCAGGTGGCGTCGGGCCGGTTTGGCGTACACAAGGATTTTCTCTCCGCCGGCGCGGCAATTGAAATTAAAATGGGCCAGGGCGCAAAGCCGGGCATCGGCGGTCATCTACCCGGCGAAAAAATTGTGGGCGACGTTGCGAAAACCCGCATGATTCCAGAGGGTAGCGACGCCATTTCCCCCGCTCCCCACCACGACATCTATTCCATTGAAGATCTTAGGCAGCTGGTGTTTTCTTTAAAAGAGGCCACCAACTATCAAAAGCCCGTAATTGTGAAAATTGCGGCGGTGCACAACGTGGCGGCCATTGCCAGCGGTGTTGCAAGAAGCGGCGCGGACATTATTGCCATCGACGGGTTTCGCGGCGGCACAGGCGCGGCGCCCACCCGAATCCGCGACAACGTAGGCATTCCCATTGAGCTGGCTTTGGCCAGCGTAGATGAGCGGCTCCGCCAGGAGGGCATCCGCGACAACGTGTCAATCGTTGTGGGCGGCAGCATCCACTCCAGCGCAGACATGGTGAAAGCAATTGCCTTAGGTGCCGACGCGGTATATATCGGCACAGCGGCTCTTTTGGCCTTAGGGTGCCATTTATGCAGGTCATGCCAGGGGGGCAGGTGCAACTGGGGCATTGCCACCCAGCGGCCTGATTTGGTGAAACGGTTAAACCCTGAAATCGGCAAAAACCGGCTGGTAAATCTGGTAAATGCTTGGACACATGAGATAAAAGAAATGATGGGCGGCATGGGCATTAACTCCATCGAAGCCCTGCGGGGCAACCGGCTCATGCTCCGGGGTGTGGGGCTTACCGAAAAAGAACTTGCAATTTTGGGGATTAAACATGCTGGAGAATAAAAAAGAAAGGCAGGGTTTTAAACGATGAAACGGGTTTATGTAAACGAAGACTGGTGTTTGGGCTGTCATCTTTGCGAATATAACTGCGCTTTTGCAAACTCCGGCAGTCAAGACATGGCAAGGGCGTTAAAAGGTGTAAAAATTCATCCAAGAATTCAGATAGAAGAAGCCGACGGCATTTGCTTTGCAGTTTCGTGCCGTCACTGTGAAGACCCCCTGTGCGTGAAAGCCTGCATCACCGGTGCGCTCACGCAACGCAACGGACTCATTTCCATCGACAGCGGCAAGTGTGTGGGGTGCTTTACCTGCATTTTAAGCTGTCCCTATGGGGCAATTGTGCCAGGCGAGGGTACAGCAGTGCAAAAGTGCGAATTGTGCGCGCAAACAACTAACGGGGAGCCGGCGTGCGTGGCCGGCTGTCCGAACCGCGCAATTGTATTTGAAGAACGGGAGGAGGGCTAAAATATGCGTTATGTAATCATTGGAAATTCCGCAGCAGCAATTGGCGCCGTGGAGGGAATCAGAAATGTGGATAAAGACGGGGACATCACTATTGTTTCAAACGAGTCCCATCACACCTATTCGCGTCCGCTTATCAGCTATTTGTTGTGCGGCCAGACCACCAAGAAAAAAATGAAATACCGTCCGGACTCATTTTATGAAGATAACGGGTGCACGGTTTTTTTCGGAACGGAATGTGAAAAAATTGACGAAAAGGAACAAACCGTCACGCTGTCAGACGGCAGAAAACTTTCCTACGACAGGCTGCTGATTGCCACAGGTTCCTCCCCCGCCGTTCCTCCCATCGACGGTCTGAGCACAGTGCAAAATAAATTCACCTTTATGTCCCTGTCCGATGCAGAAGCATTAGAACAGGCGCTTAAGCCAAAATCACGCGTTTTAATTTTAGGCGCCGGACTGATTGGGCTAAAATGTGCCGAAGGCATTGCCGGTTTGGCAGGCAAAATAACCGTGGTGGATTTGGCAGACCGGATTCTGCCCAACGTGTTAGACGAAGATGCAGCCGCCATTGTGCAAAGACAAATGGAAAACCACGGTATAAACTTTGTTTTGGCCGATAGTGCATCGCGGTTTGAGGAAAAAAAGGCGTTTTTGAAAAGCGGCAGGGAAATTGAGTTTGACGTTTTGGTAGTGGCTGTTGGCGTGCGGCCAAACACTTCACTGATATGCAATTTGGGAGCAGACGCAAAGCGCGGCATTGTGACCAACAATCGTCAGCAAACAGAATTTACAAACATTTTTGCTGCCGGGGACTGCACCGTAAGCCGCGATCTCACCACCGGACAGAATAAAATTTTGGCTTTGCTGCCCAACGCCTACATGCAGGGACATTGCGCCGGTGTCAACATGGCCTTAGGCCAAGCAGTTTATGACAACGCAATTCCCATTAACGCTGCCGGCTTTTTTGGTCTTCACTTAGTCACTGCCGGCTCTTACGACGGCATGGCGTACGTTGAAAAATCGGAAAATGCCTATAAAAAACTGGTGGTGAAGGACGGACTTTTAAAAGGTTTTATCATTATCGGCGACGTGACACGTTCGGGCATCTACACTTCCCTCATCCGAAACCAAACGCCTTTAGATACCATTGATTTTGATTTAATTCGCCGCAGTCCCGGTCTGATGGCCTTTTCCAGACAAAAGCGCGACGTTATTTTAGGAGGTGCCAAGTCATGATGATTGAAGCAAATTCCATGCATTTTTCTGACCTGAACCAAAAGGTGCGCCAGGCAAGTGAACAAAAAATTATAATTAACAACTGCATTGGCCAGCGGTATATCGCAAGCGGCCTGGAGCAAAAGCAAATTGAACTTCACGGAACACCGGGAAACGCCCTGGGAGCATATTTAAACGGCGGGGAAATTACGGTGTTTGGCAACGCCCAGGAAGCCACGGGCGACACCATGAACGACGGCAAAATTGTCATCCACGGTTCCTCGGGAGACGCGACAGGCTATGCCATGCGGGGCGGCAAAATATTTGTCCGCGGCAACACGGGCTACCGGGCCGGAATTCACATGAAGGAATACCACGAAAAAATCCCCGTAATCGTAATAGGCGGAACGGCGGGGAGCTTTTTGGGCGAATATCAGGCCGGCGGAAGGATTATTGTTCTGGGCCTGGGCGCAGACGGCGGCGCTCCGGTGAAAAATTTCTGCGGAACGGGCATGCACGGCGGCAAAATGTTTTTAAGGGGAAACACACCGCCGAAAAACTTGCCGAAGCAGGTTTGCGCTGTGAAAGCCACTAAGGCGGACTTAAAAGAAATTGAGGCCGACATTGCCGAGTTTTGCGCCCTATTCGGCGAGGATTTTGAAGCCATTATCTCGTCCGACTTTTTTGTGCTCACGCCGGACTCGAAAAATCCGTATCAACAGATGTATACCAAAAATTAAATGTGTCAACGGGCCGGCAGGTTTGCCGGCCTTTTTTTCGCGCAAATTTTTGAAAACAGCATTGAAAACAGGTGCAGGATTTGGTATAATGAAATATATTTGATATAATAAAAAGGAAAAATTTATGACGCGGCAAAAGCGCGGGAGGGACAAACGCCAATGTATAACCAGTTTCAGACAAAGCTGCCGGCAAGCAGGCACACAAAAAAATTGATTGCGCCCGTAAAAAAGACGGCGGAGGAGCTAATCAACACAACCGCCGGCTGTCTGCCCTATTCAAAATTCCGCCTGTTTCACGAAACGGGCAGCAGAACGGAATATGAAGCGCTTTATATTGAGCACCGCAAACGCTTAAACGTGTTTGCAGTTATGAGCCTTTATGAGGCCGACAGCAAGTGGATTTCTGCGCTGGAGGATGCCGTCTGGGCAGTTTTAGACGAGTTCTCGTGGTCGTTCCCCGCTCATATTGCTAAGGACAAAACGCCAAAAGAAGCCGCGGAAAACCTGGATTTGTTTTCCACGGAAACTGCGTTCGCGCTGAGCGAAATTCTCTATTTGCTGGGAGACCGAATTGCCCCCTTTGTACGAACACGTGCCGTTTCTGAAATTCAGCGCAGGGTAATTGCGCCTTATGTGAAAACCGACATAACCTGGCCGAAAAACAACTGGTCTGCCGTGTGCGCAGGCTCCATTGCCTGTGCCGTGATTTATCTGGGGTTAAGCGACGTGTGGAACACCATTGAAAACCGGGTGCTTGCCTCGCTTCAGACCTTTGAAGACAGCTATGAAAATGACGGCGGCTGCTTAGAGGGTCCGCTCTACTGGCAATATGGGTTTGGTTTTTTCGTTTACAGCGCGGAATTAATTTGTGAATATACCAACGGGCGGCTAAACCTGCTTTCCGGCGAAAAGGTGCGGCGCATGGCGGAATTTGCCCAAAAGGCCCACATTACGGCAGACTTTGTTCTGCCCTTTGCTGACGCGCCCCACAATTTAAGATTCGATATTGGGCTTTTGCATTATTTAAAGAAGAAATTTTCTTCGGTAACCGTGCCCGACGCAAAATATGAGGCGGTGTTCGGTGACGACATTCGCCACCACTTCTGCGCACTAATCCGCAACTTTTTCTGGTATGACGAAAAATTAGAAACGGAAGGAACCTATGACAGAAGCTGTTATTTTTTAGAGGACTCTGGCTGGTATATCAACAAAAAGCATCGGCTTTATTTTGCCGCAAAGGGCGGCAGCAATGCCGAGCCGCACAACCATTGCGACTTAGGCAGCTTTGTTTTGTTTTCCGGCGGCAATTTTATTTTAGACGATTTAGGCTGGCCGGAATATTATAACGGCTATTTCGGCGAAAAGCGCGAAAATGACCTTTGCGCCTCTTCCCGAGGGCACAGCGTGCCCATGATTGACGGGAAGCCTCAGCCGGCAGGGGAAGCTTACAGTGCGAAGGTGCTGTCCCACACGGAGGCGGGCTTTCGGTTAGAGCTTTCCAAAGCCTACAGCGCGCCGGGCTTAAACTCCTTCCAGCGGAGCTTTACCATAAGCGACGCAGCGCTGATTGTAACCGACACCCTATCCGGCGAAATCAACGATTTCACCGAACGGTTTGTCACCCGCATTGAGCCGAAAATGCTGGGGGGCGGCGTAGTAAAAATTGCAGACTTCACCATCGTCTGCGGTGCAAAGGCCGAGGTGTACGTGTCAAAAGAGGTGTTTACCCCTCGGCTCAGCATTTGTAAAATGGACATGAAGCCGGAAGAAACGGCTTATCTCATCGATTTTCGGTTAGGACGGCAGACGCCTGGCAGCTCTGTCACATTTATTATAGAAAAATCGGCCGGCTCTTTTTAATGGGACGGCAGACAACACAGCCCAAAACATGGGCGGAAAGGTGACTGAACATAATGAACCTGTCAATGAATTTTATCAAGGCGAACGACCAAATGTGTACCTTCGACCACCACGTAAACGCACCACTGTTCCGCAAACGCTTTACGCTGGACAATACACCCCGGTGGGCTAAAATTACCATTTGCGGTCTGGGATTTTATGAGCTGTTTGTGAATGGCAAAAACATTACCAAGGGGCCGCTGGCACCCTATATCAGCGCGCCGGACGACCTTTGCTATTTTGACTGCTACGACGTAGCAGATTATCTTACCGAGGGAGAAAATGTGATTGGCGTAATGCTGGGCAATGGCATGCATAACGCATTTGGCGGCTTTATTTGGGATTTTGAAAAAGCAAGCTGGCGCAGCAGCGTTAAGTTCGCCATGACCTTAACAGCAAACGGCCAGGAGCTTTTCTCAGCAGACGAAACCTTTGTTACACATCCCTCCCCCATCACTTTCGACGACCTGCGCATGGGGTGCTGGTACGACGCAAATTTAGAGCTTCCCGGCTGGAGCGAACCGGGGTTTGACGACTCTTCCTGGCAGCCCGCCCAATCCGCTGACGCTCCCAGAGGCACGCCCAAGCTTTGCGAGGCCGAGCCCATCGCGGTGTCTGCCGAAATAAAACCGGTGAACATTTTCAAGTGTACCGGCGGATATATTTACGATTTTGGGGTGAACACCGCCGGTGTGTGCCGCTTGAAGATAAACGGCAGGCCGGGTCAAAAAATCACCATGACGCATGTGGAAATATTGATGGACAAAAAGCCCTATCTAGAAAATATTTCCTTTGTCCGCCCCGAAAGCTGGGATATTTATCAAAAATATAACCAAAAAGACGTTTACATCTGTCGCGGCGGCGAGGCCGAGTTTGTGCCGAGCTTTACCTACCACGGGTTTCAGTATGTGTTTGTGGAGGGCCTATCGGAAGATCAGGCCACAAAGGATGCGCTGACCTATCTTGAAATGCACTCAGACCTTCCGGTGCGGGGCAGCTTCTCCTGCTCTGACAGCACCGTGAACAAATTATATGAAATGGCCCACCGCTCAGACCTTGCAAACTTTTACTACTTTCCCACAGACTGCCCCCATCGGGAAAAAAACGGCTGGACGGGAGACGCTTCCATGTCTGCCGAGCACATGCTCCAGTGGCTGGGCGCAGAAAAAAGCTTTGCAGAATGGCTGGCAAACATCCGTGCCTGCCAAAGAGAGGACGGCGCAGTTCCCGGCATAGTGCCCACTGGCGGCTGGGGCTTTGAATGGGGCAACGGCCCCGCGTGGGATTCGGTTATTGTGAACCTGCCCTACTACACGTATCAATACACCGGCGATAAAAAGATTATAATCGACAACGCCTCCATGATTATGCGCTATCTTCACTACGCCACGACCCAGTTTGACGAACGGGGGCTCTTGGCCATTGGTCTTGGCGACTGGCTCCAGCCCATGGAGGATGGCACTGCCGCCACTAACTCGGCAGATGCGCCCCTAGAACTTACCGATAGTGCTATCGTATTCGATATGGCAAACAAGGCATCTTTCCTGTTTGAGCAAGTGGGACTTCTCCCCCAGGCGCGATTTGCGGCACACATTGCGGAAAACCTTTTAAATGCCCTCCGCATCAATTTAATGGATCCTAAAACCTGCACCGCGGCCGGAAACTGCCAGACCTCTCAGGCGCTGTTTTTAGCACTGGGGCTGTTTAAGGACGAAGAGATTCCCCAGGCAAAGCAAGTGCTTTTAGATATGATTCATGAGAAAAATGATCACTTAAGCTCCGGCATGATCGGGCTCCGCTATCTATTCCACGTGCTGTCCGCTCTGGGAGAAAGCGAACTAGCATACGCCATGATTACAAATGACACTTACCCTGGTTACGGTCAATGGGTAAAGGATGGTGCTACTACGTTATACGAGAATTTTGAAAAGGATTTGAGCTTTCAAGAGGGTGAAACGGCACACATACCTTCCTTAAACCACCATTTTTTGGGCGATATTGCCAGCTGGTTTGTAAAATCTTTGGCCGGACTGCGCTTTAATCCCAATGCAGACGACGTGCGCCGGGCGGACGTTTGTCCCTCATTTGTGGACGGACTTGCGTTTGCCAAAGCCGAGTTTACCGCACCCGACGGAAAAATTTCTGTGGGCTGGAAACGTGCAGACCGGAACGTAGACGACTTTGTAAACAAAATTCGAAACACTGACGCAGGCGGCGCTATAAACACCATTGTGCTCAGCGTTACCGCGCCGGAAACCATTCACGGCCAAATTGTTCTGCCAAAAGGATATTCATTTTTGCGCGGCGGTACGTGCTGCGATTTGGAAGGCGGAACCTATACCATCGTAAAGGATGTGGAATAATGGACTATACACAATCAGAGGTGCTGCAGTTTGTATCGGAAAACGACGTGAAGTTTATCCGTTTGGCGTTCTGCGACATTTTTGGAAACATGAAAAACATTTCCATCATGCCTGGTGAGCTTTCCCGGGCATTTCGAACGGGTATATCGTTCGATGCCTCCCGCCTTTTGGGAATGATGGATTTTATGGATACGGACCTTTCCCTGTTCCCCGACCCCGCCACGTTAAAAGTGCTGCCCTGGCGGCCGTCCCACGGGCGGGTTGTGCGGCTGTTCTGCGACATTCGCTGCTCCGACGGTACGCCCTTTTTAGGGGACGGGCGAAACCTGCTGCGGCAAACAGAACAAAAGCTGAAAAAAAAGGGGCTTACGGCGCAAATCGGCACAGAGTGCGAGTTTTACCTGTTTGAGCGGGACGACGCAGGCCGCCCCACCAGCATTCCGTTCGACCACGCAGGCTATCTGGACGTGGCGCCACTAGACAAGGGCGAAAACGTGCGTCGTGATATTTGCCTCACTTTAGAAAAAATGGGCATTTCCCCCTCGGCCTCCCACCACGAAAAGGGGCCGGGCCAGAACGAAATTCACTTTAACAGCGCGCCGCCCCTTTTGGCGGCGGATAATTTCATCACTTTTAAGTCGGTGGTGAAAACCATGGCGGCTTCAAACGGGCTGTTTGCCTCGTTTCTGCCCCTTCCCTTAAAAAATGAGGCCGCAAGCGGCCTGCATGTTAACATATCGCTGGAAAAGGGCGGTGCAAACGCGGTAAGCGAAAGCTTTATTGCCGGTGTGCTGAGCCACGCCGCGGAAATAACCGTGTTTTTAAACCCCCTCACCAACTCCTATGAACGGCTCGGAACCGGCGCGCCGAACGATGTTTCCTGGTCTTACAAAAATTTGACCAGCCTGCTCCGGGTGAAGAAAACGCCCGGCGGCACAACAATAAACCTGCGCTCGCCGGACGCGGCTTCAAACCCCTATTGGGCCCTGTGCCTGATTCTAAGCGCCGGGTTAGACGGCATTGCCCGCAGTCTTCCCCTCTGCCCTCCTGCTGAAACGCAAGAGGCCATTGGCAACAGCGAACGCCTGCCCCTTTCCTTAAAAGACGCGGCGCAGGCCGCAGCAGACTCCCCGTTTATCAGCACGGTTTTGCCGCGTCAGCTTGTAGATTTTTACACAGCCTGCAAAATAAAAGAGTTTGAAACAATGCAGGCGGCGGAATCAGCGGAGGCTTTTTGCCAAAACGCCTACTTTTTAACCGTTTGATCGCGGCCGAAATTGCCTTAAAAGGAGAGTGAAACGTGAACAGCATTTTAATTGCCAACAGCGCCCCCAAAAACCAGGATTACTTAAAAGACCTGGTTTCCTCGGGCGACTGTGAAACCCTTGATTTTGCATCAAGCGGCAGCGAGGCAAGGCGCATGGTGATTGACGCCGACTACGATTTGGTAATCATCAACACGCCGCTGTCAGACGAGTTTGGTCACGACTTTGCGCTTTACTGTGCAGACTCTACCGTCTCCGGCGTTATGCTTTTAGTAAAATCCGATTTGGCAGACTCCATTTTAGAACGGGTGGAGGATTTTGGGATTTTTGTGCTGGAAAAGCCCTTTCACAAACCGTTTTTCTATCAGGCGGTGAAGCTGTTAGAGGCCTCGCGCAGCCGTCTTTTGGGGCTAAAGAACGAAAACGTCCAGCTGCAAAAGCGGATTGAGGAAATCCGCATTATTGACCGGGCAAAATGCGTGCTCATGGAACGGCTGTCTTTGTCAGAAGACCAGGCCTACAGCTATTTAAAGCGCCACGCCATGGACATGCGTGTAACAAAAGAAAAGGTCGCCCGGGCGGTACTCGCCACCTACGGAGGCACAGACCCTTTAAAGAAAGGAATCGATAAATGAAACTTCATTTTACAAAAATGCACGGCATTGGAAACGACTATATTTATTTTAACTGTTTTGAAACAGAAATTGAAAACCCCGAGGAGCTTGCAATTCGGCTTTCAGACCGGCACTTTTCTGTGGGCGGCGACGGCATTGTGCTGATTTTGCCGCCGGATGAGCCTGAAAAAGCTGATGCAAAAATGCGCATGTTTAATGCCGACGGCTCGGAGGGGAACATGTGCGGCAACGCCATTCGCTGTGTGGGAAAATTTTTGTTCGACCACGGGCTTGTTTCTAAAACCACCATCTTGGTGGAAACGAAAAGCGGAACAAAGCGCCTGACCCTTTCCGTAAAAAACGGCGAAGTGGCGGCGGTGCGCGTGAACATGGGCAAAGCCGAGCTTGCGCCGGAGAAAATCCCCGTAACGCTCACCGGCGACAAAATTGTGGGCTTTGAAACAACAGTGGGCGGCGAGGTGCACAAAATCACCTGTGTTTCCATGGGCAATCCACACAACGTAATTTTTACAGACGACCCCTATGGCTTAGACCTTGAAAAAATTGGCCCCGGGTTTGAAAACGACCCCCTGTTCCCGGAGCGGGTGAACACCGAATTTGTTCGGTTAACGGGCAAAAACGAACTTACAATGCGCGTGTGGGAACGCGGCAGCGGCGAAACCTGGGCCTGCGGCACAGGTGCCTGTGCGGCGGCGGTAGCCGCCTGTGAAAATGGACTGTGCGAAAAGGGTGCAGACATTTTGGTAAAGCTCCGCGGCGGCGATTTAACCATTTGCTACACAGACGACGCGGTTTACATGACCGGCCCTGCCGCCTATGCATTTTGCGGCGAGGTTGAGGTATAAACATACAACATACTTTGGAGGAGATGCAACATATGAACTTAAACACCAATTACAAAAATTTACAACAGAGCTATCTGTTTTCCACCATCGGAAAAAAAGTGGCAGATTTTCAAAAAACCAATCCATCGCTTCCCATCATTAAGCTTGGCATTGGCGACGTAACCCGCCCCCTTTGCCCCGCCGTGGTAAACGCCATGAAAAAGGCCTGCGACGAAATGGGCAAGGCAGAAAGCTTCCGCGGATATGGCCCAGAGCAGGGTTATGGCTTTTTAAAAGAAGCCATTTTAAATTATTATAAAGAAAAAGGCGTAAGCCTGGAATTAGACGAAATTTTTGTCAGCGACGGCGCAAAAAGCGACGTGGGCAACATTTTAGATTTGTTCGACAAAGACAACACCGTACTGGTTCCCGACCCGGTGTATCCAGTGTATGTGGACACGAACATCATGGACGGAAGAAACATTGTTTACATGAACGCCAATGAAGAAAACGGCTTTTTGCCCATGCCGGACGAAGCGGTGAAAGCCGGCCTTATTTACCTGTGCTCGCCCAACAACCCCACCGGCGCGGTTTATACCAAAGAACAGCTGAAGGCGTGGGTGAACTATGCAATTGAAAACCACGCTGTAATTCTGTTCGACGCAGCCTATGAAGCCTTTGTGCAGGACAGCTCCCTTCCCCGCAGTATTTTTGAAATTGAGGGCGCGAAAAAATGTGCCATTGAATTCTGCTCGTTCTCGAAAACGGCAGGCTTTACGGGAACGCGCTGCGGTTACACCGTTGTTCCTCTGGAGCTGGAGTCAGACGGTCTTTCCTTAAACAAAATGTGGCTGCGCCGCCAAACCACCAAGTTTAACGGCGTGAACTATATCGTTCAGCGTGGTGCCGAGGCGGTGTTCTCCCCCGAGGGCAGAAAGCAAATTCAGGAAAACATTGACGGTTATATGGAAAACGCCAAAGTAATTGTAGCAACCATGAAAAAGCTGGGCATTTTCTACACCGGCGGCGAAAACTCGCCCTACATCTGGCTTAAGTGCCCGGAGGGCATGAAGTCGTGGGACTTTTTCGACTATCTGCTCACCAAGCTTTCCATCAACGGCACGCCGGGGGCGGGCTTTGGCGAAAATGGCGAAGGGTTCTTCCGGCTCACGGCTTTCGGCGACCCGGAGCAGACGAAAGAAGCTATGCGCCGATTAGAAAACGCGGATATTTATAAAAAGTAAGCAATGCTGAAAGATAAAAAGGTAATCATTTTCGATTTAGATGGCACACTGATAGACTCGGTCGGCATGTGGAACGAGGTGGACCGCAGGCTGATTTTGCAGTTGGGCGGCCATCCTGAAGAAGAAACCGTTATTCAAACGCGGCGTGACGAGCTTTTAACCCGGTTCCGCGGAGAAAAAGCCCCCTATGTAGCTTACTGTGCCAGTTTGGGTGCACTTTGCGGATCAGGCCTGTCAGCGGAAGACATTCACAAACTGCGGTATGAAATAGCAGACGGCTATTTGAAAAATACCGTGAAGTTAAAGCCCGGCGCGGCGGAACTGCTGTCTTATTTAAAGGCGCAGGGGCGAACCCTGGTGCTTGCCAGCACCACCTCCCGGGCCAATGTGGAAAAGTATATGCAGTGGAATGAAAACATCAAAAGCAAGGCAAACTTTGGCACGCTGTTTTCGCGCATTTACACCCGGGACGATGTAACAGAGCTAAAGCCCTCGCCTCAGGTGCATGAGCTGATTTTGTCCGCCCTCGGCGTATCCCCGGACGATTGTTTGGTGGTGGAAGACTCCCTGGCCGGCGTGGAGGCGGCAAATGCTGCAAACATTGCAGTCGTTGCCGTGGCAGACCGGAATTCTGCTCAGGACGAAACACAAATCCGCGCACGCTCCGACGCGTTTTTTTCAGACTGCGCCGCTCTGCACGCGTTTTTTGCCGGCGGCAAAGCCGGTGCGTCTTCTCTTGACAAACCGGACGCAAAATGATATAATGAATAAGCGTTTTTTGCTTAGAAAGGCGGAAAAATGCCGAAATTTTTTATAGAAAAAAACTCAATTATAAATGGGCACACCGTTATCTCCGGCAGCGACGCGGCCCACATTGCTAAGGTTTTAAGACTATCAGCGGGCGACGCGCTCACCCTGTGCGACGGCCAGGGAACAGACTTCTCCGCTGTTATTACAGACCTTTATAAAGACCGGGTGGAGCTGAACATCAGCGAAGCGCACCCCTGTCTGGCAGAGCCGGAGCTTGCCGTTACCCTGTTTCAGGCGTTGCCCAAGCAGGGGAAGATGGATTTCATCATTGAAAAGTGCACTGAGCTGGGAATTGGCCGCATTGTGCCCGTATCCGCCCACCGCTGTGTGGCGGCTGTGCGGGATGCAAAGGCGGAGGAAAAAAAGCTTGCCCGCTGGCGCAAAATTGCGGCAGAGTCTGTAAAACAGTGCGGCAGAGGCGTAATTCCTGAGGTAACAGGCGTTGTTCCGCTTCCTGAGGCCATTTTAATGGCCGGCGCGCTGGACGTTACATTTGCGGCCTATGAAAATGAGCGGGACATGCCGCTAAAATCTGTTTTAGAGGCCGCTTCCGGCAATGGAAAACCAAAAAGCCTGGGCTTTTTCATCGGCCCTGAAGGCGGGTTTGAATCGGAGGAGATTGCGTCATTTTCCGCGGCGGGAATTCCTGCTGTAACGCTTGGAAAACGGATTTTGCGCACCGAAACTGCCGGCTGTGCCGTGCTCACCGCCGTGATGTATGCATTTGGCGAACTCAGTTAACAATTGAAACCCCCGGCTTTGCCCGCGCCGGGCGCGTTAAATATCTATGGGCAGAAAGGTATTGGGGACAAATGACAAAAGTTATGACAAGGGAAGAACGGGAAAAACTATCCAACAGGCTGATTTTAAACTTTGGAATTTTGCTCTGCGGGGCGCTCATTATGCTCTACGTCTACAATTTTATCAGCGCGGGCTACGCAATTCAAACGGCTTACACCGTGGGGATTATCGGCATCATTTCCGCTGTGGCGGCAATTGTGTTTTTTGTGCTGGGCAAAACAAAATTTCCGAAAATTAAAAACTACAGCGCAATCTTTTTCGGCATGTTCATTGCCGCACTGGTTACCTATGCGCCGCGGTTTGGGTTTGTTACAAAGCTCGTTCCGGCTTTCACAATGAAGGTCGCCGTTGTTTCCGTTTTCATTTTAATGGCGGTATATTTCATTGTGCTGTCCATTGTAACAGCGGTTATTTTAAAAACCCACCCCGAAGCGCCGGTGGAAAAGAAGAAAATTCAGCACGCTTCTAAGGGTAAAAAGAAGAAAAAGAAAAAATAAGCCGCTTGGCTTTCGGGCGGCATTGCCGCCGTTTTACTACATAACTGAAAAGAGGTTTTATAAAAAATGTTTGGTTTCGACTACATAAAAAACACCGACCCTGAAATTGCCGGCGTCATCTCAGAAGAGCTGGAACGGCAGAACAGGAACATTGAACTGATTGCTTCGGAAAACTGCGTTTCCGAGGCGGTGATGTCCGCCATGGGCTCGCCGCTCACCAATAAATATGCGGAAGGCTATCCCGGCAAACGCTACTACGGTGGCTGCGAAGTTGTTGACAAAGCCGAGGAACTGGCAAGAGAGCGCGCAAAAGAGCTGTTTGGCGCAGAGCACGCAAACGTGCAGGCCCACTCCGGCGCAAGTGCCAATTTGGCCGTGTTTTTTGCTGCCCTTGAACCCGGCGACACCGTGCTTTCCATGAACCTTTCTCACGGGGGACATTTGTCCCACGGCAGCCCGGTGAATATTTCCGGTAAATATTTTAACATCGTTCCCTACGGCGTAAGCGAAAAGGACGAGAAAATTGACTATGACGAAATTTTAAAGCTTGCAAAGGAATGCAAGCCGAAAATGATTATTGCAGGCGCAAGCGCATATCCCAGAATCATTGATTTTGAGCGCTTTGCTCAAATTGCAAAAGAGGTGGGCGCATATCTTTTGGTGGACATGGCTCACATTGCTGGCTTGGTTGCGGCAGGGCTGCACCCCAACCCGGTGCCCTATGCCGACTTTGTAACCACCACCACCCACAAAACCCTTCGCGGCCCCAGGGGCGGACTAATCCTCTGCCGCGAGGAATATGCGAAGATGATTGACAAGGCCATTTTCCCCGGAATTCAGGGCGGCCCGCTGATGCACGTTATCGCATCTAAGGCCGTATGCTTTAAAGAAGCGTTAACAGACGAGTTTAAGGCTTATCAGAATCAGATTGTGAAAAACGCGGCTGTTTTGGCCGACACTTTAACCAAGCAGGGCTTTCGCTTAGTTTCCGGCGGCACGGAAAACCACCTGATGCTGGTAGATTTAACGAACTTTGACGTAACAGGAAAAGAAGCGGAAAAACGGCTGGACGAGGTGCGCATTACGGTGAACAAAAACACCATTCCGTTTGAAACAAAAAGCCCGTTCATCACCAGCGGCATTCGCATCGGCACGCCGGCGGTTACCTCCCGCGGCATGAAAGAGGAAGACATGGTGGAAATCGGCACGCTGATTCATATGCTCATTTCCGATTTTGAAAATTCCAAAGAAGCCGTTGCAAAGCGCGTAGAAGCACTTTGCGCAAAATATCCGCTTTACCGCGGCGGCAATTTATAATTCATAAAAATTACCCCGGCATGATATGCCGGGGATTTTTTTGAGTTTCCAACAACTTTAATAAGTGGGGCCTGTAAACATGAAACGATATAAATTAACATCGCAGCAGCGAAAAATGCTGCTTTTCTGGTTTTGCTTTGTCTCATTTGCAGCGACAGCTTTTATCACTTCTGCAAGCGTTTATCTTATCGCAGATAAAAAAAATGAACAGCTAAGCTGGGACTATTATTTCACAGAAGCAGACACCTATACGGAGGCTGAAATCGCCGCCTCTGCTAACGCTGCGAAATTGACAACCGGCACGTATATTGAGCGGCTGGACAGCGTGGATATTAAAAATTCAAAATATGCTGTCACATTCAAATGCTGGTTTAATTGGAGCGGCTTTGACGATTTAGATATGGAGCACCGTTTTGAACTGTATGAGGGGACTATAAAAAACATTGTGAAAAAGGATGAACACAGGGAAAACGGAAACAATTATCAGCTTTTTGAAGTGACGGCAGATGTGTCGAAGGAATTTGGCACAAAACGGTTTCCCCTGGGGTCGTATCAGCTCAGGCTCTATTTAAAGCCCCTTGATAATATTGAGCACATTGTGCTTATTCCAGATAAGGAAAACAGCGGAATTAATCCAAAGCTGAATGCAGCGGGGTTTTCTCTTGACAGAAGCGGCACTGCGCTCTTTATTCACCGCCGCAGTGCCAATACAGAGGGCGCCTATTACAAAGGCGGCGGCACGGAGAGCTATTCAGAAGTTTTAACTGCGATGGAATTAAAGCGCAATTCTATCGGCCTTTATTTAAAATGTATTATTGCATTAATCGGAACGGGAATTTGGGCGCTGATAACGTTGTATATTTGTGCACACCACCAAACAGATTCTTTGGGTATGATGCCCGCAATTTTAATCGGAACCGTAACCAACCTGATGATTGGTGCAAATCTTGTGCCCGATGCTTTGCACACCGGCCTGCTTGAGTTTATCAATGTGTGGGGAATTTACACCGTTCTGATTGCAACCGTGCTGATTGTCGTTATTAACAGAATACGGTCGAAATATAATGAGAGCGGATTTGCAGAATTTTTTGGAAAAATTTTATTTTATACGGTTTTGATTACCACCGTTTTGGGGCATATCATTTTGCCGCTTTCGGCTTTTCAATTTTAATAACAGGGAGAATTAGCTATGTGGAACAGAAAAGATTTAAAGCACCACGCGAAAGGCGCATTAAAAAGAAATTATTTGGGCATTGTCATAACCTGTATGCTTGTTTCAATTGCCCTGGGATATGCCGTAAGTCCGGTTAAAAGCGCGGAACAGATGTTTCATCCGAACAGCAGGCCGTCTGCCGGGGCATCTGCCGCTAAAACAACGGATAACGCGCGGCAGGAAAGCACCAGTAACACGGAAATTGTCGACAGCTTTCTGGGCGGAATGGGCATAGAAAACGACACGGCAAAAGGCTGGACAGGCGGCGTGTTGTCGCAGTTTGCAAACAACACCCAGGGTGCAGGCAGCGTGATTTATGGAATTATGAACACCATAAACCAAATTGTGTTCAGCGATCGGCTCAGTCCCGGCATTATTATCGGTGCAGGTGCTCTTATCAGTTTTTTAATTTTTATTTTTCTAAAAAACGTTTTGCAAATTGGCTTCTGCCGATATCTGCTTGAGGCCAGAATTTATAGTCGCACGCGGCTCAACAGGATTTTATTTCCCTGGCACATTAAACGCTGTTTCAGCATTGTAAAAATTATGTTTGTCAAATGGCTGTTCCAGCTTTTTTGGACCTTTACCATTGTCGGCGGATTGATTAAAACATACTCTTACCGGCTTGTTCCGTTTATCGCTGCAGAAAACCCGGACATCAGCCCGCGGGAGGCGATTTCTCTTTCCCGTAAAATGATGAAAGGGAACAAATGGAGGGCCTTTGTGCTGGATATTTCGTTCCTGCCGTGGAGCCTTTTGAATATGCTTACGTTTAACCTGCTGGAAATCCTTTTTATTCAGCCATACAAAAAACTGACTAATGCAGAATTTTATATGGCGCTCCGCGCCCAGGCCAAAGCTGGCGGCGTTTCGGGAGTCGACCGTCTGTGCGATGTTCTGCTGGATAAAGAGGAGCAAATTGGCGAATATCCTGTTAACGATTATTTCATTCCCCCTGCTCCTGCAAGGCACTGGGCCCGCGCAGATTACAACAGAAGTTACAGCATCTCGTCGCTAATTCTGATATTTTTTACGTTTTCTTTTGTTGGCTGGGTGTGGGAGGTCAGTCTGCATTTGTTTAAGGACGGCGTTTTTGTAAACAGGGGCGTTTCCTTTGGGCCGTGGCTGCCCATTTACGGGACAGGCGGCGTTTTGGTTCTTATTTTGCTAAAAAAATTCAGAAGCAAGCCCGTACTTATGTTTGCCGCTACCATGGTGCTGTGCGGCGTTGTTGAATATGCCACGTCCTGGTACTTGGAGTTCAGCAAAGGCATGAAATGGTGGGATTACAGCGGATATTTCCTCAATTTAAACGGCCGAATTTGTCTGGAAGGATTATTGGTGTTTGCCCTGGGCGGCTGCGCGGCAGTTTATCTCATTGCTCCCGCTCTGGACGGCCTGTTTCAAAAAATACCGCAGCGGAAAAAAAGAACAATTTGCACTGTGCTTTTAGCGCTGTTCTGCGCCGATCAGGTATATTCACACTTTAACCCCAACAGCGGCAAAGGAATTACGGATTATCAATAAATTATAAATAAAATGGAGAGAAAAATGGAATTTATGAATGAACAGCTCACAACCCCGGTGGCGGGTCGGTTTGACGTAATTGTGGTGGGTGGCGGCCCCGCCGGAAGCTGTGCGGCCATTGCCGCTGCGCGCTGTGGAGCAAAAACCCTTTTGATTGAGCGGCAAAACTGTTTAGGCGGCATGTGGACCAGCGGCTTTATTAACCCCATTTTTGACCATGAGAACAAAAATGGCATTATGCGGGAATTGATTAACGAATTAGACAAGAAAGGATTCTGGGGCGGTTTTTGGAACGAAAGCATGAACTATGAGTATATGAAGCACCTGTTGGAGCAAAAATGCGCCGAAGCAGGTGTTAAACTGCTGTTTCAAACAGCCTTTTCAAAGGCCGTTATGGAGGGCAGCACCATCACTGGCGTAATTTGTGAAAGCGTTTCCGGCAGAAAAGCCTATTTTGCCGACTTTGTTGTAGACTGCTCCGGCGACGCGCTGTGCGCAATTTCTGCCGGCGCAAACGTTACAAAGGAAAACAGTGAAACGCGCCAGGCCATGACGCTGATGTTTCTGGTGGGCAATGTGCCGCAGGCATATCGCGACGGAGCGCTTTTGAAGGATATTTTTATCGCTATGTTCAAAAAAGCGGGCAAGCCTCTGCCCTTTGACATGCCCTATCTAATCACCTCACCCAACTCCCGGTTTGGGGCCATTCAATATACCCACATGTATGGGCTAGACCCTTTCTCCGCCGAAGATTTAACTGCCGCAGCCATTGAAGGCAGGCGGCAAATGATTGAGGCGGTGGAGCTGTTGAAACGCAGCGACAAGGCGTTTTCTGACTTAGACCTTATCTGCTCTTCCCAGGTGATGGGCGTGCGGGAGTCGGTGCAGGTTGTGGGAGAATATACGCTGACGGCAAACGACCTGCTTTCCGGCGCATCGTTTCCCGATGGCATAACGAAAGCGGCATTTAACATTGATATTCACACCCAGAGCAATTTGGGGCAGGACGTAAGGAGCGTAAAGCCTTATGAAATTCCGTTCCGGTGCCTCATTCCAAAGGGCATTCACCATTTGCTGGTTGCGGGCAGAACCATTTCCGGCACCCATGAGGCAATGGCATCTTTTCGCGTAACCGCCAACTGCGCCGCCATGGGCGAGGCGGCAGGCATTGCCGCCAGCCACTGTGCAAAACACAGGACTGACGTGCGCAGCATAAATATCCGTGAGCTTATTCCGGAGCTTTTATAAAAGCAGTTATAAGGATTACAGGACAGAAAGTTATAACGCAATTAAAACAAAAAATGGTTTAATTTATGAAACGAAAGCATATGGTAAACAAATTGAAACAGCAGTGATAAAATTAGCCAATTGACAATAAAATTTGAAAACAAAGCTCCGCTATATAAACAAAGCAAAAAAGCACACTTTTTGATGCACGGTGTGCTTTTTGTTTTGCCCGGCGTTTGTATTCCTGCACAAGCCCGCGGCTTTTGTCGAATGTTAAATTTTTGAAATCAGCCTTCGTTTTCCCTTGTAAACACGCTGTCTTTGTGATAAAATAAAGAAAATGATACAGATTGGAGGCGGCAGGCAATGGCCATTAACAAACTGACGAAAGCGGCACTTGCCGCCCTGTCATATCCCGAATTAGACGTTCGCAAAACCTATAAAATTAACCGAAAAATCCAGCGGCTCATTCACCCGCCCATTGCGCTTACCTGCACCATTGAAAAAACCTCGTTTCAGGCGGAAGACGGGTTCTATGTTCCCGCCAGGATTTTCACGCCCAAAAATTTGGCGCGGAAAGCAGTTTTGCTGTTTTTTCACGGCGGCGGCTGGGTGGTTGGCGATGTAGACAGCTACACCGCCACCTGCGCGTCTTTGGCCGAAAGCACCAAAAGCCGCGTGATTGCTTTGGACTATCGCTTAGCGCCGGAGTTTGCGTTTCCTTACGCTGTGAACGACAGCTACAGCGCCCTGTGTCAGGTAGAAAAAGCCTTTGGCAAGCCCATTGTTATTGGCGACAGCGCTGGGGGGAACATTGCTGCGGTGGTTTGCCAAATGGCGCGTGACCGGGGCGGTCCGCCGGTTCGGGCGCAAATTTTAATCTATCCCGCAACGTTTCACGACCACACGGAAACGTCCCCCTTTGCGTCGGTAAAAAAATTTGGCGAGGGCTTTTTGCTGACAGCAAAGCGCATCTGTGAGTATATGGATTTATATGTGCAGGATAAACGAAATCTTAGCAATCCCTATTTTGCGCCGCTTTTGGCGGAAGATTTGTCCAACCTGCCCCCTGCACTGCTGATTACCGCCGAGTGCGACCCCCTCCGCGACGAGGGTGAGGAATATGCCAGAAGGCTGTGGCTGGCGAAAACCCCGGTGCAAACCTTCCGGATTGAGGACGCGCTGCACGGCTTTTTCTCATTGCCTGCAACCTTTGAGCAGGTGAAAAAGTGCCACAGGCTGATTGACCTGTTTTTAAATGAAACTTGCGACGATACAAAACCGGATACCCTTGAAAGGGATGACACATAAATGGATACGAATTGGAGTAAACTGGACAACGCGGCAAAAATCTTCCCGTCGTCCATTGCAAAATTTAACACCCAGGTGTTCCGCATCTCCTGCGAATTGAACGAGGAGGTTGACGAAACCGTTTTGCAGCAGGCATTAGACGACACGATTAAGGTATTCACCGTATTCCGCTCAGTGTTAAAGCGGGGCTGGTTCTGGTATTATTTTGAGGACACCGACCTTTCCCCCAAAGTGCGGAAGGAGTTTAAGCTCCCCTGTGCCAAAATTTATGAGAGCGGCTACAAAGGGCTTTTGTTTGAGGTGACCTATTTTAGCCGCCGCATTAATTTAGAGGTGTTTCACGCCTTAACCGACGGCACCGGCGCCATGCATTTTTTGCGGATGCTGGTGATAAAATATGTTTCAAAAAAATATGCAGTGGCTGAGCCTGAGTTTGACTACGATGCGTCCCGCGCGCAGATGGGCGACGACAGCTTTTCAAAATATTACACCAAGGAAAAAGCAAATAAACGAAAGCAAAAACAAAAAAAGGGGTGTGCCATTAAATCGCCCCAGTATTTTGAAGACCGCATGCGGATTGTGAGCGGCTGCATGCCCGTAAATCAGGTGTTAGACGCGGCCCACCAAAACCATGCTACCGTAACTGCCTTTTTGTCCGCCTGTTTTATGACGGCCATTGCTGAGGAGCTGCCCATGCGTGCAAAACGGAGGCCAGTGTCGTTAGCCGTGCCGGTGAATTTGCGCAGATTTTTCCCCTCGGTTTCAGCCCGGAACTTTTTCAACCTGGTTTCCGTGCAATATAACTTTTATAAAAAAAATCCCGGCTTAGAGGAGGTCTGCCGCGCGGTAGACGCGGATTTAAAACGCCAGCTCACCAAAGAAAATCTGTTAAACCAGCTAAACCAGTTTTCCCGCATTGAGCACAACATTTTTATAAAGCCCATCCCGCTGATGATAAAAGACAAGGGACTGAAGCTCGCCTACCGGGTTTCGGGCAAAGACACTACGGCCACCATTTCAAACGTAGGCGTTGTTTCCATGCCCGATGAAATTGCGCCCTTTATCCATCAGTTCGACGTGTATAACAGCACAGACAAAATTCAGGCCTGCGTCTGTTCGTTTGAAAACAGGCTTACCGTTGGCTTCGCCTCTGCCTTTGTGAGCACGGACATTGAGCGCCGTTTTTTCAGAAAGCTGACGTCTTTGGGAATTGACGTCACAATTGTGAGCAACTTTGAAGACGATTAGAAAGGACTTGCCATAAATGAAATTTTGCAGCAAATGTAACGTGCAGATTCGGGGCACGCAGAACGTTTGCCCCCTGTGCCAGGCGCAGGTGACAGGCGAAAGCGAAAAAATGTTCCCTGATATCGGAACAGCTAAACAAAGCCGGTTTAAAATCCTTAAAAAACTGATTTTATTTGCCACCATCGCCGTTTGCGTGCTGTCTGCCGCCGTGAATTTGATGATTCCCCAAAGCGGCATGTGGGCACATTTTGTGGTGTTTGGCGCCGTGTGCTTTATCATCATCACAACCATTGCATTCCGGCGGCTTACCAACATCTCAAAGCACATCACATATCTTACGCTGGTGTTCTGCATTTTCAGCATCTTGTGGGACTATGTCACAGGCTGGCACAATTGGTCGTTCGATTATGCGGTGCCCATTTTGTGCTCCGCTGCGCTGATTTCGGTTTCTGTCACCAACTTTGTGCTGAAGGTGCCGCCGAAGGAATATATCCTGAGTTTGTTCACCGACGTTCTTCTTGGTCTTGCGCCCATTGCGCTCTACCTCACGGGGAACATCAGGGTGATCTACCCTACGTTCATCTGCATTGCGCTGAGCGCAGTTTTACTGGCGGGGCTTTTGCTGTTTGAGGGCAGAAGCTTTTACGCCGAGCTGAAGAAAAAATCTCACCTGTAAAAGAAAGGGGGCAACCGGCATGTATCGCGTGATTATAGCGGAAGACGAGCCCAACGTGCGGGAAGGCATTGCCAAAACCGTGGACTTTGCTGCTGCGGGTTTTTCCCTTTGCGGCATGTGCGAAAATGGCCGCGAGGCTCTTGCGCTTATGGAAAAACACCGCCCCGAACTGGTGATAACCGACATTCGCATGCCCGTAATGGACGGTATTGCGCTGGCAGAGGAAGCAAAAGAACGGTTTCCCAAAACAAAAATTGTGTTTTTAACGGGCCACAGCGAGTTTGAATATGCAAAAGCCGCAGTGGCTCTTAAAGTAAACGACTATGTGCTAAAACCCATTTCGGCAAAAATTCTGCGGGAACTATTGGCACGCATTAAACAGGAGTTAGACCGCGAAACCGAGGAGCTGCAAAAGCTGACGCAGATGGAAAACAAGCTTACCCGCTCGGAACAGATTATGCGGGAAGACGCGCTGAGGGCCGCGGTTTCCGGCCAATTGCCGCCGGAGGCCTTAACCGCCGAGGTTGGCATATCTCCGCAAAGAAACGGCTATCGCGTGCTTATTTTCTGTGTGGACAGGCTGGCAGAAGCAGCGGCAAAACAAAGCGTTACCCCAAAGGATATTAACGCTTCGCTGGCGCAGTTGGCCGGAGAGATTTCGGGAGCAGACGGCACAGTCTTTGCGTTTGAAAACACAGTGCTCATTTTAAATGATGGCACAAAAGCAGAACGCATGGCAAATAAAATTCAAAGAGAGGCCAGCCTATCCTTAGGCGTAAGCTTGTCTGTTTACGTCAGCGACCAGGAAAAAGATTTGGCTGCCCTTCCCGCGCTGTTTCAAAAAACAGCGGAAATTGCTGCCTTAAATGCCATGATTGAAGACGGCAGCGTGATTTTCACAGAGGGGCTGGGCAAGGGCGAGTCTATGCCTGAGTTCCACGCAAAGCGCTACAACGCCGAGTTTGTGAAAGCCATTCGCCAAGGCCAGGGGAATGAAGCAAAAGAAGTGGTTTGCGCTATGCTGGACCACATGCGCCGAAAATACCTGTCTTATGCCCGCATTAACGTATATATTCACGATATGGCAGCAGATGCGGCAGAGGCTGTTGAGGAACTGACAGAAACCTGCGCGGACAACCTGCGCACCTTTTCTATTCCCGAAATTTCAGACAGCGTTGGCCCGGACGAAGTAAAAGCTTCTCTCCTCGCCTTCACCGAGCTGTGCATTTCGTGCATTAACAGTGCAAAGGGCGGCTTTTCCAGGCTGTTAATGGAGCGGGCTGAGGAATATATCCGGGCAAACTTTGCATCTCAGGACTTGTCCCTCAGTGACGTTTGCGACTTTCTCTCTGTGAGCCAAAGCTATTTCAGCGCGCTGTTTAAGGCAAAGTATCACAAAACGTTTTTGGAATATTTAACAGATCTGCGGATTGAAAAGGCAAAAAGCCTGCTTTCCACCACCGATTTTAAGCTGTATGAAATTGCCGAAAGGAGCGGCTATGCCGATCCCCACTATTTCAGCGTAATTTTCAAAAAACATACGGGCATGACGCCGAAGGACTACAGAAATGAAAAACATGAAATACACGAAAAGCATTCGCTTTAAAATTCTGCTTTCCTTTATTATTTTAATTTTCACCATCACTGCGACGGTGTTCTCGCTGTCGTATTATTTTACCCTGCGCATTATGGAAAACAACACCATAGCCTACACTCAAAAGCTGGTGGGAATGCTGTCTGACCAGGTGGATTCCTACATTAGCTACATGGACAACATTTCCGACACCATAGCGGCCGATTCCGACGTAAAACGCTTTTTGTCCGGTTCGGATAACGGCCAAGAGGTGCGGGAGCGCATGAACGCGGTTTTAAGCGTGCGCAGCGACATCAGCAGCATCATTTTGTTTTCAGACGACGGCAGGGTCGTGTTAGACAAGGAAAACCAAACCCTAAACCCCTATGCAAACTATCAGGAAACCCAGTGGTACCAGCAGGCGAAGGCCTCAGACAGCGGCTATGCCATTACCTCGTCTTATGTGCAGAATATTATCAAAGACGATTACCGCTGGGTTATCTCCATGGCGAAAACCGTGAGAAACAAAGACGGCGCGCCTGCCGGCGTTTTGCTGATTGACCTAAACTATAACGTAATCCGCGACCTGTGCGTAAACATTACGCTGGGCGAAAACGGATATGTGTTCATATTAAACGAAAGCAGCATGGTTTACCACCCCCACCAGCAATTAATTTATGCCAACATCAAGCAAGAGGCCACCGACGTTGTGAGCCGCGATCCGCGCACGGCGTTTACCACAAGGAACGACGCCACAGGCCGCTACTACACCGTGGAAACCTCGCAAAAAAGCGGCTGGAAAGTGGCAGGAACCTACGACTTAAAAGAAATCCTCACCTACCGGCGCATGGTAAACAACACCTATATTGTGCTGTTTTTGGTGTTTTTGGCAATTGGCTTTTTCATTTCCCAAAAGCTTTCCTCCATGCTGACAAAGCCCATGAACCAGCTCATCGCCGGAATGCGCCGGGCCGAGCAGGGCGCGTTTGACACAAAGGTGAACATCACCACGGAAGACGAAATCGGCCGGTTAGCCAGCGTGTTTAACACCATGCTCTCCCACATTGACGAACTGGTGGAAAAAAACAAGGAGGAACTGGAAAACAAGCGCAAAAGCGAGTTAAAGGCTCTGCAGGCACAAATTAATCCCCATTTTCTTTACAACACGTTAGACTCCATTGTGTGGATGGCAGAGATGGAAAAATCGCAGGACGTGGTGGAAATGACCCTGGCCCTTTCCAATCTGTTCCGCTCCAGCATATCAGACCAAAACGAGCTTGTGCCGCTGGAAACGGAACTGAAAAACATTGAATCTTATTTAACCATTCAAAAATACCGCTACGCGGATAAGTTAAACTTTAAAATCGACATTCCCGGGGAGCTGTATGGCTGTTTGGTAATTAAGCTTATGCTCCAGCCTTTAGTGGAAAACGCCATTTATCACGGCATTAAAGAGAAAAACGGGCCGGGCATGGTGGTAATTTCAGGCTTCGACGCCGGGGCAGATTTTATTCTAAACGTAGAAGACGACGGCACGGGCATGACAAAGGAGCAAATCCGCAGTTTGCTTGACGCAAACAGCGAACCTGTGGCTGGCGGCAGGCATTCGTCCGGCATTGGCGTTAAAAACGTAGACAAACGCATTAAGCTCTATTTTGGCGAAGAATATGGCCTCACCTACTCCTCCGAACCGGGGCGCGGCACCCGGGTCATGATTTTGCTTCCCAAAACAGGTACAAAGGAGGGGGACGCATGAAACCAATTTACAACCGAATTATAACCGGCCTCACCGTGGCGGCGCTGCTGACGGCGGTAGCGCTGGTGATGTTCTACCCCGCAGAAAAAAAGGACTATACCATTGCGGTAATCGGCAAATCGTCGGATACGGGCATTGAGTTCTGGACGGCGGTGAACAAGGGCATTGAGCTTGCGGCAGAGGAACAGGGCGTGCATGTTACCATTGACGCACCCCTTTATGAAAGTGACGTTGCAGGGCAAATTGCCCTGACAGACGAGGTAATTGCAAGAAAGCCCGACGGGGTAATTTTCATTCCCACCGACGAAGACGCTCTGATAGAAAGCGCAAAAAAAATGAAAGCCGCCAGAATTCCCTACGTTTGTTTAGACAGCGACGTGAATTTAGACGACGGGCACGTTTTAATTGCCACCGACAATTTTGCCGCAGGGCAAAAGGCAGGCAAAACTCTGCACGCGCTCACCGGCGGCCAGGGCAAAATTATTGTTGCGGCCCACTCGGAAATTTCGTCAACAGGCCGTCAGCGCATAAGCGGCTTTTTTGACGGATATGGCACAGGAGCAAGCGCCCTGCCCGTGGTTTACAGCGACTCCGTGCCGGAAAACGCCTACAACGGTGTGTATCAGCTGTTGACGGAGCACCCGGACGTGACGGGCATTGTGGGATTGAACGAGCCGTCTACCGTGGGCGCGGTGAACGCCGCAAGGGACTTAGGGCTGCTTGAAAACATTCATGTGGTGGGGTTCGACTCATCTTTCACAGAGATTAAATATTTAGAAAGCGGCGCGGTTTCCGCTGTGGTGAGCCAAGAACCGTTTAATATGGGATATTTGTCGCTCACAGCCATATGCGACATTTTAGACGATAAAAAGGTGAAAGGAAACATTCTAACCAATACCCGGGTAATCACCCGGGAAAACATGTATGATGAAGAAAACCAAAAGTTTTTGTTCATGTTTATGGAGTAAAAGCAATAAAAAATCTCCTATGGTAAAATAAAAGAAATTACCATAGGAGATTTTACTATTTTAAATAGTCTGCAATTCTTAAATCTGTTTCTTTTAAAAACCCACACAGTGTTTTCGCAAAAAAAGTTGCCCCGTCAATATTAATATGCGTGCGGTCGGGTGTGTTTTTAATATACTCCCACTTTGCATCAGACACTGTTTTGCCGTATTCCTTTTCCAGCCGTAAAAATGCGGCCTCGGACAAGTAATACTGCTCAAACGCTTTCGTGCATTGGGCCTCTGTCACAGCTCCTGTGCTGTCTGTCAGCCACTGTTCTACCAGCGCGGTGTTCATGTCGATCACCGTAACGCCAATGGATGCGCCAACCTCTTTCATTGCTTCTCCGCGTTCTTTTAACGCCGGCACCGAAGAAGTTTTGCATTCGGGCAGCGGCGTTACCAAAACAGGCGTTGCGTTCTTTTTGAAAATCTCATTGCAATACATGGTTAAATTCTCTTTATATTGTTCAATGGTTGTGCCTTTTCCTGTTTCGCTGATATTATAAAAATCGTTCAGTCCGAAATTAATCAGCACAAAGTCGCCTTCTTCAATTTGGGCAATCGCCTTTTCCCAATATCCCAAGGTTTGATATGTTTTTGTGCTGGTGCCGCCAACCGCCCTGTTGCTGACATTGGCGCCGCTTTCAAACTGCTCCTGCATATAATAGCCCCAGCCCTGCTGCGGAAACTCGCTTTCCGCATATTGAACACAAACAGAATCGCCTAAAAGGAAAATGCTGATTGGAGCGTTCTCAATATTTGTGATAAGCTTGCTGCTAGTGAGTGGAACAATATTTTGCATATCTTCCCAAATAAACATCTTTGCCGTTTCCGGAGCCTCGTTGGATTTGACATCAACCATTACAGTAGATTCGTCCGAAACGGGCTTTTGCGCCACTCCCACCAGCTGTTTGCCGCGATATAAAGCAGCAATGGCGGTTCCGGATACAGCCTTATCGAAGTTAGCAATGACCTCCACCGTACCGTCGCCAACCACGGCTTTGTCTGTCACATTTTTCTCAAAAGAAATATAGTCCGCCGCAAATTTTACCACATTGTTGCCGGTGGTTTTCACATCCAGTGTCACAACGTGGGAGCCCTTGTCAAAATAAAGTTCAGTGGAATAGACATACATCGGCAAAATGTCATTAAAATATGTTTTATCCATTGAAATGTCTTCGCCGCTGCCAGGTGCGTTGTCTCCAATCGCCGCGCCGTCAATCAGCATTTGCACGTCGCTGACTCCAATGTTGTTCGGATGCTGGGCCATAGAATATTCCACGCGGTAAAAACCGTTTTCCTGCAGGTTAACAGGAAATTCCACCTGATAGGTTTCATCTTTCCCCCAGGATGTTGCGAGCAGTCTCCCGTTGCTGGCATTTTCATTTTCGGTAACATACTTTTCGTCAAAGTCCTCAAACTCAAACCGCGCGCCTGAAGACGGAACATTAAAGCCGGCGCTGGGCATAACCGCTATATAATCTGCAGCAAACTTGACTACACCGTCACCCGTGGTCCCCACCTCTGCTTTTAAAACATGCATTCCGGCTTCTAAAAAAACCGTTTTACCCTGATAGCGATGCATGGGCCATGTTTCATTTACATATGTATTGCTGTTTGAAATGTCCTCCCCCGGCGAAGTGTGTTTATTGCTTCCAATTTCTGTGTCGTCAATTTTTAAAATGACGTCGCTGGTCCCAACTTTGTCCGGGTGCTTTGCAACAGCAAATTCCGAATTGTAATATCCACTGCTCAATACGTTAACAGGGATTGAAATGGTATATGTCGGCACGCCGGTTCCCCATGAGGTATAAACCAGCTTGCCTCCGCTGGCGTTTTCATTTTCTGTCACAAATTTATCTGCATAGTCCTCAAACTCAAGTATAACCTTTTCGCCACCGACTACTTGCGCTTGATTTGGAATGAACTTAACATAATCCATTGCAAATTTTATGCGGCTGTCTTTCGTAACACCCACAGTTACCTGCAGCGTATGTTCACCCGGCGTGAGATAAACCGGAGCGCCGCTGTAACGATACACGATAAAGTTTGAATCGTCCATATATCCGTCTGCAATCGGTGTCCCTTTTGCATTGTTGTCGCCAATCCCGATGCCGTCTACTGCAAACTGCACAAGGCTTAAATATTCGTTGCCGTTTCTGCTGTTTGCAGAATATTCTGTGCTGTAATAGCCTTCTCTTTCCACATTGATTATAATTTCCAATTTAATTTCTTCAATGGTGCCGCTGCCCCAAGTGGTATAAAGCAGCTTGCCTTCGCTGGCGTTATCGTTTTCTTTTCCATACTGGTCATAATAATCTTCCAGTTCAATTACAGTTTCGCCATCCGGCGCCACATTTTCCGCTCCTTGCGCCCCTGCAAACGGAATAAACAGGCTCAAAAGGAGCAATGTTGTTAATAGTACACATAAAAGCTTTTTCATTTTTATCTCCTCTCCTTATTTTGATGCCTTTATTATAGCACATGCGCCACGTGCTTTCAAGTCATAGTTTATTGTTCCGTCCGGTTGTTTAAGTCAATTTTACGACACGCCTCTGAGGAGAAATTAAACCGCTGCCACCGTTTGGGAAGATGAGCATAGCGCTTGTTCTGCCGCTCAAAATAAACTTCTGCCTGCTCCTTCGCATCGGTATGAATTAGACGCGCAATCTGCGGCGCTGCGTCAGATGACAGCGTTAAGGCATATTCCACGCCTTTGCGCCTTCCTTCTAAATACATATCCACCTGGCTCTTTGCCACAAAATAATCCATTGGAACAAGGTTTAACACAAGATAATAGGCAAGTCCTATCCCTAAATAAACCGCAATGATATTAAATTTGGGTTTTATAATATAATAAAAGGTTGCAAGAAGCCCCGCACCCTCGAAAATTAAAAATCCAAACACCAAAAACCGCAGCCGTGTTAAGCCGTCATCCTCGTTATAAAGCCACATGCGGTAGAACGATGAGGCTAATAAAACCAGAGTCATTGCGCACAGGTAAACGCACAGCGCCCTTATCGTTTTCGCAGCCGGCCCTGTTTTATGCTTTGTGAAATGAACAGTCAATAAAATGATAAAAATATTAATTCCCGTTAAAAACAGCAGTTCAAAAAAACCTTTTCGCGCATATTCTGTGTAGGTTAGTCCATAGGGCAGCGTCTGCTCTGCAAACAGATACCGAAACTGGACAACTGCAAAGATTGTATATACCGCCGCTATTGCAAACAGCAAAATATTTAATATGAGCGTATCTCCTTGTTTCGCCGGTTTTGCGGATAAAGCCGCCATATTGCGTTCAGAATAGGAATGACACACCATTCCAAACAGGTAAACCCCGGCCAATAACCCCAGCGCGATTTTCCACACAGCGTAAAAACTTATGGAATGGAACGCCTTTTGAGTAAAGTTAGAAATTCCAGTTCTAAAAACCATATCAGCAGAAGATAACAATACAAGCAATAAAATTAACACAGGAACCGTAATGCAAAGTGCAGCAAGCACCCTTTTAATCACAGGCGCTTTTTGTTTGTTTGCCTCCATAATCCAGCGAAAAGGCTTTGAAAAATGCCGGAAAGGCGCTATTGTTGCGCCAAACAAATTGGGGAAAAAACGGCCATTAAGGTCTGAAAACATAAACCCATAAAGAAAGATGCTGACTAGGAGATTCCACCCGCGCCAAATATTATTTCCACTCAAAACCGCGTTTAAAGATAAAATAAAAATAGGAATATACCGCCACAGACGTTTTTTATCCGGCACAACAAACCACAGGCAAATCAATTGCAGCACGGCAAACACCGGCACGCTGATTCCTGCATATTCCGGAAGTATGAAATATGTAAATCCGGCGGCAGACAAAATGCCGTAAACCAGTAGTTTTATTTTTGTTCGGTTTTCCAATGTAATATCCTCCTTTTTCACCAAAGGTTTCGTAATTGTTCTGACCATAACTATAATAAAAGCCGCAAAAGCCGCTGCCATCGACCCGCAGAAGCCTTCAAAGTATATGATTAACCAATCTGCCTGGTCATCAATTCTTAGCTTGGCTGCGGACAAAAATATTTCAATTCCAATTAAAAATGCCAATCCGGTAAACCCCGTTATAAAAAAACCTTTTACATCGTTTCTTACTAAAAACAAAAACACCACTGCCCCGAAGGCAATCGGTATTATCAGCGTCAGATTCATATTTGGCTGTGCAGAAAAACCGATTACCTTTTGCAGCAATACAAGAGCAGCTCCCAAAATCAAACCATTTCGAAAGTTTTGTTTTACATCAGTCATTTATTCCTCTCTCCATTCCAAAATGTCTGCCGGTTGGCAGGAAAGCGCCTTGCAAATTTCCTCCAGCGTTGAAAAGCGAATTGCTTTGGCCTTGTTGTTTTTCAGTATAGAAAGATTTGCAGGCGTAATATTCATTTTTTCTGCGAGCTCCATAAGTCCAATTTTCCGTTTTGCCATCATAACATCCAAATTAACGATTATTGGCATTTTTTTACACCGTCCAATCATGTTCTTCTTTATAGTACATTGCCTGTTTGAAAATGTCCTTTAACGTCAGGCAAAACAACGCGCCAATTGCAAACACCAGCACAATGATCACCGTTGCCAGAGAAAACAGCAAAAAGCACTTTATAGTGAAAATGAACGAAATAACGCCGCATGCCGCAGCCATCCGCCGAAAAGCGGAAATATTTTTTTCCACAAATGGATTTCCGCCTAGCAAAGTTTGAAACATTTGTTTTAAATTCAATAGAATGAAAACAGCACAAATTCCCGATGCAAACAAAATTGCCGACGTTATGTAATAAAACTGGCTGTTTGCGGGCTTGTCCAAAAGGAAGCATAAATACTTTGTCAGCCAAGGAACAGTCGCCACACATACAATTCCGCCATAAAACATAATGTCCACCAAGACCTTTGTAACATAATGCGTAACCGTGTTTTTATACATAAAAACTACCTCCCAAAGTTTATTGTGCCAATTCTTAACTGGATTATAGCATACAAAAATATAAAAGTCAATAATTATTTATTGAAAAACAATAAATAATTATTGACTTTAAAGAAAAAGTTTAAATGATACCTGTTACGAATTTTGCTGTCAGCGTTACAAGAAAGCATAAGCCAATGCCCATCACCGTTGGAATTGCCGCTGCTGCAAGCGTCCATTTCATGCTGCCGGATTCTTTTTTAATCGTCATCAGTGTGGTGGAGCATGGCCAGTGCATCAAAGAAAACAGCATAACGTTGATTGCCGTAACATAAGTCCAGCCGTTTGAAACAAGCACCTGGCGCAGTTCGCTTAAAGACGCAGCCTCCATCAGGCTTCCGCCGGAAAGATATGCCATGAGCATAATCGGAATCACCGTTTCATTTGCCGGAAATCCCAAAATGAATGCCATAATGATAACGCCGTCCATGCCAATTGCCCGGCCAAAGGGGTCTAATGCGCCGCAGCATATTGCAAGAAGCGTGTTCCCCCCCACTGTTACGTTTGCCATCAGCCAGATGATAAGCCCTGCAGGCGCCGCTACCGCTGCCGCCCTGCCCAGCACAAACAACGTTCTGTCAAAAATGGAGCGAATTAAAACTTTTCCGATTTGCGGCTTCCGATAGGGCGGAAGCTCCAGCGTAAACGATGACGGCACCCCCTTCAAAACTGTTACCGACAGAAGTTTCGACACGAGAAACGTCATGAATATTCCCAGCATGATTACGCCAAGCAGAACCACCGCACTCCCAGCCGACTGCCAGAATCCCGCTGCGGCAGTGATGACAAACATGGAGATTATGGAAATGAGTGTGGGGAACCTGCCGTTGCACGGTACAAAATTGTTGGTTATCATGGCAATAAGCCGCTCGCGGGGTGAATCAATAATTCTGCACCCCACAACTCCCGCCGCATTGCAGCCAAATCCCATACACATGGTCAACGCCTGTTTGCCGCAGGCGCTGCACTTTTTAAAGCATTTGTCTAAATTAAACGCCACCCGGGGCAGATATCCCAAGTCCTCCAGCAGGGTAAACAGCGGAAAGAAAATCGCCATTGGCGGCAGCATAACAGAAACCACCCAAATCAGCATTCTGTAAAGGCCATGCACCGCCATTTCAAGGATAAATACCGGACAGCCTATGTAGGAAAGTCCATTGTAAATCCATTCCTCTGTTTGAAACAAAAATGCACTGAGTAGCTGGGACGGATAGTTCGAACCGGCAATGGTGAGCCAGAAAATAATTAAAAGCATAAACAGCATTACGCCGAAGCCCCATTTTCCTGTTAAAACCCTGTCGATTTTCCTGTCCTTCTCATCGTATTTCTCGTTTTCAAACGTTACGGTTTCCTCGGCAATTTCTTCGGCCCGCTTTACAATTGATGAAACAATTTTATCCTGAAGATTGCTGTCATTCATTTCGTTTTCATTTAAAAGCGCCCGCGCACTTTCTACACTTTCACCCGCGGCCATTTTGATGTCGGTTTCAAGATACCAGGTCACGGAATCAATGGCCTGCACGTCGCCCTCAATGAGCTTTAAGGCCGTCCACCGCGGACTAATTTTGTCTTTACAGATGTTCAAAATTTGCTTTTCTACCATGTGAATTGCTTTTTCTAAGCTTTCCTCATACACAACGGGAATGCTTGTTTCATTCGGCTGTTTCACCTTTTCCTCAAGCTTTTCTAAAAGCTCTTCCAGCCCGGTTCCGCTTCTTGCCGCAGTGCAAACCACAGGCACCCCCAGCAGCTGTTCTAATTTTCTAATGTCAATAGCGATTTTCTTTTTTCTTGCTTCGTCCATCAAATTTACGCAAACAATGGTCTTTTTGGTAATTTCAATGGTCTGCAAAACCAGATTTAAGTTTCGCTCCAAGCATGTGGCGTCGCACACTACAACAACTGCATCAGGCTCGCCAAAACATATAAAATCCCGCGCAACCTCCTCTTCTGCAGAATGTGCCATCAGCGAATAGCAGCCCGGCAAGTCAACGAACGTAAATTTTGTGTCTTTATATGTACATTCTCCCTTCGCACCGGTAACCGTTTTGCCCGGCCAGTTTCCTGTGTGCTGGTGCATGCCCGTAAGCTCGTTGAAAACCGTGCTTTTTCCAACATTTGGATTTCCCGCGAGTGCAATACGGGTTCCCTCGTCCTCCTGCGCATCATACGCGAAACAATCAACAGCAGCAGCCCCGGTTGATGCCTTTGTTAATCCCATGAACCCACCTCCTGATTATGTAAAGGCGGCAAATCTGCCGCCGATTCTATTTAATAAATATGTTTGATGAATCTTCTTCCCGCAGCGCAATAACCGCACCACGGATTGAAAATGCCGTTGGATCCCCCAGCGGACTTCTTTGCAGACACAACACTTTTGTTCCTTCAACCAGTCCTAAATCCTGCAGTCTCCGCTTGATCCCGTTTTCTCCGGAAAGACTCGACACCACGCCGTATTCGCCGGGACGCAGCACCGATAAGCAACTACCCTTCATACACTTCAGCTCCTTATCCTGTTAAGCTAAAATTTGAAATTTGCTTCTCAATCTCAGTATATGCCGCAGAAAGTGTTTCGTGACGCAGTAATCCCAGTTTTCCGACAAAAAATTTCATGTTTTCTGCACAAGAAAAAAAAGTTTCATTTTATATGCTATTTCTAAAATCCATTTTGCAAAACGGCAACAATATGATATAATAAAAATATATGTCAATTTTTAATTAAATGCAACATATGGTGCATCAGGAGGAAAGAAAATGGAAAAGAACTACTACCAGCCGGAAATTGAAACAATGCCCGTGGAGAAAATCCGCGCGCTGCAATCGGAAAGACTGGTAAAACAAGTGAAACATGTTTATGAAAATGTTCCATACTACCGCAGGCTTATGGACGAAAAAGGCGTTACACCGGAAGACATTCACGGCATTGAAGATTTACATAAGCTTCCGTTTTTGACGAAAGCAGACCTGCGCGAGGCCTATCCTTACGGCCTGTTGGCAAAACCGCTGTCTGAGTGTGTGAGAATTCAGTCTACGTCGGGCACCACGGGCAAACGCGTTGTTGCGTTTTACACCCAGCACGACGTTGACCTTTGGGAGGACTGCTGTGCCCGCGCCGTGGTGGCAGCAGGCGGAACCAACGAAGACGTGTGCCAGGTTTGTTACGGCTATGGTCTCTTTACCGGCGGCCCGGGCTTAAACGGCGGTTCCCACAAGGTGGGCTGTTTAACGCTGCCCATGTCGTCGGGAAACACCGAACGCCAAATTCAGTTTATGATGGATTTGGGGTCAACAATTTTGTGCTGTACGCCATCTTATGCCGCTTATATCGGCGAAAGCTTAAAGGAGCGGGGCTATAAGCCGGAGGACAACAAGCTGAAAGCCGGCATTTTCGGTGCCGAACCGTGGACGGAAGAAATGCGCAGAGATATTGAAAACTCATTGGGAATTAAAGCCTATGATATTTATGGTTTAACAGAAACAAGCGGCCCGGGCGTTTCGTTTGAGTGCAGCGAGCAGACCGGTATGCATATTAACGAAGACCATTTCATTGCCGAAATTATCGACCCCGAAACAGGCGAAGTGCTGCCCGAAGGCAGCAAGGGCGAGCTGGTGTTCACCTCAATCACCAAAGAGGCGTTCCCGCTGCTTCGCTACCGCACCCGCGACATTTGTGTATTATCCCGTGAGAAATGCTCCTGCGGAAGAACCTTTGTTAAAATGACAAAGCCAATGGGCAGAAGCGACGATATGATGATTATCCGCGGCGTTAACGTGTTCCCGTCACAGATTGAAACCGTGTTGCTAAACGAGGGATATTCGCCCAACTATCAAATTGTTGTTGACCGCGAAAACAACACCGATACGTTAGACATCAACGTGGAGCTTTCTCCCGAGATGTTCTCAGACACCGTAAAATCAGTAACAGGCCGGGAGAAAAAGCTTGCAGAGGCAATTAAAACCATGCTGGGAATCAGCCCTGCTGTGCACCTTGTTCCCCCGAAAACCATTGCCCGCAGCGAGGGCAAGGCTGTTAGGGTAATTGACAAGCGGAAATTGGTTTAAATAAAAAATGAAAAAGGAGTGTTTTGCATGACAATCAGCCAGTTATCAATTTTTGTGGAAAACAGACCCGGAACACTTTATGAAATTACCGACACGCTGGGCCATGCCGGTGTTGACATTCGGGCAATGTCAATTGCCGACACCAAGGATTTTGGCATTATGCGCCTCATTGTAAACGACATTGAGAAGGCAAAAAAGGCTCTTGAAGATAACGGCTATGTGGTTTCTGAAACCCCGGTAATTGCCGCCGCTGTTTTCGACCGTCCCGGCGCGCTGACAGACATTATGAAGCTTTTGGCAAACAACGGAATTAACATTGAATATATGTATGCCTTTATTACCATATCTAAACAGCATGCCTATACTGTGATTCGTGTGGAGGATAACGACCGCGCGGAAGAAATTTTAAAACAAAACGGCATTAAGCTCGTTACGAAACAGGACATTGAAAAGCTTTAAAAACGGATTCGACAGGAGATGAAAAAATGAATAATGGTAAAGACGCCATATTCATTTGTCTGAAAGACCAGCCTGAGCTTCTCGACAAAGCCTCCCAGTGGTTTCACAGCAAATGGGACGTTCCGTTAGCGGAATACCGCACAAGTATGAAAGAAAGCCTCATGCAGAAATCAAAAATTCCCCGGTGGTATCTTGTTTTAAACACGAAACAGGAAATTGTTGCAGGGGCGGGCATAATTGAAAACGATTTTCATGACCGGAAAGATTTAACACCCAATCTGTGCGCCCTGTTTGTGGAGCCTGAATATCGGAACAACGGCATTGCAAGGTCTATTTTAGATTTTGCGCGCAAAGACGCAGGCAAGGCGGGGTTTTCAACGCTTTATTTAATAACAGATCACACAACATTTTATGAAAAGTGCGGCTGGTCATTTTTAACCATGGCTAACGACAGCAGCGGGCCGGTTCGGGTTTATGCCGCACCAACAATAACGTAATTAAAAAAAACGAGCAAGCCAAATGGCTTGCTCGTTTTATATATTCTGTTTTAAAACAGTCCAAATCCGCCATAGGTCACAACAATGGACGCAAACACAATGGAAACCATAGATAAAAGTTTAATTAAAATGTTAACAGAGGGGCCGGAGGTGTCTTTGAAGGGATCGCCTACCGTGTCGCCCACAACAGCCGCCTTGTGGTTTTCGGAACCCTTTCCGTTAAAGTTTCCGGCTTCAATATATTTTTTTGCATTGTCCCACGAGCCGCCGGAGTTTGCCATCATAATAGCCAGAACAAAGCCAGACACCAAAGCGCCTGCCAGCATTCCCACAACGCCGTTGCACCCAAGCACAAGGCCAACAACAATCGGCGCCAAAACGCCCAGTGCCGCAGGGGCAACCATTTCTTTCAACGAAGATTTTGTGCAGATGTCCACACAGCTTGTGTAATCTGCTTCGGCTTTTCCCTCAAGCAGACCCTTAATTTCTCTGAACTGGCGGCGAACTTCTACAACTATTTTCTGTGCTGCCCGCCCCACTGCCTGCATGGTCATGGCCGAGAACAAAAACGGCAGCATTGCGCCCACAAACAATCCAATGAGCGTTGCAGGGTTTGTGATGGTTAAATTAAGCTTTGTTGGGTCAAGGTCTTGAATTTTATCGGTATAAGATACAATCAGCGCCAAGGCTGTCAGCGCAGCAGAGCCGATGGCAAAGCCTTTGCCTGTTGCCGCGGTGGTGTTGCCCAAAGAGTCCAGCGCGTCTGTCCGCTCTCTAACCTCGCCGGGCAACCCGCTCATTTCAGCAATGCCGCCGGCGTTGTCTGCAACAGGGCCATATGCGTCGGTTGCAAGAGTGATGCCTAAGGTTGAAAGCATTCCCACAGCGGAAAGACCCACGCCATAAAGTCCGCTTTCAAACGAGCCCATTCCGCCCGCAAAGAAATAGCTTGCAATAACAGAAATTCCAATGATAATAACCGGAATGGCGGTAGAGCGCATTCCCAGTGCAATGCCGTCAATGATAATGGTTGCTGCGCCGGTTCCAGACGATTCTGAGAGCTTTTGCGTCGGTTTATACGAGTCAGACGTGTAATACTCTGTGAAAAATCCAATTAAAACGCCCGCCACAAGCCCTGAGATAACTGCGCCGAACAGGCCGTTTGCTCCGGGCATTAATTTCCAAATTAAAATAAAGCTTGCAATTGCAGAAATGATTGCCGCGGAATATGTTCCTTTGCGCAAGGAGCCTAAGAGCATTTTCTGCGTGGCACTCTCTTTGGTGGAAACAAAAAAGGTGGAAACGATGGATGCAACAATTCCAATTGCCGCAATCAGCATTGGCAGCAAAACGCCGCTTATGCCGTGGCCTGCCGCAACAGCCAGCGCGCCGCAGGAAATAATTGAGCCGACATAAGACTCGTAAAGGTCTGCGCCCATTCCGGCAACATCGCCTACGTTGTCACCCACGTTGTCTGCAATAACAGCAGGATTTCTCGGGTCATCTTCCGGAATTCCCGCTTCAACCTTGCCCACAAGGTCTGCGCCAACGTCGGCAGCCTTTGTAAAAATGCCGCCGCCGACCCTTGCAAACAGGGCCATAGAGCTTGCGCCCATACCAAAGGTGAGCATGGCCGCCATAATTTCATCAATGGGAAGCCGAAACACAAATTTTAAAAGAATAAACCACACGCTGATATCTAAAAGGCCAAGGCCGACAACCGTCATTCCCATTACGGTTCCTGAGGAAAAGGCAATTTTTAACCCCTTGTTCAGGCCTTCTTTTGCACCGTTGGCAGTTCTTGAATTGGCATAGGTTGCAATTTTCATTCCAACAAAGCCGGACAGGCCGGAAAAGAATCCGCCTGTTAAAAAGGCAAACGGAACAAATGGCGTTAAAAAGCCGAAGCCTGCTAAAACAGCAAGCAAAACGACCATAACCACAAAAAAGATGCCCACGGTTTTATACTGTCGTTTTAAATATGCCATGGCACCGCTTCTGATTTTTGATGAAATCGAGGCCATCAGTTCTGTGCCCTCGGGCAGCTTTTTCACAGCAAAAAACTTATATGCTGCAAAAATCAACGCTAAAACAGCCGCGCCTAAAACAAAAAAAGGTGCGTAATTCTCCATAGTGTCAACCCCTCGCTTTTTTTATTATAATTTGAATATATTTATTATACCACTTTTTCCCTTTGTTGTAAACATTTATTGGGAAAAAATTACACTTTTCAATTTTCGTCTTCGTGCAATTCAATTTTTTTGTTTTTTATCCCGTTTTCGACAATTTTGTCCTGAAAATATTGACACCGGCTAATGGTTAGAACCGTCTTTCCATAGTCTTTTAACGCGCCGTTGTCATAAAACACAACACGGCTGTCACGCAGGAACGAGTTTAAAATGTGCACGGTGTCCACCGGCGTTTCAATTGATAGGAACGCGTTGTTTTCGTTATGGAGCACACGAATATTGTCAAACACAAGCTGCTCCTGAACCGGTATTTCTGCGTCTGGGTAGTAAGAACGGCTGTATTTATCATTATCAAAGTGAATGGAAAAGTGCGCGGTTCTGGCCTTTTCTAAAAAAATATCCCGGAATGTAACGTTTCTCACGCCCGCTCCATAAACGGCGCCGCTTTGTACCATTACCCAGCAAATGCCGTCTAACACTTGTTCCCCG
>NZ_JAXUNN010000013.1:0-14651 GCF_037235575.1 Congzhengia sp. | reverse complement strand
TCAAATTCAATACCGTCAATATCATATTTTTCACAAAGCTCTATAATATAGCTCTTAAAATAGTTCTGCGCTGCTTTTTTTGTATAATCCATGCTACCTCTTGAACCGTTAACGCCTACCTCTGCGGCGCGGTTATATCTGAACGAGGAATTAAATCCCGGATCATTAGGATAATGATGGTCATTCATGCGAACAGAAACCCATGCCTCTGCACCGAAATCATGTGTTGCGTCAATCGCCATGTCAACAACATCAATACCGCGTTCAATCATTGCCCTGTACTTGCTGAGCATGCTCGTAGATTCACACACGGGTGCAACTGTTTTTATCACATTTCCGTTTTCATCCCGTTTTGCCGTTCCGTCGCTGTTTGTTTCTACGTTATATAACATGGAATCAATTGCATCGCTGTCCACAACAGACCGGCTGTAACAAACATTAAATAACATTCTGCCTACCGGTGCGTTTTGCAAATAATTGGAAATGTATTCTTTCGTATTTTTCACATATTCTTCCGGTTCGGATGATGTGCTCCTGATTACCGCACTCTCCAAGCCATCTGCGGCAATGTTCACCATAACGTTTTTATTTCTTTTCATTTGAGATATTTCCTTTGTCTGCGCAAGCGGCGTCAATGTCCCGTCTCCTTTCCACAAAAACGCTTTCGCCCGGTAAGTGCCGGACAGTCTGGAACCGGATACGTTGATTCTGCCATTTTGTATGGTATCTGTGTACTGCTTATTTTGATAAGTACCAAGCAGCGCTCCCTCTGCATCATACATTGCAATAATCGCTAAAACCTCCGTTCCTAGAAGGCTTTCATCCATAATAGTGCCCTGTGCGGAAAGCTCATCGCTATAAATATCTGATGTAAAATTTACAAACGAACCGCCGAAAAATACCGGATCTGTCACGATTTTATTTGTAACTGTGTCGCCGCAAATACCGGTAAATTCCATTTTAATATACCTTCCGGAATCATTTTCGGTCAGCAGATAATCTATTGTTTTTGTTTCCAAAAAGCCATGTTTTAAAGTTGCATAATTGACGTTATCCCGTGAGCATAATATACGATATAATATGTTTGTTCCATCTATCCGCGGAACGGCGCCTGCTGAAATGACGCCTCCGTTTTTTACCTCTCCGGTTAAAGGAACCGCATCAATTACGGGAACTTGTTCAACCAGCGCAATGTCATCAATATCGTAGCTGAGCGATTCTGTGTTACCTCCTGCCTCGGCTGAAAAGCCCAAAACCGCATTGCTCGTCTTTTCGTCGGTAGAAAAAAGAATCTCATAGTTTTGCCACTCTGCAGAAAGTGCGGGATAACCACCGTCTGTAAGTGTCAACAACTCTGTCTCTGCTGTTTTTTCACCATCAAAGGTTGTATAAACCGGAACAAGATTGACACTCTCTGTATCAGATTTCGCCCTAAATGTAAGCTTGTATTCGGTATTCGCTTTTCTGGGTACATACTGTTTCAGCACACGAGTGTCTGTGTCTTCTCCACCTGCGGAATTTGCAAACTGCGTTACCGTAAGATACGGATTTTCAACGAAATTGTAAGATGCCGTAGTATTTTCCCCGACAAGCCAAGTCGGATAATAGGTCACAGGTGAGTTCCAGGAGGTTTCAAACGTGTGCGGCAAATCAAAGGCGCCGTTGAAAGGTGCCGCGAGTTTTTCCAGTTTAATATCATCAATTGAGAATTCACAACCCTCGCCGTTGTTTGCACCGGTAGGCGTGGAAAACAGTCTTGTAAAAAAGTACGCTGAAAGCGTTTCACCTGCAACATAGGCCGAGTTCTGAGTCTTGTAGTAGCATTCAAAATACTGCCAATCGTATGTAAGAGTAGGATTTTCACCGTCTTCATTATTCATAAACAGCTTTGAATTTTCTCTGACGTGATAATCCTCTGTCCAACCAAATCCACCGCTAAAAAAGAAGTAACCGGTAAGATACTTGTTTAATGCCGTTTCGTTATCTGCCTTAGCCCACCAAGACAACTTATAAACTCTGTCAGGTTCAATGGTAAGGCCGTCATATTTAACGCCCCCCATGGTGCCGGCGGCCGCAGCTTTCAGATGAGCAGAACCGCCGACTCCGCCTGTAGGTGACAGAGAAACCGTGCAATCTGCCCCTGTCATCCCTTCCAAACCATTCTCAAAATCAATATCAATCAAAACCGAATGGTCCCCCTCAGTTGTTTCTTCATTAAGAACTGCGGGAACACATATGAAATCGTCTACCATATATTCAACATCTGTGGTCTGCCCACGGAATTCCAGTTTACTTGCCGTTCCGTAAATATTATGTACAGAAACAGCTCCCGAAGACCATACATTACAGGTTTCGGAAACGGTATATTTCACAGAATACTGATACCAACCGCCGCCCATATCGGTTTTTATGGGGAGTGCCATTTCGTGATAGCCTGAAAGTTGCGGCGAAATGACCATTTCGCCGTTGTCTCCCTTATCATACCAGCTATGATACACCACCACATGACATTTGTCAAGTGCGTTCGGATTATCCTGCGGCGGTTTTACTATTATGGAAATATCATATGTTGTTCCCACAACGGTATTTATGCCGTTAATCGCCACACCCGACATTTTATTTGTTCCCTGAGATATTTTTAATGCACCGTCAGAACCGGCATATCCGCCTGCCTGCCACACATGGTTTGCGGTATAAATTGCCGAATATCCGTCCGGTGTTTCAAAGCCGCAAATTGTGACATCATTTACCGTTTCATTATATTCTGCGCCGGACAGAACCGGCAAGAAAGTAGACAGCATTAAAACAAAAGTTAAATACAAAACAAATGCTTTTTTCATTTCTGTTCCTCCCTGTTAATAAATTGTTTCAGAGGACTCACAGAGGCTTCTAGCATCTCCAAAATAAAGCTGTTCACCAGTTTAGCGCCCTCATCATTTATATGGATACTATCATTCATTTCATAACAGTAGTATGTGTTAAAAGCAGTTTCCGCCCCCATTCCCATGCAGTAATCATACATTTTTTTGTTTAAGTCCAAAACCGTTACATTATTTTCATTTGCTACCTCAATCATAACGCCGGCATAGTCCGAAATTGAGTTAAAAGTAGTCGCCACGCCAATTGCGGGAATCGGGGTTACAAACAAGATATTTAATCCTGCTTCTCTGCCCTCATTTATAAACCGCTCCAAATTTTTACGATATTGTTCTTTGGAACAGCCAATGGTGAAATTTTCGCCGGTATAATAGTTTTTGTCATTTGTGCCTAAAGAAATGAGGCAATAGTCTCCCGGCGTGCTGTCTGTGAGTATTTCATCCCACTTTTTATTGGGATGCCACCATCTGTGTGTTGCCGATTCATCCGCGGGATTCCGTTCTGCATAAAGATATGTAAGGGAGCTTTCGCCGCGTACAGCACAGTTATCAACCGTAACGCCGCTGACAAAACTATCATCAAATTTTGTTCCCCATCCCACACGTTGAGTCACTTCTGTGCCGTAATCATAGCATATTGAGTCGCCAATCAGATAAACTTTCAAGGGCAGAACTGCATTTTCTGTTCCGCCCAGCACCTTTGCGTGAACAATCGGCTCCAACGTTTCATCAATCCATAAAAATGCTTTAACCATCACTGTTTCTGTGTTTTTTTCAACACGAACGGTCAATTTTCCGTCCGCCAGGGTGTCATACAACGCACAAAATTCAGAGATGTTAAGCAATTCTCTGTCTTTTCCATACGCAGCAGCAATTAGCTTTATCCTTTTACCGACACACTGATTCTGATGAAGCGCTGCCTCTGCTTGAACAAAGCTGTCACCGGAGGTGGAAGTGAACTTTAATGAAGCTCCCGAAATATAGCCAGATTCCGTCACAACCTTTGGAGCAAAGCTTCCATCTACTATACCGGCAAACTCAAAACGGATATATGTTCCTACATTACCTGTTGTGATAGTATGTGAAATTGTATTTTGTGTCATCAGTCCCTGTGAAATACATGAAAAATGAACATTGTCCAAAGAGGACATCACTTTATACCGAACCTTGGAATTCGTCCCCTCGGTCGTAACGCCTGCGGTAATGGTTTTACCCACCTCAAAGCTGCCGGTAAGAGGGATTTCTGAAAATTCCGGTGAAATAGGCTTCAGTATAATATCATCAATATCAAAAGCAAAATCCGAAGTATTGGCGCCGCTGTCAGCAGAAAAACCAAGCATTCCGCTGCCTATATTGGCGCTTTCGGTGAACTTTAGTTTGAAAACCTGCCATGTATCAGACAGTGCAGGCAGTGAACCGTCTGCATTTGTTAGCTGCAAAGAATGCTCGGTTCCATCTGCATTCAGTGTTTTAATATACGGCACAAGCGTATGCCCCACTTCCTGTGCCCTTGCGCGAAAGGATAAAATATAATTTTTACCGGCAGTTCTGGATATATACTGCCGGATGCCCCGGGTTTCCAGATCGTTCTCATTGCTGCTGTTTGCGGACTGAACCACTGTGATATACGGATTGTCAGCAGTTACTGCGCTTACCTGCGTATTCTCTCCCTTCAGCCAGGTATCGCTCACATTGGATCCGGTCTGAAATCCGTTCCACAAGCCCTTTGTCTCGAACGGAAAAGAGAAATTTCCGTTAAATGGCGTGTCCAGTTTTTCAATTTTTATTTCGTCCAGCAAAAAACTGCAATCCGTTCCGCTTCCCTGTCCGGATAAATCGTCAAAAATTCTTGTGTAGAACGTTGCTGGTAATTCGCTGTACACACTGTAAAGCCAGTTATTCGGCTTATAAATGCACTCGTAATACTGCCAATCCTTAGTTAACGCTGTGACGGTGCCATGCGCATCTGACATGGCAAGCTTTGAATAATTTCTTACATATGAAGAATTTTGATTTGCGGAAAAAACAGTTGTGCCGTCTTCGTTCTTAATGCCGGAAAAATCAAAGTATCCCGCAAGATATTTACCAACAGCCGACTCGTTGCTCGCCTTGGCAAACCAGGAGATTTTGTAAACCGCACCGGGAATAATTGATAATGCTGAATTTAACATAACACCGCCGTTTCCGTTTGAAGGAACGACAGAGATACAGCCGGAATCATCCATACCGCCTGCTTCCTGCAGGGACATCGCAGCGCCCATGCCTTTTAAAGCAACAGCTGTACCGTCAAAGGATTCGTGCAGCAAAAGATTATTTTCATGTACCATTTCTGCAGGATATACCGGTTCAACGATGAAATCATCCGCGAGAAAGCTGACATTTGCCGAACCTCCCCGGAAGTCGATGCTGCAGTCCGGCGAATAAATCTTGGCTTGCCCGTTGCCTGTTGTGCAGGTTTCAGCAACTGTATAGGTGTTAAAATATCTAACCCAGCCATTTCCAACATTCTCACGGTTTACAAGGCGCACGCTTTGATATCCTGTTCCGGAGGATGATGTAATTTCGCCGTTTTCATTTTCCTCTTCATAGTGAAAAAATAAGGTGACACGAGGATTCCCAAGTAGCTCCTCCGATTTAACGTTTACAGAAAACAGGTATTCCCTGCCGGAATATAACCTGAGTCCGTTCTTAAAAAAACCGCCTTTTTCATCTGTACCATTGGTAATTGACAACGAGCCAGAAGAGCCTCCAAATCCTCCGCTTATCTTTGTAAGGGAAGCACCATAGCTTGCTTTGATGTCTTCTTGATCCGATTCAAAGGTTAAATGCATAGAGTCAGATAAATCTAAGCTGTCTACACCAAAAACACAAGGAAATACAGCTATTAACATCAGCAATGCCGTTAAAATAGAACATACATACCTTTTCATTATACTTTCTCCTCTCATTTATAATTGCAACTGAAGTTATTTTAACATAGTTTTCATCAAATGTCAATATACACATCATTTAATGATGTGTATATTGACATCATTTTTCAGTAGACTAAATTTGAAAGGATTGATAATATGATATGTGATAGAATTAAAAAGTTAAGAGAACAATACCATTTAAGTCAGGTAGATTTGGCAAAAAAACTAAATATTGCGCGTACCAGCGTTTTGGCATGGGAAAATCAAACTTCTGCACCTGCAATGAAACACATAATTTTAATGGCTAAGTTGTTCCGCGTAACGACAGATTATTTACTGGAGGTCGACAATAAACGCATGTTGTCGCTTGATAATTTAAGCGATGAAGAAATTGCAATTATTTGTAGCTTGTTAAATTATTTTGACAAGAACAAACAGCTTGACAATCAAGAATAAAAAGCAAAATATAAGAAACATTTATTTCCATTTACAAATTTCGTTTAAAACAAAACTACCATTTTTCACATAAAAAACAAAGTGTGTTTTAGATTTTTATTGTTTTTTGCTTTTGCGATTTTAAATAGCCTAAAACATTTGACATTCGCTGCAAATTATGCTAATATTCCTATTGCAGACGATAAACTGCAAAATTATTTGAAAAGAGGTTTTGAGACGATGCAGATGAATTATATCAGAGAGTTGCCCGGTCCGAAGGAAATCAAAGAACGATATCCGCTTTTACCGGAATATGCAGCAAAAAAGCAGCAGTTTGACGACCAGGTGAAAAAAGTCTTTACGGGCGAGTCTGACAAGTTTATTCTGCTGATCGGCCCCTGCTCGGCAGACAATGAAACCGCAGTTTTAGACTACTGCACACGGCTGAAAAAGGTGCAGGAAAAGGTTTTTGATAAAATTTTAATTGTGCCTCGTGTTTATACAAACAAGCCCCGCACCACAGGCGAGGGATATAAGGGCATGCTACACCAGCCAGACCCTACAAAAAAAGCGGACATGCTTCATGGTATTTTAGCAATCAGGAAGCTGCATACAGACGTAATTGCCGAAACCGGCTTTTTCTGCGCCGATGAGATGCTGTATCCTGAGAATTACAGGTACCTTTCCGATTTGCTGTCATATGTTGCAGTAGGCGCACGTTCGGTGGAAAACCAGCAGCACCGTTTAACCTGCAGCGGAATTAATGTTCCTGTGGGAATGAAAAATCCCACCAGCGGAGACTATTCCGTTATGTTAAACTCCATTATCGCGGCCCAGCATGGCCACACCTTTATTTATGGCGGCTGGGAGGTTAAGACAGAAGGCAACCCCTACGCCCATGCAATTTTGCGCGGTTCTGTGAACAAACACGGCCAGGCAAATCCCAACTACCACTACGAGGATTTAATCCGTCTGCACGACCTTTATGCCGCAAAAAACCTGCAGAACATGGCCTTAGTGGTCGACGCCAACCACTCTAACTCAAACAAACAATATTTAGAACAGATTCGAATTTGCAAAGAGGTGCTTCACAGCTGCAGGCACTCGAACGACATTAAACAGTTTGTGAAAGGCTTTATGATTGAAAGCTATATTGAAGACGGCAGCCAGAAAATTGAAGACGGCGTGTATGGAAAATCCATCACAGACCCGTGTTTAGGATGGGAAAAAACAGAACGGCTGATTTTAGATATCGCCGACCTGCTTTAAATTAAAAAAAATTTTTTAAGGAGGAATTGCAATGGTTGACAACAATGAGCATTTAAAGGATGTGGCTCTCCGAATTAGAAACGCCAGAGAGATTTTGGGTCTTTCAGAAGAAATTATGGCCCAAAACACAGATATTACCGCAGACGAGTATAAAGCTTATGAAAACGGAGAGAAGGACTTTGATTTCACATTCATTTATAAGTGCGCAAAGTGCCTCAACCTGGATCCGACTGATTTGCTCAAAGGCGCAAGTCCCACGCTGACCAGCTACGAGGTTACAAGGCGCGGCGGCGGCCTGCCCATTACGCGGAAAGAGGGCTATGAATATAAAAATCTGGCCTCTATGTTTAAAAACAAAACGTCGGAGCCTTATCACGTTATTATTCCTTACCTTGAAAATGCCGGCGAGGGCGAAACTTCTTCCCATAAGGGACAGGAGTTCGACATTGTGGTGAAAGGCCGCCTTAAGATGACTGTTGGCAGCAACACGGAAATTTTAGAAGCCGGCGACACCATTTATTATAACAGTGCCACGCCTCACAGAATGGTGGCTATGGACGGAAACGACGTTGAGATTTATGCTATCGTCATGAAAGATGTAGACGCATTGGGCGATAACACTGCGTATGACGACATGCCCTATAAAAATTTTCAAACGGATGCTGACGTTTACAGCAAGTTCATTAACACGGTGGAAGACAAAGAAGGCCGTTTGGTTGACATTTCATTTCACAACGCAGAGGAGTTTAATTTTGCGTTTGATTGTATCGACGTGCTGGCGGAGAAATGCCCCGATAAACTGGCAATGCTGTTCATTTCTCACGACAAGCAGGAAAAGCGGTTTACGTTCCGTGACATCAGCCGGTATTCTTCCATGACCGCGAACTATTTTGAGTCCTTAGGCATTAAAAAGGGCGACAGGGTTATGTTGGTGCTGAAAAGGCACTACCAGTTCTGGTTCTCTATTTTGGCGCTGCACAAAATTGGTGCAGTTGTCATTCCTGCCACTCACCTGTTGGTGGAACACGATTTTGACTATCGCTTTCAATCTGCAGGCGTCAGCGCCATTGTCTGCACGGCGGACACTGACGTCTCCCATCAGGTGGATTTAGCGGAGAAAAACTATAAAAAAATTACAAAAATTTTAGTTGGCGGCCAGCGTGACGGCTGGCACAACTTTAACGAGGAAATGCCTGCATTTTCTGATACCTATGAAAGAAAACCCGATTCTGCCTGCGGCTCAGACCCGTTACTTATGTTCTTTACGTCGGGCACCACAGGATATCCGAAAATTGCAACGCACAACCACAAATATCCGCTGGGACATTTTATCACGGCAAAATACTGGCACAACGTAAACCCTGACGGAATTCACTTTACCATTTCCGACACTGGGTGGGGAAAAGCCCTTTGGGGAAAGCTTTACGGCCAATGGCTGTGTGAAGCAGCAATTTTTGTGTATGACTTTGATAAGTTTCAGGCAGACGACATTCTGCCCATGTTCAAAAAATATAATATCACCACCTTCTGTGCCCCCCCCACCATGTACCGCTTCTTTATTAAAGAGGATTTGTCGCGGTATGACCTTTCTTCTCTGGAATATACCACAACCGCCGGCGAGGCGTTAAACCCGGAAGTGTATGAACAGTGGAAAAAGGCAACAGGGCTGCGTCTGATGGAAGGATTTGGGCAGACAGAAACTACGCTTACTGTTGGAACACTGCGCGGCATGGTGGCAAAACCAGGCTCAATGGGCAGACCCTCCCCGCTTTACGATGTGGATGTTGTGTTAGACGACGGCACAAGTGCTGGCGTTGGTGAAACCGGCGAGGTTGTTGTAAGAACCGACAAAAATGAACCCTGCGGTTTATTTATGGGCTATTACGGCGATGAGGAAAACACGAAAAAAGCTTGGCACGACGGACTTTATCACACCGGCGACCTGGCCTGGCGCGACGAAGATGGATACCTTTGGTTTGTGGGCAGAATTGACGATGTGATTAAATCCTCCGGCTACCGGATTGGGCCGTTTGAAATTGAAAGCGTTATCATGGAGCTTCCCTATGTTTTAGAATGTGCCGTTACAGCTGTGCCGGACGAAATTAGGGGACAGATTGTAAAAGCATCTATTGTGCTGACCAAAAATACACAGGGCTCCGATGCGCTGAAAAAGGAAATTCAGGATTATGTAAAAACCCACACAGCGCCCTATAAATATCCACGGGTGGTGGAATTTTTAGAAGAACTTCCGAAAACCATCAGCGGAAAAATCAGGCGTGTGGAATTAAGGGAAACAAATTAAGCAAAAAAACATAAGCCCATCTGTTAAACAGATGGGCTTATTTGCTGTTGCTCTAATTCCCGTTTACGCACCGTTCGTATATTTTTCCAATACCACACCGCATATGCAATGGCTAAGGGTATCACGGCTACCGTCCAGGCCGAGGGTTCAATGAGACACACCAGCGTGTAACTTTTTACATACTGCGTTACCAAAGACAGCGTTGTACGCGTAACAAGCTCAATGGCGCAGGCAATCACCGGAATGATGGAAATGCCAATTCCATGCATCGTGTTGCGAAGTGCCTCCACCGGCGACACAAACAGAAACGCAGGAACCATAAATAAAATATACCGCACAGAAAACTGCACAATTTCTTTTACATTTTTGTCCCCGCTAACAAACAATAAAACAAGATTTTTTCCGAACAGCAGCATCACCAGCGCGGCAAAAGCCCCCAAAAGAACAGAGATGAAGCAAGACACCTTAACGCCCCTGTGAATGCGTTCTATGTTCCCTGCCCCGGCGTTTTGGTTCACATAGGTCACCATTGCGGCCCCCACAGAATTGAACAGACCGAACAAAATATTGATAATGCGCCCAACTGCGGTAGTAGCGGCAATGGCCGCCGTGCCAAACAAATTAATCGCACTCTGCCCAATCATGCCGCCTCCGGAAATCAGTGAGTTCTGAAAAAACATGGGAATTCCAATGCGCAGGCATCGGCCGGCAATTATCTTATCAAAAATGCATTGTTGTCTTGAAAAAATCAGGTCTGGGAACTTTTTCAAAATCGCCGCGGTGCAAAAAATACATGCGGCAACCTGTGATATTACCGTTGCCAGCGCCGCACCCCAAACGCCAGTATGTACCACAGCAATGAAAAACACGTCCAAAACAATGTTTACAACTGAGCTTAACACCAAGGAGTAAAACGGAATTTTGCTGTTTCCCATGGCGCGAATCATGCCTGACAGCAGGTTATAACACATGGTAAACACTGTTCCCGCCAGAATGACAAACACGTATGACGATGCGTCACCCAAAATTTCCTGGGGTGTTTTCATCCAAAGCAAAATTTCCTTGTGAAAAACCATGCTTAAAGGAGTCAACACCAGACTGATTGCTGCCATTAACACCAGCGACACAAAAAACGACACCTTCACGCCGTTTCCGTCTTTTGCACCCAGCCGTTGTGCAGTAACCGCCGAAAACCCCGTCATGGCGCCGCAGGCGCCCCAAATGATAAATGCACACATGTTTCCCGTTGCACCCACGGCCGCCAATGCGTCTGAACCCAAAAGGCGCCCGACAATCAACATATCCACCGTGGAGTAAAGCTGCTGAAACAGTGAGCCGAAGAAAAACGGCAGAGAAAACTTTAAAATCAGCTTTGCGGGCCTTCCCGCAGTCATGTCATGAACCATAAATAACCCTCATTTTTTTTAAGTTGCAAAGCTAATTATAAAGAGTTCCGTTTCTTCTGTCAAGGGGTTTTTCTCAGTAATTTAAATGTAATATTCCGTGTTGGCGGCGCCGTTAATTTATCACAGATGCGGTTAAGTAGTTTACCCCACTAAAAGGGGGGGCTGTATTTTGTTTTGTTTGCTCTAATTCCTCTATTTTGTCAATCTCACCTGAAAGATAAGCCTTAATTCTTCTGGAAGCATTTTGATTCAGCATAATCTGTCCGCCGTAGCGCGCACAGATTACCTCATAGCCGAAAGGATTATAGGTCTGCATCCATTCAGAACTATGCAGCTCTTCCATGGCTTTATACAGCCGGCTTAACTCAGGAATCAGCACCTCTGCTGCTTTTGCCAAATATGCTTTGTCTCCGTTCCGATACGCTTCGTCAATCTTCAGCATCAGCTCCGCCTTTTTTTGCAGAATGGTAAAGAGCAGACGGCAATACCGGTAAAAGTTTTTATTTTTGTCATGTTTCATCTCTGCCGCTTCATAAAGGGCAGCAGTTTCTTTCCCGATTTTCATATACTGTCTGCAATCTTCTTCCGAAAGTGACAGGCGGTAAAAAATATTTCCCAGGACAACAGAGCGTGCCCACATCCGTTTTCCCTCTATTGTGGGCGTTGCGTTTTCCATTGCCGCAACTAAGGATGACGGTATTTTTGTCAAAAATTCGGCAGCAGACGCAATCTCTTCTCGGCTGCATTCTATGCCGCGGTAGCAGAATTCTGAATAGGCCGTCAAAAGCGGCAATGCGTAAAACTGATTGGTGTCACAGCCGCCGTCTTCCCACAGTGTGGTAAACACCGTGTCAATATTTTCTGCTGAAATACATGTTTTAAGCGCTGTTTCTGCCCAATTGATTGTTTCACGGCTCAAAGGAAGAAACCCGAACCAAGTGTGGCTTCCTCCGGCAAAGAACGTGTTTTTTTTCAGTTCTTTGTGTTTTTTTATCATATTCATATGGATCGTTTTATCCACACCACCGTAGTTCCAGTAAACCATGTCCACATCCGGAATACTGTTAATCATGTCTTCCGAAAATTCACTGTCCGGGACGTAGTAATCGCCGTTTTTAGATGTCAGACGGAAAAACATATCGCTCCACATCATGGGATGAAACTCATATTTGTTACAAAGGTCACACACTTTGTTTAAATGCCGGTTTAAAATAACGGTGTGCTCGGCATACCCATGCAGTTTCAAATAATTTCCCAAACCAATGTCCCATGCTTCGTCCATGCCAATGTGAATTTTCTTTGTGCGGAAAATTCCGCGGAGGGTTTTAATCATACATTCAATCAGTTCATAGGTTTTCGGTTCGTCAATCAGCAAAACCGATTTTGTGTCTTTCACCTCTGCTGCAGCCTGCCATTTTAAATATTGCTCCATATGTCCCAGCGTCTGGATACAGGGAATCAGTTCAACGCCCATACCAAAGGCATAATCGTCAATTTCTTTCAGTTCCTCTGCGCTGTAGCGTCCGCGCATATAGCCGAATAGGGGATATTCTTTCAATTCATAGGTGTCCTCTGTATAAAGCATCAGCATATTCATACCGAGGCAGGCCATATAGTCAATAAACTCTTTCACCTTTTCCACACGCATAACGCCGTTTCTGGAGCAGTCCAGCATTACGCCAAGATTAGAAAACGCCGGCTTCTGCCTGATTTCAAACTCTGTTTTACCCTGAGAAACACTTTGTGCAAATAAAAACAACGCCCGTGCCGTCTGCGGAACAGACAGGCCTCCCGCCTGCGCTCTGCCGTTTCTTAACGATGCAAACACACAGTTGCAGTCTATCTGCTCTATTTCCCCGTCGTAATGAAAGTCAACCAATTGAAATACCTTTTCTTTTAATAAGTCGAACGCATGTTGTTTCATCACTGAAATTCTCCTTTCATAATTGACAAATGAAATTGCATTGCCTATAATGGAATTATAATGCAGACGAATTTAAATATATATAGAAAATATGGGATAAATTCTTTAAATTCTGATATTTGGAGCCGCTATGGAAAAACAGTATAAAAAATGTATCATTTCTAAACAAATTCAATTAGACGCAATTGTGACTTTTCATGACTCAATTTACAAAAGTGATTTTTATTATGAGGGAGAAATGCACGACTTTTGGGAAGTTGTGTGCATTATTGGTGGACAGGCAGAGGTTGTTGCGGGAAACAATGTGTTTTTGCTGCAGCACGGTCAGGCGGTGGTGCACCCGCCTATGGAATTTCACAATTTGCGTTCGGCAGGAGGTACCTCCATGCAGGCACTCATTGTCTCCTTTTATGCAAGCCGCATGCCGGATTTGTCCGAGCGGATTTTTAAATTAACTTCTAAAATAGTTGAGCAGTTTCAATCGCTGTGCCAAAGGGCAAAATCGTTTTTCACTTTTACCTTATGCCAGGGACTCCTTACTAGTGTAATCGAAGGAAAAGAACTGGAAGCAAGTATGTTTTTGACGAAACTGGAATATTTGTTGCACCGCCTGATGACAGACGGGGCTAACGTTGCGCGGCCAAGCAGAACACAGAGCGCCCAAACCTATCAAACCATTTTAAACGTCATGGAGCAAAATTTAGACAAAAAGCTTTCCATTTGTGAACTTGCGGCGCGTTGCAGCATAGGAGAGGCAAACATGAGAAGCATTTTTCGCAAATATGCCGGGAAAGGCGTTATGAGCTATTTTAATTTAATGAAAATAAAAAAGGCAATTGTATATCTTCAGGAGGGGAAAAGTGTAAAAGAAACAGCTCTGATGCTGGGCTTTTCCGACCAAAATTATTTTAACACTGTCTTTAAACGCATGATTGGTGTACCGCCGGGAAAATATAAGGCGCCATGACGCCTGCCGGCCTGCAGACTATTGACTTGTTTTAAATTTCCTGATATAATAGAAAAAATAAAATTATACGGCAGGATACCGTTTTGGAGGTAGTTTTTTTGAAAGAAAATGTTCAGGCGGCAAAAAAAAGAGAGGGCTTTTTTGCTTCCGTTAACCGTCAGTTCCATGAGCACAAAAGCACTTTTTTTGTATATTTAATTTTAAGAATATTGGTGATCGCTTCTCTTGTTCTCTCCGCTATCCGGGGAGAATATGAAAATGTGTTTGTTTGTGCGCTATCCCTTTTGTTGTTTATCGCACCGGCGGTGATTGAAAAAAAATTAAAGATTGACCTTCCGTCCACTTTGGAAATTATCATTCTTTTGTTCATTTTCTCGGCAGAAATTTTGGGGGAAATACATAATTACTACATGAAATTCCCCTATTGGGACTCTATGCTCCACACGCTGAACGGATTTTTGTTTGCCGCTGTGGGCTTTTCCCTTTTAGATGTGGTTAACCGCGACGCGCATTTTAAGTTTCAGCTCTCCCCGTTTTATTTGGCCATTGTTGCCTTTTGC
>NZ_JAXUNN010000012.1:0-108804 GCF_037235575.1 Congzhengia sp. | reverse complement strand
GTTACTGCGGAGAGTATACAGATGAGGAAACAGGGTTTATCTATTTAAGGAACCGATATTACGACCCGAGTATTGGTAGGTTTATTAGTGAGGACCCGGCAAACAGCGGCTCTAACTGGTATGTTTATTGTGAAAATAATCCGGTTAAGTTTGTGGATCCGTGGGGGCTAGATGCTATAATAATAACTGCAGAAGACGCTGCTATGAGTCAAGGTCATACTTCAGTATTAATCCAAGATACAAATGACGGGAATTGGTATTACTTTTATTGGGGTGATAAAGCTGCATATTATATTGCGGTACCATGGCAAGACGGGGCAATGAGTTCATTAGACGCATTTAATAGTTGGCTTAGTGGCCTCAATTTGCCATATAATACGACAGGTTACACGTCGGCAACATTTGTTGAGGGATATTTTAATGCATCCTCTAATTACTTTAAAAACTTAATTGCAAATACAACAATTGAAAGTGGTTATCGGTATGAGGCCAGCACATACGAAAAACCTACTTATAATTATTACGTTGAGAATACCTCTTATAAACTTTTTGGAAAAAATTGTTTGCAGATGTCTATGGAGGGTTTTTACAAAGGTACTCTTAAAGATGGTACAAATGTAGGAACCTTTATGTCAGGACAATTAGGTAAAACATGGCTTGCCGATACTCGGCCCAATTCGGCAGAACCCGTGTTTAACCAGCTATTCTTCAATCGCAGATTTACGCGCACTGAAGCCAAAAATGATGTTGCATGGGAAGCAAGATATGGTTCTCCCCCTGAACGATATAAGAGCAAAGGTAGGCATTACGCAAGGACTTTAGGAGTGATATAAATGGATTATTTTATAAGTATTCTGTTTGGTATTTTTGATGTTTGTATTACCTACCCACATTCTTTAAGCAGCGTAGTTTTATCTGTTATTATGTGCATTTCCATGTGGATAATTGTAAAAAAAACGCGAGCTAAAACTTGGTTTTTGTTTGTACCAACAATAATTAGTGGTTTTGTAATGCTATTTAGTTTGTTAGTACTTTTACAAGGAAATGCCATAAATATTTTTCAAACGTTAAGTATATTTTTGTTTTCAACAATTTCTACTATGGTATGCTTAGTACTAAGTATAACAATGATAGTAATTAAATGTTTAAAAAAGAAAAGTGCTAAGACATGAAAAAGAAAAGAATCACAAGTTAAAAGTTCTATTTAGTACCAGCTACTGCGTGCCTATACCTACGATGCGGAAGGCTACCGGAGTTCTAAGATTGTTGACGGCAAAACGACTTGCTTTTATTGGGACAGAGGCTATACGATTAACGAGTCTGACGGAACGTCATTTAAAGCGCAGAATGTGGTTGGCCTTGGCGGCATCGTTGCACGCAAGACTACGGGAACGCCGATGTATCTGTTTAAAGACGTGCACGGCGACACAACGATGTTAATGCAGGGCACTTCACAAAAAGGAACATATGACTATGACGCTTACGGAAAGCAGACAGATATCACCGGCACGGCGGATAACCCTTACCGTTACTGCGGAGAGTATACAGATGAGGAAACAGGGTTTATCTATTTAAGGAACCGGTATTACGACCCGAGTATTGGTAGGTTTATTAGTGAGGACCCGGCAAAGAGCGGCTCTAAATGGTATGTTTATTGTGAAAATAATCCGGTTAAGTTTGTGGATCCGTGGGGGCTTAAACCAACAAGGGAAGAAGCAGCGCATATGTCAGAACACATTTACCATCACGACAAATCCGAGTTAACAACTCCATTAAATGTACAGATGAACAACGAAGCTTCTAACTGGTATTTAATTGACGTTTGGTATGGCCGCGAAGGATTAAAAATGGGATTTTATGCAAAACTTAATTCTACTCATGACTGGTCAAATCCTTTAGAATATTGCGTTGTTTTTAAGGGAACAAGTAATCTAAATAACTGGATAAATAATGCCGAAGCGTATTTGGGAACTCATTCGGCAGATATGTGGGATGCCATGAATTTTAGCTTAGGGTTTGTAAACTCTCACTCTGGATATGAAATAACATTCGCCGGACATTCGAAAGGAGGAGGCGAAGCGATTGCGGCTGCTACCTATACGCATAGGGATGCAATTACATTTAATGCTGCTAATTTTAATTTTCAAGCTTATGGATTGATAGAAGCAGATAGAACAGGAAATTTTTCTAATTATTATGTAGTAGGCGAAATTATTTCACAAGCAATTGAAACAGCTGATATAGGTAATACTATATGGCTGTCGACACAGTATTATAATAAGGATGGAAAGATCGATAGGCTTGCGAATCATGGTATGTCTGCAATTTTTAGTGCGTTTAATAAACGGTAAAAAGGAGTGATAAAATGTTAAAAAAACACTTTGTGTAATAGGAATTATTGCTGTAATTCTCGTTTTATCATACATTATTTATTTGATAAAGGTAATGTATGCTTTTGGCGGTTATATGTTCTTTTTACCAAATCCTCCGAAACCTGAAATAAAACAGGCCGAATTTCCCTTTCGTTTGGAATACGAAATTGAAGGAGAAACAAAAATAGTTGAGGATGTTTTAATCTGTAAATTTAGTGGATTTGCTTCAAATGAAGCCGAGGGAAAATATCGCACTTGGAAGTCTTATTTTAAAAGCGGCAACACTCGTATCACACTATTGCGAAGTGATGAAATGGAAATTTACTATAAACCCAATTTAAATCCACAAATTGCCGGGGCTTATTATATGGGTGATACAGAGGTCTATACTAGTATTAACGAGACGTTTCCTGATGCATTGTACACCGATGATTACGAAAAAATAGAAAATAACAATCGCGAAGCGCCGCGTCTTATTTCGGCATATGATTTGTGGGAAAAATATAAAATTAAGCTCATTAGTTGGTATATTGCTCCCCCGATTCAAAACAGCTTTCAATAATAACACATCATTTTTATGTGACAATGCCGACTGCATATCTCCTAAACAGACGGAACAGTGGGTTGCATATTGGGTAAATTAGCAAGGATAGGGTAGTCAGATGACTACCCTATTTTTTTTGTTCTATAAACTTATTAGGCTGTTCAATATTCTGTTGACAATAATATGTAAAATATGTATAATTAACAGCAAAAGAGGGAGTTTTCGGCGTTGTAATATATTCTGTTGAATTTAATCCGGGAGATGGATAGATAAAAATAATAGGTTATGGTGCAGGAGGGGCCCCAACGGAAGTTAATGGAAATACACCCATTCGCTATTTAAACGACGGTCAGAGACAATGGATGTATGATCATTACTCCAACTATGGAAATATTTGGTATGCTCATAGAGCAGCTTGCGAAGCCATCAACGCACCGACGTGCAAGTATTGGATGGATTGGAAGCCCGATATATGGAAGGCAGCAAAAGATAAGAGAAAAAGATAAGATGAAGCAGCAACACATTTAACTTTATAACTTAGGCAAGGAAGAAATGTCCCCAGCGGGCTTCAACGATGGGTTCCTATTTCAACATTCAGCAGGAGTGCGGTCTCCTGCTGAATGTGTGCGGTATAAGCCGCACCTTGCCACGCTGGGTGACGGGGCAAGCCCCTTATGAAAGGAGTTGTGACTTATGTTAAAAAAATTGTTATTCATGATTATTTGTTGTTTGATGTTAACAGCGTGCGGCGGCGAGGAGACAAAGAATGATGTTAACGAGCTAAAACCACTATATAGCGGATTTTTTTTTTGGGGTTTTTGATGTGAATATCGAAGATTACAAGGTCCCGGATGGTTTTATCACACGCAAGATGTCGTCAGATATTAAAAAGGTGATGAAAGAACATCAATCAAAAGACAATTCAGAAGATGGTTCTATTGATAAGGAAACGGCTGTTGATATCGCGATAGCGATAATGAAATGTGGGCAAGAATCCTATTTTGAGAAGCCGACATTTTATTGTATTTCCTACAGATTGGATGTGGATGCTTACTTTGTTGAGATAGGACAAGAGAATGGTATAAATGTTGTGGGAGGGCTTAGCACTAAGTTAGTAATCAGTAAAAAAGATGGGACGCTTCTTGCAATTTGGACGTCGTAATTGTATAAGGTACATGTATTTGTTACCGCTGTCTGTTCCACAGCAGTGGTAACAAATATACGTTGTATTACAAATTTGATGAAAGGCCGTTAGTATTATGAAAATCATACAGTAACAGTTGTAGGTTATAGTGAGTTTGAAAAAAATGGCCAAACCAAAAAATTTCTTAAAGTATATGATGGCTGGGTTGATGGTAACAGATATATTGATTACGACAAATTTGTTAATCAAAGCTTAGCGAGTTTTTCAATAGCAAATTTTAATTAATTGAGGTGAGATTTTTGAGTATTAGATTATTAGCAACTATTACGTTCATCATTGTTATATTTATTGTTTTATTGATTCATTTTTTTCCTAAATATAAAAAAATAATCATAATAGGAATATTTACAGTGTGCTTTATTACTATTACCAGTCAAGCTATGTATCTATTGAATCCACAATTTAAACAATTTATTGATTTTAAATTCAACAATAGTACTGAATATACATATGTAATTAACAATCAGACAAGAAAAGTTCCTCTTCCCCCTAAAACTATTTTTCTATATCGTACCTCAGAGATACAAGCTGTGTATTTAACAAATGTATCAGAGCAAGAAGTAGTAGATTTTTATTTTTCTATGGCGGACAGTAATGTGTTAAAAAAAAATATTGAAAAACAGTCAATACAGCTCCTATTTGACTACAACGAAAGTTCATTTTCTGTTACTTGTGAGCCTTCAAAAAATAATATTAAGCTATTCATTGAGACCATACAGTAACACAAATGGAGGGGCGGTTATGCCGCTAGTACTGAACGCACCAATAAGCAGATAAGATAGATTTACAATACCGCAATTAATTTAATCCATAAAATTTTAGGGTAGTCAAATGACTACCCTATTGTTTCGTTTTTTTAACTCAATAAATAACAATTATTCGTTCAATATTCTGTTGACAATAATATATAAAATATATATAATTAACAGCAAAGAGTGCTTTTTGGGCAACGGACTGATCACGCAATATGAGTATGAGAACGAGCAGGGGTTGCTCAGCAAAGTATCTTATGGTTCGAGCGGAAAGTATCAGACATTTGAGTATAATCTTCAAGGCGAGCCCACCTTTACCCAAAAGGATAGTCTGTCCTACAGATACGACTATGATGACAACGGCAATCTGTTAAAAGAAAGCTTAGGCGTCACAAGAATTAATGAATATACCTATGACGAACTGAACAGGCTGAATACCACATTAGATGAGTTTTCTGCAACAACGCAATATGGATATGATGCGAACAACAATATTGTATCGAAGGAAATATCTCATTATCGCGGCGCGACGGTGAACCTGTCCAACGCGGGAACAACCGTTCCGTTTACCAATGTTACACACCATACGGAGGAAATGACATATAACGCTGCGAACCAGCTGACTCGGAGGGAAGAAACCGTTACAGGCACGAATAACGGTACAACAATAACACAAACGGCCACGGACACCTATACATACACCGCCAACGGCTCTATGAGTACGAAGCAGGAAACGCTGGGGTCTTCGGCACTGAGCAAGACATACAGCTACAACGACAGGAACCAGTTGATTCAGTATAAAGAAGGCAGCACGGTTAAAGGTACTTATACCTATGAACCCGGAAGGGTTCAGAAGCTCGAAAACAGCCGGCGGCAAAACGACTTGTTTTTATTGGGACAGAGGCTATACGATTAATGAAAGTGACGGGACCAATTTCACCGCCCGCAACACAATCGGTATAGGAGGAATTATAGCGCGGAAAACGTCTGCCGCAACAACGTATCTGGCGAAAGATATCCACGGCGACACAGCATATACACTAAATACAAACGGCACAAAGGATGCCGGATATAGATACTTTGCATTTGGCGAACAGTGGTCGCACTCTGGTTCCCAGGATAACCCTTACCGCTACTGCGGGGAGTATATCGATAATGAAACAGGGTTTATCTACTTAAGGAACCGGTATTACGACCCCAAGCTCGGCAGGTTTATCAGTGAGGACCCGGCTAAGAGCGGCTCTAACTGGTATGTTTATTGTGAGAATAATCCGGTTAAGTTTGTGGATCCGTGGGGACTAGTTGCTGGAGAAAAGTTTCGTACTTTGCAAGAATTATCTAACGACTGGGGTTGGAACTATTTTCCAACGTCTGAATATATTATGATGGAACAGGCATCTGCAATATATAAAGGCTATGATGAAAAAGGCGTTTATTATTCTTATACAGAAGCAATAGTGGGCGGCCCGCATAAAACCGATTTAGATGCAGCGGAAGCAATGATTCCTTATGGGGATGGTGTAACATATGTAGGCGCTATACACAGTCATCCGCAGGGTGGAGATATTTCAGACAATGATAAAAGCTATGCAAATAACAACGATAAACTTATAATTGCCGTTTATTTTCAGCCAGATAACAAGGGCTGGGGTAACGTAATTGCAAGAACGTACTCTGCCGGCGGTGCACCTGGGCCTTTATCAAACAATGTTCCTATGCCAAATCCGTGGCTTTCAGAGGAAAGAAAGGCATATTTAAGAAGTTTATCTCGCTATCGAAACGTATGGGAAAAACACGAAACACCCGATTGCAGGAAGGAAACTTCTACATGTGATCCAGATGCAATATGGAAACCTGATAGATAAAAGGAGTGGATATTGTGTTAAAAAAAATAGGCCTAATCTTATTATGCAGTATGCTTTTTATATCATGTGAAAAACGTCCGCCGGATTTAGAACCAAAATACCTTGGCCAATGCAGGTCAGCTGCTTATATAAGTGTTGAAGACTATTTAGTTCCGGAGGATTTTATTCATGAAGATATGGCAAAAGATATTAAAAAGGTTTTAAAAAAACACAAGGTAAAAGATGGCCCTATTGACGAAGATACTGCCCTTGATATTGCAATTTTAGTTGTGAAGCATCATTACAGAGAGGATTTTTTTCAAAAACGAACCGTATACCGCATATCGCCCAACTCAGATGACGGCGTATTTTGGCTTCTGATTTCTCAGGAAGTAGACCGCCATAGAACGCAAGACCCCTCAATACACATGATAGCAATTCATCAAATGAGCGGCGAGGTAGTTGCGTATCAAGTAACCGATGACCCGCGTTAGACGTGCAGGAAGAAAGATTCTACATGTCAGGCAGATCTAGAATGGAAGCCATATATATAAGGAAGGTGAATCATATGTTCAAAAAAATAGGTCTAATCTTGTTATGCAGTATGCTGTTAACTTCATGCGGAAACAAAGCCCCATACGTAGAACCACGTTATGCGGGCAACTATTGGCGGACTTTTGATGTCGTTCTGGAAGATCATTTGGTACCAGATGATTTTGTTGATGAAAAAATGGAAAAAGATATTAAAAAGGTTTTAAAAGAACACAAGGTAAAGGATGGTCCAATCGACAAAGAAACCGCCGTTGATATTGCAATCGCCGTTTCAAAAAATCTTAATTACGATGATTTTTTCACAAAACCGACGGAGTATCGTATATCCCCCAGGTTAGACGCCAATGCATATTTGGTTTCTATTTCTCCGGTATTGGAGAATCCAAACTTGCTTGTTGAATTGAATACAGACAATGTAGCAATTAGTCAGACAGACGGAACAGTGATTGCATATTGGGTAAGTTAGCGATGATAGGGTGGTCAGATGACTACCCTATCTTTTTTGTTTTTAAATCGGAGCAACGCTTTGTTATGCTTGCAAGGAGCAAAGCTTGCGACAGATTGTAACCTGTACAGGGAGCGTTAGCTCCTCAGAATTTCAGCGGGGGACATTTGTAGTTAGGTTATAAACTAAACAAGTTTTTTCAATGTTAAGTTGACAATGATATGTAAAATATGTATAATTAACAGCAAAAGAGGGATTTTTTTTTGCATTGGCAATGGCGGGATTGTGTCAAGAAAGTTGGGCACGGCGGCGCTTATGTATTTGATGAAAGACGTTCACGGCGACACAGCATATACACTGAATACAAACGGCACAAAGGATGCCGGATATAGATACTTTGCATTTGGCGAACAGTGGTCGCACTCTGGTTCCCAGGATAACCCTTACCGCTACTGCGGGGAGTATATCGATAATGAAACAGGGTTTATCTACTTAAGGAACCGGTATTACGACCCCAAGCTCGGCAGGTTTATCAGTGAGGACCCGGCTAAGAGCGGCTCTAACTGGTATGTTTATTGTGAGAATAATCCGTTGAAGTTTGTGGATCCGTGGGGGTTGGAAGAAATCGTAATTTCAGGTGGTGCATATGGCTCTGATGATCCTTGGCCATTTGAATTCATTGCTTCTGCTATTAAACAAATTCAAGATATGCAAGCGAATACTAATGAAAGTATAACCTGGATTGTTAGCGATATAGGTTATTCGAATGAAGACATTAATTTAATTAGAAGCGCTGCTAAAGATTTGGACGTAAGATTGGTTATGATTCACAATTCAGATCAATTACAAAATTATTTAAATTCAAAATCAACAACCGTCTGGGAGCTGACTGAAGCGAGAAAAAATGATAAAGTTAGAACGGTAACCATGTTTTCACATGGATTTATTGGAAGTGTTGAACTCGGCTATGATAATGCAGACCGTTCTAAGTTTTCATTAGATTATAATTGGATAGGTGGATTAATCCCTGCTGCATTTTACTCTACTACAGCTACGTTTTATGCGTGTAATACCGGAACAGACGTTAATGGAGAATGGGGTAATAATTTTGCGCAAAAATGGGTAGATGCTGTTGGCGGTGTAGCATTCGCTGTTAATGGTAAAACAGATTATATTGATGTATCTGGTAAATATATTAACGCAATAGGACGAAAAAGCACGCCGCTTAGTGCTTCCCACAAATATAAATATCCGGTTGCAAGCAAAGGTGTTTCCTGGATTAAATTTTATTAAAAATGAATGGAGAGAACAAAAATGGATAATTTAATTCAGTCGATATTAAAATATCTTATTGTCATTTTGTTAGTCGTAACAGTGGAGTTGGCTTTATTATGGGTTATTCCCATAAAAAAAGGATTAATTGATGAGAATTTTGACATTGATGATTATGTTAAACCAGGTAACGTTGCAATACGTGCGAGCATGATGAATGTAACAGAATATACTTGGGAAGTGAAAGAATATGGAGGAATTAAAAATTGTCCTCAGGATATAGACATTACAGGAAATGTACCAGATGATTGGCTGAAAACTCAGGTTGACGATTTTTATGATGTAGATTTTCTGTTTATTGGAAAATTTGACGATATTGACCCTCAAATATTAATTGTGGAAGAATGGTACACTGTTGGACGTATAAAAAGACCCATGTATCTCATGTGGTATCCGCCTTATGGATTGAACATTTTTGAACATGATTTTGACTAAAATAATGAAATCACTTACAAAACTTTAGGGTAGCCATTCGACTACCCTAAAGTTTTTTATTTTATTTTATTTAAGTCATAAGGGGTTGTTTGATAAACAAAATAGTTCAGCCAGTTTGAATAAAACAAATTGGCGCAGGACCGCCACGTAACCCTAGGGGGAAGCGACGGATCGTCGTTTTCAAAATAGTTCACCGGCAAGTCGATTTTTTTTCCCGCTTCCTTGTCCCGGAAATATTCCTTTTTCAGCGTGTCCGCATCATATTCCGAATGCCCCATCACATAAATCTGCCTGCCCAAATCTGTGGCTGCCACATAAAGGCCTGCTTCGTCAGATGAGGCAAGAATTTTCAAGTCAGAAACGGCTTCCACGTCCTCCCGTTTCACGTCTGTATGACGGGAATGGGGAACGTAGAATTCGTCGTCAAAACCGCGGAACAAAATTGCGGTTTTTCTGTCCAGCTTGTGCTTGTATACGCCGAACAGCTTTTTATCTAAGGTATATTTCGGAATTCCATAGTGATAGTAAAGCCCCGCCTGAGCGCCCCAGCAAATGTGCAGCGTGCTGGTAACGTTAGTTTTGCTCCACTCCATAATTTCCTTGAGTTCTTCCCAATATTCCACCTCTTCAAAATCCATCAGTTCCACCGGCGCGCCGGTAATTACCAGCCCGTCGAACTTTTTATCCTTCACCTCTTCAAAGGTCTTATAAAACGTTAACAGGTGTTCCTGGGACGTGTTTTTCGACTTGTGGGTTTTGGTGTGCAAAAGCTCCAGCTCCACTTGCAGCGGTGTGTTGCCCAAAAGCCTTACAAACTGCGTTTCTGTTTCCACCTTTGTGGGCATCAAATTCAAAATTGCTATTTTTAATGGGCGGATGTCCTGGGTAATGGCCCTGGTTTCCGTTATCACAAATATATTTTCTTTTTCCAAAACCGCCGTTGCCGGCAGGTCGTTCGGGATTTTAATCGGCATTTCACCACTCCCTTGCTGTGTCGATTTAAAATCAGTTATTTCGCCGTTACTTTATGATATACTTTCTTTCCTTTTTTTATTACGATTCCTTTTTCAAGACTCTCTTTTGAAATTTTCTGGTTCGGCTCTGCTATTTTCACATCGTCCACCGACACGCCGCCCTGGGTGATGAGCCTTCTCCCCTCGCCCTTTGACGGAATCAGTTTCGCGGCAACCATTATGTCTAACAGCGATGTTTCGTCTGCGAGTTCGGAAAGGCTTAACTCGGTAGACGGCATATCCCCGGCGCTGCCTGCGCCGCCGAAAATTCCCTCGGCAGTTTGTTTTGCCTTAAGCGCCTCTGCCTCGCCGTGAACAAGCTTTGTTACCTCGAAGGCCAGCCGTGCTTTGGCCTTGTTTAATTCAGCGCCTTCCCATGTTTCCATTTCACGAATCTCGTCCATAGAGACGAACGTCACCATTTTTAAAAGCCTGCAAACATCAGCGTCGTCTACGTTTCTCCAATATTGATAAAAGTCATATGGCGAAACCTTTTCCGGGTCAAGCCACAGAGCGCCTTTCGCTGTTTTGCCCATCTTTTTGCCGTCGCTGGTGGTAAGGAGGGTAAACGTCATGCCATAAACCTGCTGGTTTTCTTTGCGTCGCACCAGGTCAATGCCGCCTAAAATGTTGCTCCACTGGTCATCTCCTCCCAGCTCCAGCTTACAGCCATAATTTTTATAAAGCTGCAAAAAGTCGTAGCTTTGCATAAGCATATAGTTAAATTCAATAAACGAAAGCCCCTTTTCCAGACGCGTTTGAAAACACTTTGCCCGCAGCATTTCGTTTACGGAAAAACAGGAGCCAATGTCCCGCAAAAATTCAATGTAGTTTAAGTCTCTCAGCCAGTCTGCGTTGTTCACCATAATGGCCTTGCCCTCAGAAAAATCTACAATGGAGGAAAGCTGTTTTTTAAAGCACTCGCAGTTGTGATTAATGGTTTCCACCGTCATCATCTGGCGCATATCCGTTCTGCCCGACGGGTCGCCCACCATGCCTGTGCCGCCGCCCACTAAGGCGATTGGCCTGTGGCCTGCGTTCTGCATGTGGCGCATAACCACCATTTGCAGAAAGTGTCCCACATGAAGGCTGTCTGCCGTGGGGTCGAAGCCGATATAAAACGTAACCTTTTCTTTCCCGAGAAGCTCACGAATTTCGTCTTCATGGGTGGTTTGAGCAATCAGCCCGCGCTCTTTTAATATGTCAAATACGTTTTCCAAGTTAAACTCCCCTTATTATAATAAAAACTTTTCTTGTTATTTTATCACAAAAGCCGCCTGTTTGCAAATAAAACTTTATTTTGCATTGAAAAGCGCCTGCTGAATGTCGCCGATGATGTCGTCACAGTTTTCAATGCCAACGGACATACGAATCATGTCGGCAGGCACGCCGCAGGAGATTAGCTGCTCATCGCTGAGCTGCCTGTGGGTGGTAGAGGCCGGGTGCAGAACGCTGGTTCTGGCGTCTGCCACATGCACCACCATTTGGGCCAGCTTAAGACTCTCCATAAACTTCACAGCCGCTTCCTTGCCGCCCTTAATGCCAAAGGAAATAACACCGCAAATACCGTGGGGCATATATTTCTTGGCAAGCTCATATTGGGGACTGGAGGCAAGGCCCGGATAGTTCACCCAGGAAATGTCGTCACACTCCTCTAAAAACTTAGCCACTTTCATTGCATTTTCACAGTGACGTTCTACCCTGAGGTGCAGCGTCTCAAGCCCCAAATTCAATATAAACGCCGCTATAGGACTCATTTGAGAGCCCAAGTCTCGCATAAGCTGTGCCCGGGCTTTCACGATGTAGGCCGCTTTGCCGAACTCCTTGGTGTAGGTTACACCGTGGTAAGATTCGTCCGGCTCGGAAAGCTCAGGATATTTTCCGCCTGTCCAGTCAAAATTTCCGCTGTCCACAATTGCACCGCCAACACAGGTTGCGTGACCGTCCATATATTTGGTGGTGGAATGCGTTACAATGTCTGCGCCAAATTCAAAGGGTCGGCAGTTGATAGGCGTTGCAAACGTGTTGTCAATAATAAGCGGAACGCCGTGGCTGTGGGCCAAACGTGCAAACCGTTCAATGTCTAACACATCCAGCGCTGGGTTTGACACAGTTTCGCCAAACACCGCACGGGTGCGCTCGTCAAAAAGTTTTTCAATTTCCTCGTCGCTGTCTTTCGGGCTTGCAAACCGCACTTCAATGCCCATTTTTTTCATGGTAACAGCAAACAAATTTACCGTTCCGCCGTAAATTTCAGATGCACTGACGAAATTATCGCCAGACTGTGCAATGTTTAAAAGCGCAAACAAATTTGCCGCCTGACCGGAAGACAGGCACAGCGCACCAACGCCGCCCTCCAACGCCGCAATTTTTTTCTCCACACACTCAATGGTGGGGTTAGAAAGGCGGGTATACATGTGCCCCTCCACTTTTAAATCAAACAAATCGCCCAGATATTGGGCTGAGTCATATTTATAGGTTGTGCTCTGGTAAATGGGGAGCACCCTCGGCTCGCCATTTTTTGGCTCATAGCCGGCCTGCACGCAGTTCGTTTCAATTTTGTAATCCATTTTATACATCCTCCTATATGTTAAAGTTCCATTCTGTGAATGCTCTCGTTTTGAAAAAGCTTAGCGCTTGTTTTGTGGCAGGTAAAGTAAATTACCTGGTCGAACCCGCCGCTGTTGATTAGAAAATCTGCCGCCGCCTTAAGCCGCGAATCGTCTAACTGCAGCAGCGCGTCGTCTAAGATAACAGGCGGAATTGTTTCGCCGAACAAAACGCCCAGCGCCGCAAAACGCAGCGCAATATATAATAAATCGTAGGTGCCGCCGCTTAAATACGACGCGTCCACAATTTCGTTGTTTTCATTCTGATAGTTTAAGCGAAACGCTTCACCCAGCTTCACTCCGCAATATTTATCAAAGGTGAGGTGCGAAAAAATTTCAGCCATTTTCTGATTCAGCCGCGGCGCGTAATTCTGTTTAATTTCTCCGTGGGCGCGTTCGAGCCATTCAGAGGCCTTTTCTAAAGCGGCATGGCGTTTTGTTAAGCCTTCAATCTGCTCCGATACCGCCAAAAGATCAGACTCAATGTCAGGAACAGTCCGGTCTGCCGCCGTCTGTTTTGCCAAATTTACAGACAGGTCGTAATGTTTTTGGGTCAGCACTTCGAGCCTCGTCTTTAACGCTTTCGTCTGCGACGCAATTTCTAACGCCGAACCGCCCAAATAATTGATAACCTCCGGGGGGAATTCTCGTTTCTCCTGCTCAGGAAGGCGCGACAAGCTTTCAGTTAACGATTTTATTTCTGTTTCGCAGGATTTCAATTGGCGCTGCGTTTCCTTTAACCGCTCGGTGTTGCTGTTATCCTCTGCAGCCCGGTTAAATAGCGCGCTTAATCCGTCTGTTTCATATTTTTTGCACAGCGCTGAAACTGCCAACTGCAACTCTTTCCTTTGCCCGTCTGCTTTTTCCAGCTCCTGCTGAGCGGTTTCAAGCTCTCCGCCCCATTTTCCACGGCTTATCATGAAAAAGAAGATAACACCTGCAAGCGCCAGACCAGCCAACGGCAATATTATGGGATGCAGCCAATTTTTTAGCACAATTGCCGCCGCGGCAAAAATGAGGAAAACAAGAGCGGAAACAATTCCGGCGCTGCGCTTTTTCTTTGCAGTTCCCAACTGCATTTTTTCAGAAAGCTCCTGCATTTGCGTTTCCAATTCCTCTTTTTTATTTTCAAAAATAATCAGCTGTTTTTCTAAAATTTTTACCTGATTTATATCCTCAGAGGTCACTTCTGCCCTTGTTTTTTCAAGCAATTCCGCCCCGGCCTGCTGCAGCTTTAAAAGCCGCTCATTTTCTTTGCTGAGTCTGTCCAATAGCATGCTGCGGTTTTCCGCTGTTTGCTTTTGAGAAAGATAGGCTTCGTGGTCTACGGCAGTTTGATATGCTTGTTCCGCAGTCTGAATTCTTATCTGAAGTTCGGCAATTTGCGCCTTAAGTTCCGTTCTTTGGCGCTCCTCATCTTTCACGCTTTCATAAAATCGCTGAGCGGTGTTAAGCTCCGACTGAAGCTTTCGTTCCTGTTCCTTTAACGCCGCCAGCTTTCCGCCCTTGCCCGTTTTGGTTAGAATTGCAAACTGCTCCTTTTCCAGAGCGTTTTTAATGTTTCCATATGAAATATCTTCATCGCCGCTGGTTTCTAAATTGGAAAGCCGGGTTAAAATCTCCTCGTTTCCTGTGCTTTTTGCGTCAGCGCCCAGCGCGGTAATGTAAAGCGTTTTTAAAAAGCCCTCCCGTCCCAGACCAAAAAACCGCTCGCCGGCATTCTCCGGGCTTCCGCACTCGTCCCAGCTGGCGGCATCCATCAGCCGCGCCCTGTCAGACCGTTTTGTGGCGCCAAAATTTTTTTCTAAAATATATTGTTTTCCGCCGTGCGTAAAGTACACCCTGCCGCCAAACCGATCTGTGTTCCAGGGCTTATATTTACGCCGAATTGATTCAGAAAGCTCCAGCCGTTTACCGTCGTTTGGCATATCGTAAAACATAGAGAGTAAAAATGCACACAGCGTGCTCTTTCCGCTTTCATTTTCGCCAAAAATCAGGTTAAAGCCATCACTGAGCGTTAACGAAAAATCATTCAATTTTCCAAAACCGTCGATTTCGATTTTATCAATTCTCATTGCGTTCCTCTTTTTCTAAAATAGAAAATCCTGTTTTAAAGGCAAGCTCAAACGCTTCGGCCTCCATGTTTGCCCTGTCTTCTAAAGCAAATTTCGTAAATAAGCCTTTCAGCGAAAACTCTCTGCTCAGCTTTTCTAAATCCACAGCGGGAACGGTTTCATCAATTACCGAAACATCGAAGGCATCAATACCGCTCTTTAAAACTTCTGTATCTATGGGAAAGCTGCTGCTTCCTGTCAAGCGGAACCGATACATGTTCTGCGGTTCTTTCAAAGCGCCGTTTAGCTGCTTTGCAATGTCTTCCATACATTCGGCTTTGCTTATGTCAATAGACGTGCTTACATACATTCTCTGCTGAACCGGAACAAACTCTGCCGTCACATGTCCTTTACTCACAGTCAGCGCCAAAACACCCTTTTCCCCTGTTTCATCAAACCCGCGTCCCTCCGGGCAGCCGGGATATGCATAAAAACAGGCGCCGCGTACCTTAAGACCGCTTGCTGCATGAACGTGGCCTAAGGCCACATAGTCCATTCCGCAGGTTTCTATGTCAGACAGCTGAACGGGGTTATACCCTTCTCCCATTAAGTTTCCGTGCATCACCAGCAAATTCATTTTATCAGAATTTTTTACCTGAAACCGCGGCAGCAACTCCCGAAACTCGTTGGCAGTTTGAAACGATATACCGTAAATGTCCGCGCTTTCCGTTTCCACCACCTCGGGTTCGGTTCCAAACACGTGAACGTTTTCGCCAAAATCGAAAGTGGCGTAAACGCTGTCTGAATGAAAGCAATCATGATTTCCCGCCGCGATAAACACTTTTACATGTTTTATTTTAAAAAACTCCCGCTTTAGAAAATCCAGTGTGGTTCGGCTTACGATTCTGCCGTCGAACAAGTCGCCGGAGATAAACAGCATGTCAGCGTTTTGGGCCATAGAAATAATTGTTGAAAACGTGGTGCGCAAATCCTGCCGCCGCACCGCTGCTTTCTCTGTTTCCGAAAGTCCTGAAAACGGCGTGTCGAAATGCACGTCGGCCGTGTGAATTATTTTTAAATCCATTATACTTCCTCAATTAATTTCTTATCGTCGTTCTTCTTTTTTTCATTTGCCCTTGCAAGGGTAAAGCTAAACCGCGTAAACTCGCCCGGCTCGCTTTCTGCCCACACCCGTTCGCCGTGGGCCTGGATAATGCTTTTTACAATATAAAGTCCAAGCCCTGCGCCGTTTTTGTCCAGACTTCTGGACTTGTCGGATTTATAAAACCGGTCGAAAATGTGCATTAAGTCTTTCTTTTCAATGCCCAGTCCTGAGTTTTGAATGCTTACATAGGCGCTGCCGTCTTTTACACCGGTGTTCACGTCGATAAATCCGCCCTCCGGCGTAAATTTAATGGCGTTGTCAAACAGGTTGGTAATCACGCGCTGAATGGCGTCTTTATCGGCGTCTACCCGCATATTTTCCGTTTCGAAACCAACGGTTAAGCTTATGTTTTTCTCCGTAATCCGTTTTTCAAACTTAATAATGCTCAGGCGCATAAGCTCGTTAATATCAAATTCACGCGGTTCAATGTTAAAGCTGCCCTGCTCCAATTTGCTCAGGTCCAGCAAGTCGGTCACAATCCGCGAAAGCCGCCTGCTCTCGTCCAGCACAATAGACAAATACCACTGGCGCTTTTCCTCCGGAATTGTGCCGTCCATAATGCCCTCCACAAAACCAATAATCGTGGTCATGGGCGTTCTTAAATCGTGAGACACGTTGGCAATAAAGCTCGAGCGCATATTTTCAAGCTGCTCAATTGAGTCTGCCATGTTGTTAAAGGTGTCGCCCAGCTCGCTGAACTCGTTTTCCGTGTCAATGTTCACTCGGCGTTTAAAGTCACCTCCTGCAATGCTTTTTGCGGCAGAGGTAAGCTCCGAAAGCGGCTTCGTAATCCGTTTTGAAATGAGGTAAACAAAAATTGCCACAAACACCGCCACAAACGCCACGTTAAAAACAAAAATTTTCAGCACCTCAATGCGCATTCTTGTGACCTCCGGCGTAGGGATGCTAACCAAAACGCCGCCTACAACGGAACCCATATATTTAATTGGGCGTGCAACGGTGAGCACCTCTCCTTTAAAAATGCCACCCAAAGAGCCGCGGTAGGTTGCGCCGTTTCCCTCTAATATGTCCTGGGTATATTCTTCTTTTATTTTATCGTCAAAATTTTCAATGCTGGTTGTCACCAGCTCACCCTTTTCGTCCAGCACAAAAATTTCCGTGTCGGTAGACTGGGCCACCGCGTTAATGTTTAGGCGGTAGGCCTCTGCCGTCAGCTGGCCGTTGGTACTGGCAATGTATACCGTAATGTTCACCACCTGCCGGGCAATGTTATCTAATTCCTTTTCGTGCCGGGAGGTAAGGTAGGTTCCCATAAAGCTGAACAAAAGTGTACCCGTAATGATGAAGCTCACCAAAAACAGCGCCATAGTCACCGTGAACAGCTGTATGTAAATGCTTCTGCGTCTCAAATTATTTCACCTCGAATTTATACCCAACACCCCACACGGTTTTTAATTGCCAGTTCACGTTCTCGCCGGCCTTTTCTAATTTTTCCCGAAGACGTTTTACATGCACGTCCACAGTTCTGGAGTCGCCGAAATAGTCGAACCCCCAAACGGTTTCCAAAAGCTGTTCACGGGTGAACACCTTGTTGGGGTTTGTGGCAAGAAAATATAAAAGCTCCAGCTCTTTGGGGGGAATGTCCACCGAAGCGCCGTTAATTTTTAACTCGTAGTTTGTTAGATTGATAATAATATTGGGATAGACAACCTCTTTATCAGAATTATCTTTTGGGTCATACCGTCTTAAAATCGCCTTAATTCTTGCAACCAGTTCCTTGTTTTCAAAGGGTTTAACCATATAGTCGTCCGCGCCCAGCTCTAAGCCTAACACCTTGTCAAAAGTTTCACCCTTTGCCGTAAGCATAATGATGGGAATGTTGCTCACACGGCGGATTTCTCGGCACACCTGGAACCCGTCCATTTTCGGAAGCATTACGTCTAACACCACCACAGAGGGCGTCTTTTGCTTGAACAAATCGATGGCCGTCTGTCCATCGTTTGCAATAACAACTTCAAACCCCTCCTTGTCCAAATACAATCGAACAATTTCGCAAATATTCTTATCGTCGTCCACTACCAGCACTCTTTGATTGTTTAACATGTTTCGTTCTCCCCTTTTCTCTAAATTGCACTCCAGCGGCCAGACGCGCCGCATGGAAGTATTAAATCGCTGTCGGAAACCGGCAGGCCGATTTCGTCTGCCGAAACCGTTCCGCCGTGCTTTTTCGCCAGCGTTAGCTTTAAAATATCAGACAGCACCGCTGGCTGCAGTCCTGTTGTGTAGGAATTGATTAAGAAAAACAGCGGGCTGTCGGACAAAAGGCTTACACACTTTTGCACCAGCGGATAAAGCTCATCTTCTAACTTCCATACCTCGCCGCCCGGCCCCCTGCCGTAAGACGGCGGATCCATAATCACCGCGTCATAACGGTTGCCGCGCCGAAGTTCCCGGTCCACAAATTTAATCGCGTCATCTACTAAATAGCGCACGGGCCTATCTTTAAGCCCTGACAGCGTTAAATTTTCTTTTGCCCAGGAAACCATTCCCTTTGACGAGTCCACATGGGCAACGGATGCTCCGGCCGCCGCCGCGGCCGCTGTGGCTCCGCCGGTATAAGCAAACAGGTTTAAAACCTTAACCGGCCGGCCTGCGTTTTGAATAAGATTAGAAAACCACATCCAGTTGGCCGCCTGCTCTGGAAACAGCCCCGTGTGCTTAAAGCCCATAGGCTTGATATAAAACTTTAAGCCTAAAGGCGGAAAAGCCACGCTCCATTTCTCGGGAAGCTTTTTTTTCACGTCCCAAAAGCCGCCCCCGGTGTTCTTCCGGTGGTAAACGGCATGTGCTTTGCCCCAAAGCCCGGGCTTTTGTTTTTCGTTCCAAATCACCTGTGGGTCCGGCCGGATAAGCAAATATCCGTTCCAGTCCTCAGCCTTTTGGCCGCAGGCAATGTCTAAAACCTGATAGTCCTCCCATTTATCGCAAATCCACATAAATTTTGCCTTTCTTTATTCCATTCTAATTTCCTTTTTTTATACATATTATTTTACCATTAATTGAAAGTGCCGTCAATCCATAATTTGTACCTGTCATAATATGTTCAGAATTTTCATACACTTTAACACAAAATATGTTAATTTAGGAGGCTGTCATGGCTGCGGAACAAAATACCATTCACAATCTCATATTAGAAAACAAGGAAAAATTGTCGATTTCCGGCGTTTCCGACGTTGATACCTTTGATGAGGGGAAAATCATTCTGTTCACCGAGGACGACACCTTAATCGTCGAGGGCGAAGAGCTCCACATTCAAAAGCTGGACGTTGCAAATGGAGAGCTTATCATTGAGGGAACGATTTACGCAATTCAATACACAGGCGACGGCTCAACGGCCAGGGCCAACAAGGGCTTTTTTAAAAAAATGCTCAAATAAGCAAAACAAAACTGCGAGGTAATGCCAAATGGTTTTTTCCATGACCGATGAAGTGTATGTGTTCTTATACTCCGCCCTTTCCGGCGGGTTGATCATGCTGTTTTACGACATTTTATCCATTGCGGGGAAAAAAAAAGAATGTCCGGTGTTTCTTTTAAACGTCTGCGACGGCATTTTCATCATTGTTGCCTGCGCCATTATGGTGTTTGTGAACTTCACCGTCAGCAACGGCATTGTAAGGAGTTTTGAATTTTTGGGCGCGGTTTTGGGCGCGATTCTTTACAAGCTGACCCTTTCCCGCCTGATTTCTGCTTTTTTAAAGAAAATAACAGACGCTATCGCCGCTTTTTTTAAACTTTTTTTCAAAATACTATTGACACCGCTGGCAATTATGTATAAAATGATTAATAAGTGTATAGTAGCATTGTTTCACCCGGTTGTTTATGTGTTTCGAAAACTGTTTTCTCATCTCTCTTTTAAAATGCATACATCAATTCGAACAGCCCGGAAAGCAATTAAAAAAACGTAGGTGCAAATGAATGGGAAGTAGTTTAAAAACATCAGGGAAAAAAATAAATTTTAAAATATTCTTTAAACGAATGTTGGTCTGTCTTTTATTTGTCTATCTGTTGTGTCTTTTAATTTCTCAGCAGTTTAAATTTGCAAAGCTGAAAGAGGAAAACGCCGCGGTAGACGCGAAAATTGAGGCCGCTCAAAAGGAACAGAAAAATTTAAATTCCGAGCTTGAATCCATTGACCAAGAGGACTACCTCCGCCGTGTTATCAGAGAAAAACTCGGATTTACAAAGCCAAATGAAAAGGTCTTTGTTGACGCATCAAAATAACGCGGTAGCAGTTTAAAATAATTTTTTACGATAGACAACTATTAAGGAGGAAGCTTCTAAGATGCAGGTAGAACCGGGAACGATTATCGAGGGAAAGGTGACGGGGATTACGCCTTTCGGCGCCTTTGTTTCGTTTGGTGATGGAAAAACAGGGCTGGTGCACATCAGTGAAATTGCGCTGGAATATGTAAAGAACATTCGCGACCACCTGAAAGAAAACGACATGATTAAGGCAAAAGTTTTGTCTGTTGACGCCAGCGGAAAAATCAGCCTGTCGATTAAGCAGGCGATTTTAGAAGAACGTGCAGCAGCCAGGAAAAACGCCCGGAATCAGCCACCCAAAAAGCCGGATGACATTGACTGGTCGAAAAAAAGCAGGCCCGCAAACTTTGAGGACATGATGGCCAAGTTCAAGCAGGACAGCGACGAAAAACTTTCCGACATGAAAAAAGGGTTGGACTCCAAGCGCGGTTCGGGATATAAGCGTTCGTCGGGTTCTTTTTAATCGGTTTGACAGTTACGGCATGGAGTTTTTCCGTGCCGCTTTTTATTTTAAAAATAATTAACGAAAGGTTTTCATTATGACAAAAGAAGAAATTCAAAACAAATATTTCGCAGAAGACGAAGAAGTTCTCTGGTCCGGCACGGCGGACACGTTACGTTTCTTTATGCGGACGGATTTTATTTTAATTCCGCTTACGGTAATCATCGGCGGGGTCCTGCTCTCTTATGCCTACTCCTCTATGATGCTGATGATCCGCGGCCAAAGCGTGGCCTTTGCCCTGTCCGGCATTACGTTTTTGTTAATCGGGCTGTATCTGATTTTTGGCCGGATTTGGTACAGGCACAAGCGTCTGAGCAGAAATTTTTATTTTGTGACCAGCGACCGCTGCTTTGTGTTTAACACCCTGCGGGACAAGGTAACGGTGGATATTCCGATAAATGATGTTGAGCCGGAGGCTTTTCAAAACGATTTATTTCTATCCGGCAAGTTTTTGGGCGGCGATATTGTATATGGCCTGGGGCTTGATGTGTTTTTTCATAACTTTGTTAAAGAATCGCCGGCGTTTACTGCCATTCATAGTCCCGAGCAGGTGAAAAAAGTGATTAAAAGGGCAAAGAAAAACAGAAAGAAGGCCAAACATGATACGGACGACTTTATCTAAGTGTGCGAAAACAGCCGGATATCCGTTGTCGGAAGAACAGCTTTTACAATTTTCAGACTATGCGGACATGCTTTCAGAATGGAACCAGAAAATGAACTTAACTGCCATCACAGAGCCTTTTGAGGTTGCAGCCAAACATTTTGCCGACAGCCTGTTTGGACTTTCGTTCATCGGCGAACACGCAAGCGTAATTGACGTAGGTACCGGCGCAGGTTTTCCCGGAATTCCATTAAAAATTGCCTGCCCCGGAATTTCTTTAACGCTTTTAGACTCATTAAACAAACGCTTAACCTTTCTAAACGCCGTTGTTGCTGAGCTGAAACTTTCCGACACCACAACAATCCACTCCCGGGCAGAGGACGGGGCGGCAAAAAAAAGTCCCCTGCGGGAGAGGTTTGACGTCAGCGTTTCCCGAGCGGTGTCGCAGTTAAATGTACTGTCGGAATATTGCCTGCCCTATGTAAAGGTGGGCGGTGTATTTCTGGCCTATAAGGGCGGCGACATAAAAGAAGAGCTTGATGCCGCAAAAAATGCCATATCTCTTTTGGGCGGTGAAATAAATGACGTTTTCCGCTACACCATTCCTCAAACGGACATTGCCCATTCCATAATCGTGATAAAAAAAATGCGCCCCACGCCGGAGAAATACCCCAGGCTCCAGGGCAAAATTTCAAAACAGCCCCTCTAACGGTTACCGCAGATTATTCTGCGGTATTTTTTTGTGTTTAAACAAGTCGAAAAGTTGTTCCCTTTCGACAAATGTTTGTATAAATTTGCAAAGGATTGTTTATACTATGGATAGAATAAGTATATATGTAAAAAATTTCCTTTTTTCAAAGGATGATATACAAACAAAGGAGGAAAGACATTGGAAATTTCAGTATTAATAAAAAACAAAACGCTGATTGTGTCGCTGACAGGCGAGCTCGACCACCACAGCGCCAAAGAGGTAAAAGACATGGTAGAAGAAGTGATTAAAAACAGAGGCGTAAAAAATTTAATTTTTGATTTTTCAAAGCTGTCGTTTATGGACAGTTCCGGCATTGGAGTAGTTATCGGGCGTTACAAGCTAATCACTGCAATGGGCGGAAACGTAGCAATTGTCAGCTGCAGCCGAAACATCGACAGGCTTTTAAAAATGTCGGGAATTACAAAACTCATTGCCACTTACGACTCGTTAAAGGGCGCACTTAAAACAATTCAGGAGGAAATATCGTGATGAACAACAGCATGAAACTGGAATTTTTAAGCATATCGGAAAACGAAGGATTTGCCCGGGCTGCTGTTGCAGCATTTATCGCGCAGTTAAACCCCACGCTGGACGAATTAGACGACATTAAAACCGCCGTTTCTGAGGCGGTTACAAACGCCATTGTCCACGGCTATGCGGGAGGTTTGGGAACCGTACATATTACCTGCGTTTTAAACGAAAATAACACCATCATATCCGTTGCCGACATGGGGCGCGGAATTGAAAATATCGACTTAGCGAGAACGCCGCTTTATACCAGCTCTGATGGCGGCGAGCGGTCTGGCCTGGGCTTTACGGTAATGGAAACCTTTATGGACAGCATTGAAGTATTAAGCACGCCGGGAAAGGGCACCGTTGTCACCATGAAGAAAAAGGTCGGCCTCGCAGGCGAGCTCCCCGTATGCGTTTAGCGGGGTGCAAACGTGGAACAGTATGGAAGCAAACAAACATATGAGCTAATTGAAAAGGCCCAGTCTGGGGACGAGAAGGCAAAAAACAAGCTGGCAGAGGATAACATGGGGCTTGTTTACAGCGTTGCACGCAGGTTCTACGGCAGAGGCTACGACGACGAGGATTTAAACCAAGTGGGTGCCATTGGCCTTTTGAAAGCCATTGATAAATTTGACATTTCGTTTAATCTGCGCTTCTCCACCTATGCCGTTCCTCTGATTATGGGAGAGATTAAACGGTTTTTGCGCGACGACGGCCCGGTGAAGGTCAGCCGAACGATAAAGCACACCGCCGCTGAGGCCGCCCGCGTCATTGAGGAGGTGCAGCAAAAAGAAGGCAGGGTTCCGGGCGTATTGGAAATTGCACAAGCGTTAGGCGTTCCGCCGGAGGAGGTTGTTCAGGCACGGGAGGCCTCTGTGCCGCCGGAGTCTTTTTTTGCTGTCCGCGCAGATGGAAACAAAACCCTGGCAGACTTTTTGCCCAGCAAAGAAAACGAAAGTGATTTATTAGACAGGCTGGATTTAAAATCTGCAGTGGCCGATTTGCCCCAAAGGGAACAAACCATCATCATTATGCGGTATTTTCTTGAAAAAACCCAGTCCGACGTGGCAAAAAAGCTGGGAATCTCCCAGGTGCAGGTGTCAAGACTGGAAAAGAAAATATTAAATGGTTTCCGAAATCGGTTAAAATGTGAAATGTAATGAAAATGCTTTTTCTTTGCGAAACTATTGACAAGTACGTTTTTAATATGGTAATCTTTATTATATATAGTTTTTTGAAAGAAGGCTAAACATTTTGATAAAAGCGTACTTAAAAGACGGTGTCATTACTCTTGCTCCGGAAGGAAGGAAAAAGGCGGAGTTTACCGCTGGGGCGGCGCTTACCACAATCGGTGAAAAGAGCAGTATGATAAACCCATACACTTTTTTTGACGATTTTGAAGAATCCACGTTTCAAACACTGGTCCGCACAGAGCTGGACAGGCTGTTTGAATTGGATATCAACTCGCCGCGAACTCTAGTCAGTGCGCTTGACAAAGGCAGAACGGACAAGCTGTATACAAACAGAATGTTTCAAATGTCATTGGAAACGGTTTCCGGCGAAGTAGTTTTAGCGTTTTATTTAGAATCTGCCCGAAATCTTCTGGCTTTAGAACTTGTGGCAGCGTTGAGCCGCGGTAAGCCTTTGAAAAAATGTGAACACTGCGGCGGTTATTTTTTCCCCTCAGGCAGAAGCGATTCGGTCTACTGCGACAGAGTGGGAGCAGACGGTTTTTCCTGCAAAAAAATTGGTGCCCACAGACTATACCGCAAACACAGCCGGTCTGACCGCGTGAAAAAACTATATGATAAAATTACGAAACACAACCGGTATTTAAAGAGCAGAGGTCAGCTTTCGGAAAACGAATTTGCACGTTGGATGGCCGAAGCGTCGTTAAAGCATGCGCAGTTTCAGCGCGGCGAGCTTTCAGAAGATTTGCTGATCGGCTGGCTTTCTGAAGACTTGGCTGCAAGCCGGCCGCCTAAGCGAAATGAAATATCGGATTATCTGCTTTAGGAGGAACTATGTTTAAACGAATTGCATTTATTTTTTCAGCAGTAACTTTCATGTTCTCCACCTGTGCCTATGCGAAAACAGTTGAATTTATTATTGACAAACCTACCTATGCATCAATCGACAAATATGAAAAGGAAACCAATGCCCTTTTGGCTGCCCCCTTCATTCAAAACGACAGGACGATGATTCCCGTCCGTGCCGTTTCGGAAAGCTTTGGCAGCCTTGTTTCCTGGGACCCAAATACAAGGGCTGTGACCATTAGCAAAGACGGCAAAACGGTTAAACTTACCATTGACAGCCTCACGGCAAATGTAGACGGAACTGAAACTGCTCTTGACGCTGCGCCCTGCATTGTAAGCGACACAACGTTTGTTCCGGTGCGCTTCGTTTCTGAATCCCTGGGCTACAACGTAAATTTTGTTCCCAGAACGAGAAGCGTTTTGGTCTGCGACCGCGCAGATTACATGACGGTGAACGGCAAGGCGGTGACCTATCCGGAATATGAAGCAATGCGCTATGTTCTGGCAACGCCCGAGCTAACCGGCGTGGACTTAACCAACAGCACCAAAGCTTATCTTTTAAAAAACGCCGTGCTTTCTGTTGCTGCGGATAAGGCCTCAGTGGGACTGACTCAGCAAAGCGACCAGGCCATTAACCTGGCGCTGGAACAGTATGACGAAAACCTTCCTTTTACCATAGGCGCGTTTGCCCTTTTAATGGAGAACGAGGAAAAAGGCTTTGCGTATATCGACTCGGTTTACAGCGCAAGTGAGGTACAAAATGCTTATGAAACCGATTATATCTGCGCGAAACACATTTTAATCCGCAGCGGAACAGACAGCGAACAGCAAGCCACGGCAACAAAGGCGTATGAACAAGCTGCCTCCGGCGCGGATTTCGACAAGCTGATTGAAGACTTTGGCGAAGATCCGGGTGTGATTAACAATCCGGATGGATATGTGTTTTCCAAAGGAGAAATGATTGACGCTTTTGAAACCGCCGCTTATTCCTTAAAGATTGGAGAAATCAGCAAACCTGTTAAGTCGGAGTATGGGTATCATATCGTCAAACGGCTTCCCCTCCCTGCTTTAAGCGAAATCACCGAACAGGAACTTATTTTTAACCTGTATGTTGCGCCGCTCATGAATAGCAGCGTAGTTGAATAACCGCCGTTATTGTAAAAAGAAAGGGAAGGAATTCAAATGTCTATCAGCGATGGAATGGCAGCTTTGAACTTAGAAATGCCGGATCGGGTGCCGAGAACGGAATATTCCGCAGAGTTTCATTGGGATTTGGTTAACAAGGTTTTGGGCACAAATGTTACAGAGAAAAGCGGCGAGGAAGAAAAGAAAACCGCTTCACGAAATTTTATGAAGGCCTGGAATTATGACCTTAAGTGGTCTACCTTAGTCGGAAGCGGATTTTTGCCGGGGCTTAAAACAAACATGGGGCATGCAGCCTATCGTGATGAAGGTGCAGATTTCATTGATAACAGGGCATGTCCGTTTCACGAGCCTGAAGACGTTCTAAATTTTGACCCATTAAACGAATACGGTGAAATTTCAATCAGCGAAATGACGAAGCAGTTTGAAGAACATTATCAGAACAATGTAAACGATTATCCCGACGGAGTTCATATGACCGGCATATATATCACGTGCATTTCTGGTTTAATTGAAATGTTCGGCTGGGAAATGCTTTTATATGCCGCAGGAACAGACCCAAAAGCGTTTGGCGAGCTCACCAACCGATATACGGATTGGATCGGCCAGCATTTTTTGGCGCTTGCAAACAGCAACGTGCCTGTGGTTATGATTCACGACGACATTGTCTGGACGGAAGGCCCGTTTCTTCATCCCGACTGGTATCGGAAATATGTGTTCCCCAATTACAAAAAAATGTTTGCTCCCTTAATTGAGAGCGGAAAGAAAATTCTTTTTACGTCCGATGGAACTTATACAGAGTTTATCGACGACATTGCCGGCTGCGGCATTCACGGTTTCGTCATGGAACCAACAACAGACATGCGTTATATTGCCGAAAAATACGGCAAAACCCATGCCTTTGTCGGCAATGCGGACACCCGCATTTTGCTCAGCGGCACAAAAGAGGATATTTATAACGAAGTGAAACGGTGCATGGATATTGGCAAAAACTGTCCCGGGTTTTTTATGGCGGTGGGAAATCATATTCCACCCAACACTCCTGTGGAAAATGCGCTTTATTATAATGAGGTTTACGAAGAATTAAGCAAACGATAATAAAAAAGACATGTAACGAAAGTTACATGTCTTTTTTATTAGTTTTCAGTTACCGTAACCATTTGCCGGTCACCGTCCCAATCTACGTTGCAGCGAAACGATTCTGCAATGGCGCGGACAGGCACCAGCGTTCTGTCCTGTATAATTTGCGCCGGAACATCCAGCGTCTTTTGCTCCCCGTTTACAATTAGGGCATTGCTTCCAATGGTCAGGCTCACCTGCGTTTCCTGCCGCTCGGCAGTAACCGTTTTTGTGTCCGCGTTCCAGTTAACCTGTGCGCCCAGCGCCTCAAAAATGGCTCTCAGCGGCACCATCGTTCGATCGTCAATAATCTGCGGGCGGGCGTCAAACCTCACTCTTTCGCCGTTTACAGTCACCGCAATGTCGTTTTCAAAAGGAACGGTGCTCACAAAACCGTTTTTCCCCACATAAAAATCGTAGAAAAACGTCTCATAGGTGTTCGCGCAGGAAATTGCCACGCCCAGAGTGTGCTTTCCCGGCGTAAGGCTGCCGACATCTACCCGCGCCCGAAACGGAAGCGCTTCCTCTGACGGAATGTGCCCGCCGTCGATGGTGTAAGACACAGAAACCGGCTCCTGCGTAGGATATGACGCATATACCGAAAAATTTAAGCTGTCTAACGATTCGTTAATGGTAGAAAATCTTGTATAGCCCCGTGTGCTCCCCGTAACAGAAGACTGAAGCGCCACATTCTGAGCCACCGCCTGTCTGTAGGCCTCGCCCAAAGCGGCGTTTCCTGTCAGGCTAAAGTCCTTCTCCATATCTTTGTTAAAATACATTATGCCCTTTACCTGGGGATAAACCATGGTGATGTAGGAATAAAATTCTTTCAGTTTCCGAACCGCATGCTCCTCCGTCTGGTTTCCAGCAGGGTCATTATAGGCAAAACCGCACTCGCTGATTAAAATCGGCTTGTTTGCGCTCACCGTTTCAATTACTTCCCGCACCTTAACCAGGGGATTGTCAAACAGGCCCCGGCAATAAAAAGCGTCTACCCCGTCACCAGACGCAAAGGTTGCGTTGGGGTCTAAATTGTCATACATGGAAAGACCAATCCAGTCCACATATTCGTCACCGGGATAAAACTCCCGGGCGCTGGTGTTCCAGTTGGAAATATCGTTCGGTGAAAACAGCATAGCCGCATTTGGCGCATATTGCCGCGCAAAATCTGACACCCTGCGAAACGCCTTTTGAAAGGTTTCAATAAAATATCTTCTGCTTTCTGTGTCCTCCGGAATATCCCAGCAGTTGGCCTCTGCGGCGAACCGCAAAAGCACCGGCCTGCCGTCTGATGCAATGAATTTTAAGTTTTCAATCATATAGCTGTCGCTTTCACCGCTTGCCACGCGCTCTAAGCTTTCTAAATTTTCCGGCACGTTCCAGGCAATTTCCACCGGAATGGATTTATCCTCCGGCAGGAGGTAAGAAAACATCTCCACCGTCTGTGAAAAATATTCCACATATAAAAGGAAAGCGGTTTCATCCGGTGTGAACGGGTCACAGGTGCCGAAAAACACGCCGTTTGCCGGCTCATGCTTTGCACCGAAATGGGGTACGTCCGCCGGATACTCCGCTTCAACATACACCTGGTGCGCAAGGCTCAAATGGTTTAAAATGGCTTTTGTGGTTTTTATGCTGTCATCGTAATTCTCGCCGTTATTGTTCAGCCACGTCACGTTTTCTAAAAACTTTTCATAATAGGCTTTTGCGTTTACAAAGTCGCCGTTTTGCTCGTAAAGCTGAGCGCATTTCTGCTGACCCCATGTTACGGCGGAGCGCTGGGATTTGTTCTGGGGCTGGGCATAAAGGGCCTCAATTGCTTTCACCGCCTGAATAATCCTGTCTGCGTCGCCGCTGGAAAGCGCCGCGTTATATTCGTCGTGCAGCGGCCAATATGCCTGCACGTGGTCTTGTGCAAAGGCGAGGGGCGCCGTGCCAAACAGAAGCGAAACCGAAAGCACGAGTGCAGTTAATTTTTTCATTTTAAATCTCCTTTTTTCAAAATTGAAGCGCGAAAGTTTACTTCCGCGCTTGTTGTGTTTTAAACTTCGGTAATCCGTTCTTTGCCGCCCATGTAAGGACGCAGCGCCTCAGGAATTTTCACGCTGTAGTGCACGCCGTCGAACTGCAGGTTGTTTTCTAAAAATGCAATGAGCATTCTGGGCGGCGCCACTACCGTGTTGTTCAAGGTGTGAGCCAAATATTTTTTCCCGTCCTCACCCTTAACACGAATTCCCAAACGGCGGGCTTGTGCGTCGCCTAAATTTGAGCAGGAGCACACCTCAAAATATTTCTGCTGTTTGGGCGACCACGCCTCCACATCGTAGGATTTCACTTTTAAATCCGCCAAATCGCCGGAACAGCACTCTAAGGTACGCACCGGAATGTCCAGCGAGCGGAACAGCTCAACGCTGTAGCTCCACATTTTGTGGAACCAGTCCATGCTTTCTTCCGGCTTGCAAACCACGATCATCTCCTGCTTTTCAAACTGATGAATGCGGTAAATGCCGCGCTCTTCAATGCCGTGTGCACCCTTTTCCTTTCGAAAACAGGGCGAATAGCTGGTGAGCGTAAGCGGCAGCTTTTCCTCCGGCGTGATGGTGTCAATGAACTTTCCGATCATGGAATGTTCGCTGGTGCCGATTAAATAAAGGTCTTCGCCCTCTATTTTATACATCATGGCATCCATTTCTTCAAAACTCATAACGCCCGTCACCACGTTGCTCCGAATCATAAACGGCGGAATGTGGTAAACAAATCCTTTGTCAATCATAAAATCCCGGGCATAGGCCAGCACTGCGCTGTGAAGCCTTGCAATGTCGCCCATCAGGTAATAAAACCCTTCGCCTGCCACGCGGCCGGCCGACTCTTTGTCAATGCCGGAGAACTTTTCCATAATATCCATGTGGTAAGGAACTTCAAAATCCGGCTTCGTTTGTGCGCCGAACTGCTCCACCTCCACGTTTTCCTCGTCGTTTTTACCAATGGGAACAGAAGCATCGATGATGTTTGGAATTTTCATCATAATTTCTCTGATTTTCACTTCCAGCTCAGATTCCTCCTGAGCAAGATTTTTCAGTTCCTCGGCTTGGTCGCTTACCTTTTGTTTCAACGCCTCAGCCTCGTCTCGCTTTCCCTGCGCCATCAGCCCACCGATTTCCTTGCTGATTTTATTACGGTTTGCGCGGAGCATGTCCGCATTTCCTGTAATTTCTCGTTTTCTGTCATAAAACGCAATCACTTCATCAACCAGCGGCAGCTTGTGGTCTTCAAACTTTTTGCGGATATTCTCTTTCACAAGCTCCGGGTTTTCTTTGATGAATTTAATGTCTAACATATCGACCTTCTCCTCTTTCGTTAATTGCTTGATATTATTTTACCCCAAAACCACGTTCCTGTCAAGAATTGATTGACAAACAGGGGTATTTCGCAGTATGATAAAAGGCAAAGGAGGGGTAACAATGAATTTTGAAAAAGTGGATGTGTTTTTAAAACGTTTGGAAACAGACTATTTTGTTCCGGCGGCAGAAGTTTCGGTGTATCAAAACCATCAAAGAATTTACCGCGGCTATGCCGGATTTAAAGATGCAAAACGGGAAAAGACAGTTGACGGCACAGATACATATTTTATGTATTCCACCACCAAAGTCATCACCTGCACCGCGGCCATGCGACTGGTTGAGCAGGGGAAAATGGACTTAGATGACCCTGTGTCAAACTTTCTGCCGGAATTTGCCCACCTCACCGTAAACGACGGAACTGGGCTGCATAAAGCCAATAACACGTTAAAAATTTGGCACCTGTTTGCCATGCAGGGCGGTTTTTCTTATGACACGAACTGTGAAAGCATAAAAAAAGCAAAGGCGAACAACCCGCACCTTTCCACCAGGGAGGCAATTTGCGCGTTGTCGCAGGAGCCTTTGTTGTTTGAGCCAGGCACAAACTTTAACTATAGCCTGTGCCACGACGTGCTGGCCGCGGTTTGTGAAGTTATTAGCACAAAAAAGTTCAGCGCGTTTATTCAAGATGAAATCTTTACGCCGCTGGGTATGAAAAACTCCGTAATGGGAACCGGCCGGCCGGATTTAACAGCGCGGCTTTCCGCCCAGTATGACGGCAAAGCTTTGCACAAACGTCCGGCAGAAATTGAAAAAGAAAACTTCTTTTTTATTTCAGACGTTTATGAAAGCGGCGGCGCTGCGTTGATTTCTACCGTAGACGACTATGCGCTGTTTACAGATGCTTTGGCCTGCGGCGGCGTTTCCAAAGACGAATACCGGGTTTTAACACCGCGCTCCATCGACCAGATGCGCACCAACCGCTTAGAAGGCGCTTCTGCTAAGGATTTTAAAACCAACTTTAGCCACATGCCCGGCTATGGATATGGTCTGGGCGTGCGGACAAAAATAAAAAATGTTCCGGGCAACAATATAAGCCCTTTGGGCGAATTTGGGTGGGACGGCGCGGCAGGTGCTCTGGCTGTTATCGACCCCGAAACCCACCTTTCATTTTTCTATGCTCAGCACGTGTTGGGCGGCTTAACCCGCGAAATTCATCCCAAACTAAAAGATTTAATTTTTGAAGCCATAAAATAAAACCATGCCGCGGTGTTTCGCTGCGGCATGGTTTTATTTTATTCTATTTCCTGTTCAATTTGCTCTGCATACCGCACGGTTTCCATTGCGTCCCGGGCATATTTATCTGCATGAATCTGCTCAGCATAACTTTGGGTCATCACCGCACCGCCCACAACGGTTTTTACATGGGGCGCTTTTGTTTTCAACAATTGAATGGTCTCCTCCATTGCCGGAACGGTTGTGGTCATCAGCGCGCTTAAGCCAACCAGAGCCGCGCCGGTTTCCTCTACTGCCGCCGCAATTGTTTCCGGCGGCACATCTTTGCCCAAATCCGTTACGTCGAACCCATAGTTTTGTAGAAGCACCTTAACAATGTTTTTTCCAATATCGTGAATGTCGCCACGAACTGTGGCAATTACAATTTTACACTTTTTCTTCCGTCCCGCTCCCGGCTTCATGCTTTGTTTTATTACGTCGAAAGAGGCCTTTGCGCTCTCTGCGCTCATCAATAGCTGGGGCAAAAACGTGGTCTTTTTCTCAAACCCAATGCCAACAAAATCCAGCGCGGGAATAATGCAGTTGTCAATGATAAACAGAGAATCCTGCTCTTTCAACAGCATTTCCGTAATTTGAGCAGCATTCTCTTTTAAGCCCTTAATCACCGCGTCTTTTAGCTGCTCTGTCAGAGGTTTTCCGCTGTTTTCTGCCTTTGCTTCCTGCTTTGGCTTGTCCGATTGGGCAGCATAGGCAATGTATTTTTCACACATGGGGTCTTTGTCTTGCAGCGCATTAAAACTAAAATAAACATTCATCATGCCTGTGGCTTTTGGGTTCATAATTGCCGCGTCAAGTCCCGCGCCCAGCGCCATGGCAAAAAATGTGGTGTTAACAAGTTCTCTTTGCGGAAGGCCAAACGAAACGTTGGAAACGCCCAGGCTGGTCAGTCCGCCGTTTTTCTTCACCAAGCTGACGGCTCCCAGGGTTGCTAAAGCCGACGAGGTGTCTGAGCTGATGGTCATTGCCAGCGTGTCGATAATAATATCTTTTTTGGGAATTCCATATTCTTTTGCAGTGTCATAAATTTTCTGTGCAATTTGAAACCTTCCCTCTGCCGTTTCGGGTATTCCGTTTTCGTCTAACGTAAGGCCAACAATCAGCCCGCCATATTTTGCCGCAAGCGGGAACACCGACTCCATACTCTCGCGCTTGCCACAAACGGAATTTATCATGGGCTTGCCGTTATAAATGCGGAGTGACGCCTCCATGGCCTCGAGACTTGATGTATCAATCTGCAAAGGCAAACCGCAAACAGACTGCAGCTCGAACACCACCCGGGAAAGCATGGCTGTTTCGTCAATGTCCGGCAAGCCGGCGTTCACGTCCAGCACATGTGCGCCGCGCTCCATTTGGTCTATACCCTCGTTCAAAATATATTCTAAATTATTTTCCCGCAGAGCAGCTTTCAGCGCGCTTTTCCCCGTGGGGTTAATGCGCTCGCCGATTAACACCGGCACCGTTCCAAACTCCACTGCGTGGGTGTAGGAAGAAATTACAGAACGGTTTTTGTCCATGAGCGGAACCGCTTTTTTGTCCTTTGTTTTTTCAATTAATACCGAAATATGCTCCGGCGTTGTGCCGCAGCAGCCGCCTAAACCATGCACGCCCAAATCCAAAAAGACGGCCATGGCACCGGCAAATTCCTCCGGCCCAACGTCGTAAACCGTCTTTTCCCCGTCAAAGGCAGGAAGCCCTGCATTGGGGTTTACAATAACGGGAACCGAAGCAAATTCCGTCAAATTTTTTACTACCGCCGCCAGCTTGTCCGGTCCCAGGCCGCAGTTTACGCCCAGAGCATCTACCCTAAGCCCCTCCAGCATGGCAACCATTGCGGCGCAGTCCGCTCCGGTCATGAGCTTGCCCTGCTCGTCGTAGGTGTTGGTGACAAACACCGGCAAATCGCAGGTTTCTTTTGCTGCCAGCACCGCCGCTTTTGTTTCAAAGCTGTCGTTCATGGTTTCAATTAAAATCAGGTCTGCGCCGCTTTCTGCACCAATGCGAATGGTTTCAGAAAAAATGCTTACGGCCTGTTCAAAGCCCAAGTCGCCCAGCGGCGCAAGGAGCTTTCCCGTGGGGCCAATGTCCAAAGCAACATACCGCTGCTTTCCGCCGGCCTGGTTTACCGCAGTTTTTGCACACATTACCGCCATTTGCACCACGGTTTTTAAGTCGGGCATGTGGTCTTTTCCGTTAAACTTTAAGCTGTTTGCGCCAAAGGTGTTGGTTGCAATCACGTCACATCCCGCCGCAAGATAAGCCTTATGAGCGGCGATAATTTTGTCTGGATGGGTCAGCCCCCACATTTCCGGCAATTCGCCGGGCATAAGTCCCATAGACTGCAAAAGCGTACCCATACCGCCGTCAAAATATACAATTCCGTTTTCTATCTTTTCTTTTATGTTCAAATAATTCACCCTCTCGAATATGCACAGTCTTCCCGTTTGTCACAGGCTTCACAGCCGCTCTTATTGCATTGAGTATCCTCACTGCTGATGCCAATCACCGCCGAAACGGATTTTGAAGGCGTCATCATTAAGCTGTCTGTTAACGACACGCCAATTTGCTTTGGACACTCAAGCACACGAAACAGATCGCGCTGATGGGAAAGAGCAAAATCGCCGTATCCCGGGCTGAATCGCGGACGAAGAAATACGGTTTCAGCTTTCAGCTTATCCGACAAGCGTGCACAAAACAGGTCGCACCAGCTTTCAATGGCCGCGGCGCCCGCCGCCTGGGCAATCACTGCCGCCGCTGGTGAAAGTTTGCTATATTTTGCAATGATCCGGTCTGCTCCAGCTCCGACTGTCGCGCCGAACAGAACTGCACGCACACAGCCTCTTAAGTTTTTAGAAAGCCCGGCGGAGTTTACGCGAAACGTACCGAAATCAATTGTTTGCCCATTCACATTAATGTCACACAGGGTAAAGCACGCCCGACAGGAAAGGCTTAAAAACACCTCCTGCGTCACCGCTTCAATTTGCTGCTGCATTTGCGCATCGGGGCTGCTTTTTCCAAACCCCAAATACCGCAGCACTTCCCCGTGCCTTATCTCAATTTCTTTGACATCTGCGGTTTGCACATAAATCATTTTAAAATCTCCGATAAGTTAGCTTGAATCTGTGCTGCAACGTCCGGCTTGTTCATGGTGTAAACGTGAACGTTTTCCACGCCGTTTGCCACCAAGTCAATAATCTGGTCTGTGGCATAGGCAATACCCGCCTGCTTCATTGCAGACGGATTGTCTCCAAACCGATCTACAATCGATTTAAACCGCTGGGGAAGATAGGTGCCGGATAGCTTTACAATACGCTGAATCTGCTTGCCGTTTGTAACCGGCATAATGCCCGCCACCACCGGCACGTTGATGCCTGCTTCACGAATTTTATACAAGAAATTATATAAGATATTGTTGTCAAAAAACATCTGCGTCGTTAAAAAGTCGCAGCCCATATCCACCTTTTCTTTTAAAAAACGAATATCTTCTTTTTGATTTTTAGACTCCGTGTGTCCCTCCGGGTAGCAGGCCCCGCCAATGCAAAAGTTGCCCGCCGCCTTAATATCTAAAATCAGCTCGCTGGCGTAGCGGTATTCCTGAACCGTTAGCCCTTCGTTTGGAATGTCGCCCCGAAGCGCCAAAATATTTTCAATGCCGTTTTTTGAAAGCTCTGCAAGATATTCCCGCACCGCTTGTTTGGTTGAAGAAACGCAGGTTAAATGCGCCAAAGGCGTTACGCCAAAGTTTTTTAAAATATTTTCTGCAATTGAGGCAGATGTTGCGCTCGCCCCACCGCCTGCACCGTAGGTTACGCTCATAAAATCCGGCGATAGACGTGCAATTTCCTCCGTTGCCGTTTTCACATTGTTGTAGGCATCCCAGCTTTTGGGCGGAAAAACCTCGAACGACAGCGTTGCTTTTTTCTGTTTAAAAAGTTCAGACAGTTTCAAATATATCACATCCTTAATTGTTTATTTTACCATTTCAACCGGGAGGTTGTCAATGAAAACAGGAAACGTTTGACAAAAAGACTGGAATATGATAACATAAAACCGTAACAGTTGGGAGGTTATCCTTATGAAAAGTAAAAAAATTGTGCTGTGCGGCCTGTTTTGTGCTATTGGTGTGCTTTTGCCCCAGGCGTTTCACATGTTTGGCACAGCCGCAGGAATGACATTTTTGCCCATGCACATTCCCGTGCTTATGGCAGGCCTCATCATTGGCCCTGTATGCGGTTTGGTTACAGGTGTGGTCTCGCCGGTGCTTTCCTGTTTGTTTACAGGCATGCCCGCTCCGGTGAAGCTTCCGTTTATGCTGTTCGAGCTGGCAGCATATGGCCTGTTTTCCGGGCTGTTTTCAAAAAACAGCAACGGCGTTGGCCGTGTTTATTTGTCGCTCATCGGCGCGCAGATTGCCGGCCGGGCAGTGAATGCTGTCTGTACACTGGCGGCAGTTTACCTGTTTCACATTGAAAAAGTTTCCGCGCTTTCCGTTTGGACTGCCGTTGTGTCCGGCGTGCCGGGAATTGTAATTCAGCTTGTGTTTATTCCCCCGTTGGTAATAGCGGTTAAAAAGTATGCAAAAACAATGCTGTAACAAAAAAAGGCCGCTGAAAACAGCGGTCTTAATTTTTTTAAATTCATTTCAGTTTCAAGGTTATCATGCGCCTGTGCCGCGGTCTGCGAAACAGGCGGTTTTCTGCCCTGTTGAGCGCCGCTTTCAGCAACTCAATTTCACGGCTTTTTTGCAAAAGCTCCGTCTGCATAGCCAGGCTTTCAGCCAGCCGAGCTTGTTCTGTTTGGTCCAGCTTTCTTTTCAGCTCTGCCTTTTCTTTTCCCAGTTTGCTGGTAATTTTGTCCGCCCTTGCCTGAATGAGACGTTCAAGCTCTTTTGGCGCCTGCGGAATCTCAGACGGCTGTCCGCTTTCAGGATGCTCCTTTCCCCAAAATGGGCTTGTGTGTTCTGCTGTCATACCCATCCTCCCAATTTTATTTTATTTTGAAGCACTTCCAATCAGCGCAAGTGCAATGACTGTAATGCAAACCATCATTGTAATGATAATGCTAACCGGCATAAAATCACCTCTTTTTTCTGCGTTTTGCCTGCCGTCCTGTGTGGTTTTTATTGATGTCCGCCAGCTTTCTGTCAAACAAAATTTTTCCGTCAAATGTTCTTGTCAATCCACACCGCAGGCAGACGAAACAATCGTTTACCTGTCTCCAATCGTGTCCGCACATTTCACCATCATCCTTTTTAAACAAATCCCGCCGCCCATCCGCCGGCAATTTAAAACCGGCCCTACACCGTTAAACTCTTTTCACACCATAACATGGGTTCTGCCGCAGCTGCAAGCAAGTGCCGACACAAATTTTTTCGAGAGCCTTTGCATGAAGGGATGTCCGAACCCAATAGGCAGACATGTCCATCTTTTCTGCAATCTGTTCCCACGTAAAATACCGTAAATAACGCAGTTCCAGAAGCGTCCTTAACGTGGCGTCTCCCACCTTGCTAATCACATCTGCAATTTCCGATTTTACGGCATAAAGCTCATCTAACCGCTTTGACAGCCGGTTTTTATATTCTATGTATTTTAAAACTGCTTCGTCTGACCGGTTCGTTTTCGACGTCTGCACCTTAACGCCGGCACACTGCGCGGTAACAGACAGCACACGCTCTTTTGCTGAAACCAGCTCGTCGCTCAGCGCATCAATTTCGTTGTCAATTTTCCAGGCCCTTTCAAGCCACTCTTTCGTATCCAAACGTTGTCCTCTCCTTCATGTTGGTTTCAGGCAAGCCTGTATAAAATAAAACAATTTGCAAATCCTATTATTGAGGTGATAAAAATGGAAAAACATGATGATTTACCTTTGGGTTTTGGCATGGCGCTGGCGCAAAACGAGCAGGCAATGACCTATTTTGCCAACCTCACTGAAGAACAAAAGCAGTCGGTGATAACCGCTACCCACAACATCCAGTCGAAACAGGAAATGCATAACTACGTTCAAAATCTTCCCAGGCAGGAGTCTTAAGACCCCTGCTTTTTTCTATCGCTTTGTGCTTGTACTTAGTTATCGCTCACGATGAGGTAAACCGTTTCATTTAAAGCAGGATCTTTTATCCGCTTATTCGTTTCACCTCCTGGCTGCAAAGTTTTGCCGGCGGCGGACGAAGTTTTCACCTCGTAAACTTTTATTTCACTATTCCTACATCCAGACAATAGGTTGGAAAACAACGCAAACAGCAGTGCAAAAACAAATAGGGCCGCCGCGTTTTTTATCGCTCTTTCTCTAAACTTAAGTTTCATATACGTCCTCCCGTTATGATTTTAATTTTTCCCAATCACTCAAAATGTCCAAAACCGACTTTAGCACTGCCGCACTTTTCGGCGTTTGGACAACGCCAGATATAAAACAGCTCAATTCCTGGGGCGACACACGCTCATGCCCGCGGCGCCGCAGTTCACATAGCAGGTCGACCTGTTTTTTTCCAAGCTCCAGCAGCCTGTGTTTAATTTCTTTTCCCATCTGCCTGTCCTCATCTCCTTTTAATCATTTGTAAATTTTAATCTCCTTAGCCACAAAAGCAGGAGAATGCGTCGTTACCACACCAGGACAAACTGTCTTATATTTTTACAAATTTCGGCACATTATCCTGTTTTTCATTGTAACCATTATTGACAAAGTCTTTTCTCTGTGTTATATTAAGATTATCCATACTTCTCATATAACTATTCCGAAACTGTCGGTAGGCATTTCTCTGTCTTTAACTTTATTATATATCTAATTTTAGAGATTGTCAACTATTTTATCTCTATTTTTAGATATTCGTTGTTATGTATAAAATAAGGGGTGTATTATTGTGTATATTTCACAAGACGTAGCTGACCGAATTAAAAATCTTGCTCAGAAGAAAAGTATTTCCGTTAAAAAGCTTTTGTCGGACATTGGACTCGGTTTCAACACCATGTCCAATATGCGTAATTCAATGCCAAAAGCAGACAACCTTGCAAAAATTGCAGATTATCTCGGCTGTTCCGTCGACTATCTGCTGGGCAGAACGGAAGAATATTCCCCTCAGAGCACAGAGCAAACAACGGCTGAGGCTGATAAAGAGTATTTCGAGTTGATTGAAGAGTATAAAAAATTAGATTTAAAAGGAAAAAACAAAGTATTGAATACAATTTTCAGTGAACAGGAACGGGTTAAACTGTTAGAACCTGACGAATCGATGCAGCTTGCTGCTTTCGGCGGCGATTTTAAAGGTAAGCCTAAAAGCAAGAAAACTCAGCTTACTTAAGAAGTAATAACACAATGGTAGTCTCTGAAAGGGGATTTATCAGTTGAAAATTATACAGAAAACTGCCAAGACATTTTTAAGAGAATTCGGTAAGGAGATTACCATTCAACGACTATCAGAAGCATTGAGCCGCCGCGGATATGTTCTATTATACATGGGGTCTGATGACGGTAACGAACAGTTATTAAATTTAGGACTGTTAGATTATGCAAAGGGGAAAAAAGCGTTTACTGTATGCACATCTTTGAAAATTGTATTTGTTGACATTGAATGCCACAACAATGACAAAATAAAACTAATATTGCATGAATTGGCACATATTGAACTTGGTCATATTGGAAACGAGTTTAATTGCCGGGATGAAGTAGCCGCGGAAATTGAAGCAGACGCTGTTGTATATGCGGTTTTAAACCCACCGGACACGACTCGTTCCGGTGTAATGCTGCTGATGGTTACAATCATTCTTTTAATTTTTGCTATGATTTTAATTTTCGTCTTTCAAAAGACAGAAACCATTTCTGGCAGCACCGCTGCAGCTATACCAGCACCCATAGAAAGCGCGCTGTCAAACACGGCTGAACAGATCGAGGAACAAATTGCAGATGAAAATGTGTTTGTTTACGTTACTCCTTCAGGAAATTGCTATCACACGCCTGAATGCAGGTATGCACAGTCAGACAACGCAATTAAAATCGAAAGGCCGCAGGCCGAGAAAAATTACAAGCCCTGCAAAATATGTAATCCGTAAACGATTAAAATAACACAGGGGACTGCTATTGTGTTATTTGGTTAGAATAACTGTTCCGCATGGCATAAACAAAAAACCTTGAAACGATTTTGTTTCAAGGGTTTTTGTTTTAAATCACACTTAAATCACAACATTTTCGCATAACGGATTCATATTTTCATCCCAGATAAAGGCCCTCACACTCTTTGCGTGCCTACCCGCCGGGATACTGACTGAGCAGCCGAATGACGAAGTTTTTCCTGTTTGAACCACTCCCCACATATAGCTTAGGTTTAGCAAAATCCCGTTTTCATCATATACCGCAATGATGAAATATTCTTTATTCTTGCTGTCGTTTAACTTCTCCGCTTCCAGTTCCGCCAAAAACGTACCCGTTTCAGGCACAGAAGACAAAACTGCTCCTGTCTGGTCTTTCAACTTAAGCCCCAGAATGCGGTAAGGTGGATCAGAAACCCCGCCGCCCGGTATTAGCTCCAGCGCGGCCTGGTTGGTGTCGTTATCCCAGATAAAGGGCAATTCCGCAGAATAACGGTCGTGAACCACGGTGTAATTTGTTCCCTGGGGCAGATAGGCATATAGCATGCCATCGCTGTCGGTATGCGCCCGATAGTCCGGCATGTTATCACCCTTAATCGCAACAAGCGCATTTGCCAGAGGCTCATGGTCAACAAGCAACGCCAACTCGGCTTTAAACACCGGGTCGCCAGTTTCATTCACAGGGCGAGTTCCATAAAAATTTGCATTGACATAGCCTGCGCTCAGCACAGGAGGTTCCTCCAAACGGGTGGCTCTGCCGGAAACACCGTCGCTGTAATAATAGCTTGTTCCTCCTTCTCCTCCCGCGGCTGTAAAGTGTACAAGACTGTTTATAGCGCCAATTTTTCCCTCTAAGCCAATTCCGCCGTTTCCGGCAGAATAACTTTGATAATTGTTATATTTAACATTAACAGATCCGCCTGTGCCGCCTGTAACAGACGCCTTTGCAAAATCATAGAGAAAAAGCTCGCCGCAAATGCCGGTGCCTCCGTCTCCCCCGTCGCCATAAAAAGTGCTATCTCCCATTGTTGCTCCGTTGCCGCCTCGGCATGTTATAACAGAATTTTCATGGCAATAAACGTTGCCAACAACTCCGGTTCCGCCTATCCCAGCAGTTCCCGTTCCACCGGTAACAACAGCGCTGGAAGAATCATATAAAAATAGATTTCCAATTAATCCGTTTCCGGCGCCGTTGCCGCCGTTACCCAAACTTTCAACACCGTCGCCACCAATCAGAGTTAATGCTGCGTCATTGTACAACACTACGTTGCCTTTTACTGCGCTTTCTCCGTCGGTAAGATGTCTGCCTTGACTTCCCATGATGGTGGTGTTTCCTGCCTTACACACCACGTTTCCTCCCACTCCATAGCTCACGGTGTTTTCGTTGCTTCTCCCACCGCCAATTTTAACCGTGCCGGAATTCAGCACCGTAACATCTCCTGTAATTCTTACAGACTCGAATGAGCCCGTGTGATTAAAGGTAACATTGCCCCAATTTCCATCAGAAGAAGGTCTATTTGAATAGCTTTGTTTAAAACTGCCGTCACCCAGCACTTCAAAGTTGCCGTAAATATTTCCGACAACATTATTATTTCCTTTTAACACCAGCTGATTTCCGGTTGGTGAAGAAAACGTTAATAAATCACCCGCTCCGCCAGAAATATTGTTATGTCCATTAAAGTTATCTAATGTAATAGCAACATAAGAAACTGCGGTAAATCCAATATATTCATATGTTACCTCCGGTAATCCATGAATTGTAAGAGCATGAATTTCAGAAGGAATTTCAACCTTCACACGGTTTTCGTTCCATTGTTTAAGTTTTTCAAGGCTTATGGTGTCGCCATTTTGAAAGTCTGTCCAAATTGGCGCGTCCGTTCCATTTAAATCGTTCCATTCCTCAACAACATGAATCGTAGCGGCATGCACCGTCACGGCTTGCAAATTCATTATTGCAAACATGAATGCAAAAACAAACCCAAAAAATGATTTTTTTCTCATCATAAAGATTCCCCCTCTGATGTTTATATTTATAGTTTGAGTCTACCATAAATATGACGGTAAGTCAATCAGAAAGAGGGAATCTTTTTTTACATTTCGGTCCAGTCCGTAACCCAGACAACTTCGCCATAGCGTTGAATTTCAGCCGTCCGCTTATAAATTTTTTCTCCGTCAATTTTCGTTTGATATTGATTATATCCGCTGTTCTTGTGAAAGAGAAGATAAGGTGTAAAGGAGTCTCCGCTTCCTGAAACCACATAATACAACCCCGTTGTTTTAAGCTGGTCTGACGCACTCTCCGTTAAAAAAGTCTCCAGCCGTCGGCACTGGTTAATTACCGGAACAGATTCATCAAGTGTTTTCCAAGCTGTTCCATCCCAGTAAGCGATGTCTTCTCTTGCATAGGAGTCTGTTAAGGATTCCGGAAAACTTCCATTTTGAAACTCGCCCAAATAAAACGACGCTTGAAGATCGGGATATTCCACGCCAAAACTTTCTACCTCATACCAGCCATAACCTGATATACCGCCTTCGTATGAGATGCTGCCAATTTTATTGCCTCGAATATCATATGCACATACATACCTATTTTCTGGTTCAATACATTCCTCAGGAGGAGTTATTTTAAGGCTGGTCACACGTGATGTGCCGTCTACTGACTCTAAATGCAAAAGTTCATCTTCCGGCCCTGTATAAAATACAGCGTTGCTCACAATAATATAGGCGTCGCCCGGCGCCGGGCCGGCAGGGAGTTCCTCTGAATTCGGCACAATCCCTTTTATCTCAATTCCAACCATGCAGTCTGGAATTCTTGCAGCTGGTATTTTGCCGTCTGCGTTCATGAGCGTGTGGTTATAAACCTGCAGTGTCTGCTTATTGTTATTTGTTCCGCTTCCCAGCTGAATTGCGTCAATATATTTTTGTGAATAGCCCTCCATTAGCTTTACCTTTGCGTTATACCCTCCGGAAAACCCATAGCCTGCTATCGCACCATTTCCAACTGCGCCGCCGTAATCATAAGCCATTGCACTTAATCCCACAGCACCGCCAGCGTTTGTTTTTGCATTTGACCCTGCCGCTCCGCCGCCGTTTTTAGATTCTGCTTTGCTGCCTCCTGCAAATCCATCATCCGTTTTAGCACTGAAACCTACTGCCCCGCCATTTTTGGGAACTTCAACATTGTTTTCAAGCTTGGTTACTTTTGCAAGCTCGCCACCTGCAAAACCCGAACCAGAAAACGCTGCTGACCCAACCGCTCCGCCTGCTGTGGTATATGTGTTCTGGCCCACAGCGCCGCCGCTTTCCGCAGACGCCTCATCTCCGCCGATAAAACCGCCGGAAAAATTATATTTTTCCGCTTTATTGTTATCCACGCTTGTTAACTTCGTTTGCAACTCCGTTACCGCTTTCATCACTTTGCTCCAAAACCAGTTAAAAACGGAGGCAGCGGGCTTTTGCCCTCCCTTAAAGCCAGACAGCTGCAGTTCCTCTGAAGGTTCTTTGCCGTCATTGCCCCAGGCGGAAAAAATATTTTTAAAATCCATAATGAAACCTCCTTGTTAAATAGGTAAAATAATTTCGTTTTCTTCGCTGAAAAAATCACCGAAATAGCCGCCAATATCCTTGTTATCACTGTCGCCGAACCCGGATGATAAGTCTATTTCGCCTTCATTGTCCGAAAACATGAAGGTGCCGTCGAAATACACCGTTTTAATCGTAACGCAAACCGGAAACAGATGCTTAATCAATTCCACGGTTTGTTTGTTGGAAAGAATGACAGAATTCAAAACATCAAGCGGCAGCGATACAATTTCAACTGTTAGGGGCGCGGACGTCTCTTGAATGAAAATATCCGATTCCTTACAACCAAACGTGGCGGAAATCGCTCTTAAAATGCTGTTATAATCGCCGCCTGAAATGTTTCGCATAATTTTGGAACGAATCATAATTAAAAACTGTTTTTCTGTAGCAAGCCCCCTCGCCTGCCCCACCATATCGCCGTAAAGGCTTAAGGTTTTGCCGGTTGCTTTATCAATGTCTAAAATTTCTTCCGTGTCGGCAATGTCCCTGCGCAGGGACATTGCCGCCTCCTGCTCCATTGTTAAAATTTTAAAGTTGTTGCTTTCCGGTTGTTTGTTATAGCAGTCCGGCAGATTCGCCGCAAAATTGTTAAAAATGAACTGTTTCATTTTCAATTGTCACCTCAATTTCATTCGTAGTCGTGACCGCTATTGCAACCTCGCTGATTGTAATACTTTCGGCTTTATACTCAGAATCCCCCTCAGTTTTCAGCTTTAACCCAGTTACCTCCACAACGCCGTTAATAGAATGGATGTGGCCATACAGGGCAGATAACACTACGTCGTTTCCCACGCCCAGGCCGTTGATATACGTCATAATGGCGCTTTTAATTTGATTGGGTCCCTTTTCTTCAAATCTGGCGTCTGCCGCAACAGCTATTTGAACAAAAACTTTTACCTCTTCCGTTTTTGAAAATTTAATCATGTGAGGGTGCCCTCCCTGATCATAAACCGTTTTTTCTACGCCTGACGCTCCTGTTTTGCATGTTTTAATACCGACGGGAGCCTTTTCAAAAATTGTTTCGGCAATTTCCTGTTCTAATATGTCCCGTTCCGTATCTGAAAGTCCATTCCATTTCGGAACATGCACGTAACATTCAAAGGTTCTTGGCGGTCTTCCATCCACAGTTTCATCCGTTGCGTTTACAACAATTCCGGCGCTTTGCACCTTCGGCACACGCATTAAAGCAGCCCGAATGGCGTTTTCATTAGAGCTTCCCGCCCCCTCAATGGCAGCAGCAAACCGTTTTCTAAGCGCTAAGTCTGTTTCTGCATCTTCTCCATTTTTTGTAAGGCTTTTCACACCGCTTTTCACGTCTTTAACTCCCTCAATGGTGTTAACCAACTCGCTAATTTTTTCAATATTGCCAACCTCTCCCGGTTCGCTGCACTCTAACGTCACTTCGACACAAGGATCTGCTGTTTCGCCGTTTTTCGCTGTTGCTGGCGCCATAATTTCAAATTCTTTAATATTATAAAAAGTAACGTCGCCGGAACGAAGAACGAGTTTTCCCATTTCCACTTTAGTCCCCGCCGTGCCGTAAACCGTTACAGTGTGCTGTGCATAGGTCGCAGGGTTTCGGGTAATTCCTGCAAACACACACAGCCGGTCTAAGCTGTCGCCTGTGGCCGTGTTGGGAAACCGCGCATAATACACGTTTTCAATGTCTTCATAGGCCTTTGCAAGGTCATATGCGCCAATTCGAATAAATTTTCCAAACGCCGTTTTTTCATCGGTATCAATATCTGCACCAAAAAGCTCCTGCGCCTTTAAAATTTTTGCTTTCACAATGTCGTCATAGGTTGGTCTTTGATATCCATTGTTGTCTAAGCCCATGTGCTCACCCCTTCCACTTCTTTACCGCCGCCGTTTACGGCGGTAAAATGAATTACAACTTTTCTGGTTTCCTTGTCCAGCTCTGTAGAAAACTTTGTCAGTGCGAAGGAATTGTCAACCTGCAGCAGTCCCTGAAACACTTCGTTTTTCATCATTTCCTCATCCACATTTTTGCCCAGCAGATTTTTAAAGCTGATTCCTTCATTCTTTTGAAAGGCCCATTCGCCCTTGTTGGTTGCGATTACCGTCTGAACGGTTTGTGTCAGCAGGGCGTTACCGTCAATCATCCGAATTCTGCACCTCGCCGAATTATGGGCAATGCCTTCGTTGTCCAGCGCGCCCATTGCAACATCGCCGTTTTTATCCAGCTGAAACCCTTTCATTGCAACATCTCCTAATCTTTATAAAATTCCTACCACAACGCTGTCTGAAATGCTGTGGTGCCCCGCCGGCGGCGTTTTTAGGCGGCCGCGCCGCGCTTCGGTAATGTCGCGGTCCGCACAGACGCAAAACACCAAATCTCCCTCAGCAAGCGGCGTTAATACCACATGCGTCCTCTTTTCCGACTCCAAGTCGCCAACCCTGCACGTGCGCTCTTCCGTGCTGATTTTATACCTTGCGCTTGCCACCACCGGAACATCACTGACAATTGCCTGCTTTACGGCCGGCTTTCCATACTGCTTCACTACACCCAGAGGCTGAACGGCGGCGCAGGTGCCGTCAAAAGACAACACCTTTCCGATATAGGCCGTTCTTAAATTTAAAAGCTTCTCTTCAATCATTCCATTAAAAATGTTGACGCTTCCCATTAAATAACCTCCATTTCCGTAATGCTCTCACTTTCGTTAAAGATGTGCTTTCCGCTGCGCACTCTGAACTTCCCCGACACGTTTGCGCTTCTAACAGTAACAACGGCTCCGGTGGTTATTCTGTGCTGCAGAATTGACTTCATTTTAAATCCCGTTACAACGTCGTGATAGTCCTCTGCCGTAATCTCCTCTTGAAATTCCTCAGGACTGTTTAACAGTCCCGTTGAAGCCTGCACCGTGAACTGAATGTCGTCCCCCTCGGAAATATGCCGGGCGTAAATCTTTCCTTTGTTAATATACACAGATATGCCGCATACCTCCGCATATTTGCGAATATTGTCCATCAGCCCGCCGCTTACATTCACCTTGTCCTCATACGTCCAGTCCCGCCGGATTTGAAACACGGCAACCGGCAGCTTTAACATGCTTAAAAGCTCATTTAAAATAAAGCTGGCCTTCGTATTTTCGGCATATTCCAGTTCTTTCGGAAGGTCGCGCTCCTTTAAATCCTCATCGTCAATGGCGTAAACGGTGGTTATCCTGTCAACACCTTCTACTTTTGTCACAACCTTGCTGACAAACCCGGTAAAAATTACCCCCGTGTCGTTTTGATAGCCTGCTGTAATGGTTACAGGCTTGTTGTAAACAATTTCACCCCGGGTTTTTTTTGACAGGTTATAAAGGGTAATCTCTGCCTCATTTGCCTCGGTGTCGTCGTCAAAGGGCACTTCAAACTCAATATCTAACGCTTCAGAGTTCAGCTTCACCTCGCCGATTTGCACAATGGCAACCCTGCCGAACATACCCTCCGGCTGACCTTCGGTATATTCAATCTGATCCATAAGGCTTTTCACCGATTTTGCAAGGCGGGACCGTCTGCTGTCCTTCACATACTGCGGCGGTATCAGCATTTTTGATTTTCTGTTATCCAATGCGCTCACCGCCTGCATTATCAACTGTTAAAAAGACTGTTTCCCCCAGCGCCTCAAACGTTACCCGGTCGCTGTTCCCGCTCTCGTCAAAAGGGACGATGGTTACAGCAGGGTGTTTCCCTGCTGTATAAACATCGCTGAACAGCGGCATGCCATAAATAAGCGGTTCCCCCGCACATATGGTTTCGCCGCCTTTTTTCACTGCCAGCGTAAAAAAATTGTGGGTTTCATTATAGCTCACTGCAAGGTCAAACAGTTCGCCGCCAAGCAAAATGTGAAAATAATAAGGCACAAGCTCCTTTTTAATTAAAATTCTGTCTCGTTTCATTTTCTCACCTCAACCCCATTAAAATCTTTTCCCCGGCCATCAGAGAGTCGATATCACCTGGTACACTGAACGCATGGGGATTTTGCTCCATCACCCAGGCGCATTTTTCTGAAACCGAAGAAAAAAACGGCTTTAAAATTTTATAGTTTTCCGAAACTAAATTCCAAAGCTTATCGCCAAGCTTCACAATGTGATATATTTCGCCGTTTTCCCCTTGTTCCACCTGCTGTGTCCCGGCACAGCCAGCGGAATAATCCTCTGTATACGCCGGCTGTGCCACTCTCAGCTCCTTTAAGGTCATGTCGAACTCGCACCCACCCCAAACCGTGTTCGGGTGGGTGGTGGAAAAGGATTGAATTTGCAGGTTCGACTGCGCATTGCGTCCGACATATGTGATCAGCGACCCGCTCTTTTGCAGCTGCTTCAGTTTATCCAGCGCCGTGGTTGCATTTACGCGGACAATGGTGCTGTCTTCCCAGGAAACCGTATCGTCGTAGTCAACAATTTTCCCTTTCAGCGTTATTTCCACCGATTTTCTCTGTATGTGGTCTGTTATCTCGGTGCCCTCCTCTACCGGATGCTCCGTACATTCTAAGTTCATGTCAAGGCTCTCATCCTCAACAAATACATAAATACCGTTAATCAGCGCCATTGGTTACACCTCCCGCAATCTTGGATTTGTTCTTGCCATGCTGTCAAACACCTCGTCCATGGAGCTTTTTATCCAGGCTTTTACCTTTCTTGCCAAAATGCGGTCGTCGTTGGAGCCGCTGATGGTCATGTTAAACTGCGGTGCATAGGAATTATATTCCGTACTTTGAGAACGGGCAGTAACAGCTCCCGCGCCCTGCTCCGGCGAGTAGCTGCCCGTATAGGGCATAGACATGTTGCCGGCCTGCTGCGCCACGGATTGCATCTTGGGCATTTGGCTCTCCATGCCGCCGATTCCGCCTTGAATCATGTTTGCTCCCTTTTCATACCAAACCTTAGACGGAGAACTAATTTTCTGAATTTTGTCATACTCCGTATTAATTGCCTGAGCAATGGCACGGGCAGTTGCCACAGCCGCTTCTTTGCGGGCGTTCATGCCTAAAATCAGCCCGTTTATCATCTGCATACCGGTTGTTAACAAATTCACTTTTTTAAATGCCTCTAAAATCTGTGTGGCGCAATTAGTGGTGAGCAGACCAATCGCCGCGCATGCGACGCCAAAAGCCGCCGCAAACAGTGTCATCTGCACAAGTGCCGCAGATACCACCATAGTCATGGTGCCCACAGAAAACGCTAGACCTGCCGCGATAATAGACGCAAAGCTCAGCATTGCTGCAGCGGCCACTGCAGAAAGCGTTATCACGCCTGCCGCCGAAACAACTGCCAGCGCCATCATCCTGGCAGCCACCACAGCAATCAACGCTGCCATAATCATTGTAACCGTCATCAGCATGGTGAAAAATCCCATGGTCACGGAAGCTGTAAATATGGCCACACCAACAGTGCCAAGTATGGTCAGTGCAAGAAACGCGCCCATAGCCGCCTGCTGGAACATGGTAAATGCCATCACAACGTTTGTAAGGGCCAGGCTCAGGTTCATAAAACTCTGGGCCATATTTTCACCGATGGATACCTGACAGGCCAGCATTGCTTCTGTGATGGAAACCTTAATCTGAGTGAGTTTTGCAATAATTTCATCAGATGCCACCGTTATAGCCTCTTTCGCGGCCCCCAAAGCATTCTGTGCCTCTGCTGAAATGCTTTGCGCTTGCAGCGCAGGGTTTTGTGCTGTCATTCCGTTTGAAAACGTGTTAACCATGTCGGCACCCTGCTGGTAAGCGCCTCCGTTGGCACCAAAGGCAGCTACCGTGTTTCCGGAAATTTGGGTCGCCGTGTTGGCAAGCCCTGCGCCGTTCATATTCATTCCCTGACCAAAGGAGTTCGCCACATTCATCCCCTGTGTCATGCTTGCAACGGAACCCGTGCCAAGGCTGTTTGCCGCGGTGTTAGACAGTGTGCTGGCCGTGGCAGCAACATTGCCTGTCCCTGCAGACATGCCGGCAGAAAAGCTTGCGCTGTCGGAGCTTTTCTCCTTGTCGCCCTTACCAAAGATGGATTTAATGCCGTTGACAATGCCCGTTCCAATTCCTTTTATAATTTTCCCGCCCAGTTCCAGCCAGTTAATCTGCGTTAGGGCGTCCCACAAGGATTGAATAATTTGCGGAACTGCCCCCAACAGCATGGGAATTGCTTGCACAAGTCCCAGCGCAAGCTGAACCAAAAGTTCCATGCCCAGCTGAAGGATGGTTGGCAAGTTCGCCAATATACCGTTTACCAGATTTGTAATAATCTGCGGCACCATTGACACCAGGATTGGAAGCGCATTCATAATGCCCTGCACAAGTCCTAACAAAAGCTGAAGTCCCGCGATAATGAGCTGGGGTAACATGGCAACCAGCGAATTAAGCATTCCCATAACCGCATCCATAATGGCTGGGATTAAGGTCGGAGCAGCCATTGCCAGCCCCTGCACCAACGCTATAATGAGCTGAAGGCCCACTGTTATCAGTTGGGGCAGCATTGCCAAAAGGCCCTGAACCGCCTGGTTTAAAGCCGAAATAAGGGCCGTTAAAATGCTTGGCCCCTGTGAGCTTAAAACGTTCAGCAGGCTGGAAAAAACATTTAGCAGTGAGTCGATAATCACCGGCAAAATTTGCGGCAATGTTTGCGCTATGGTTGAAAATATTGTGGGGAACGAGGATGAAATATCCTGGGCAATGGCCGGAATCTGAGTTTGAATGAGTCCCGCAATATTGCCAAACGCCTCTGGCATGGCACTTAAATAACCCTCCAGCCCGCCGGATTCAAATGCGCTGTTTAAACCACCCATAACGGATTGAATGTCCGGCACAAGCCCTTGAGTAAAGCCCGCCGTAACCGGAGCCGGCAGTTTACTGAAACCGGTTTTCACCAAATTAAACGCTTTTTTTGCGCCGTTTACTCCGCCGCCAATAAAGCTTCCAACCGTTTTTAATCCTCCCGCCACTTTTGTAAAGCTGGTTTTTGCCGCATTTTTAAGCGACGTTCCAAATATTTTGGCCTTTTGCACCCCTTCTGTCAAACGTGTTTTAACCGTTTGAACACCTTTTCCGACTCGGACAACACTCACTTTTCCGGCATTTTTCAGTATATTGGTAAATCCCTTTGCCCCTGTTTCGCCTTCTGACAGCGTACCTTTTACTGTTTTTAAATTATTCGTCAGATTTGAAAAATTGCGTGTTGCCACTGTTTGAAACGCACCGGCCACAACTGCACTTTGAAGCTGAACCGCAACGAGCTTGTCCTTAATCATTTCAATGGGATCTGCTCTTAAGGTCTGCATTGATTTTTGAAACGAAGCCAACGCGCTTTTTGCACCACTGGTTTTTGAATCAAATTCCTGCATGTCGAACAACAGTCCATACATGGCCTGCTGGCCGCCCCGAAGTGAAGTAATGCCTGTTGCCAGTTCCTTTGTTCCGGCCGCCGCAACAGATGCCTTTTTGCCCAAATCGTCTAAAACAGCAGACGCATTTAAGGAATTAACAGATGCCTTTAGTGTGTCAATGTCGCTTAAGATTTGAGAAAACGGATTTTTCCCTACTTCAAAGCTTATTTTATAAATTTCTTCATGTGTTTCTTTTGCCAAATTCCCACCTCCTCTTTTTGGTGGTTAATGTTTCTTTTTACTTTGTCTTTTCATTTGGTCATTTACAATATCAAGTGCAATATTCGCTTCATAAACCTCCTGGGGCGTCATGTGATGAAAAACGTAGTCGTGGGTAAAGCTCGACATGTCGTTAAAAATCAGCCGCCAGCAGGCCCAGTTATTCCTTACTTGCTTTTGTATTTGACTTTTGCTCTTTCTTTTCTCGAAAATTGCCCTGCATTACCTCACGGGCAAACGTGATTACCTCGTTAAATTCATCCATGCTGTCAAAGTCGTCGGGGGTTAGCCCCTTGGGGTCAACAATCACATGATCAAAAAGATATTTGGAAAGCTTTTCGACGCTTGTATTGTTTGTTCCCTCAATGTAGCTGTCGTCCACCGCCTTTAATGCCGCGGAAATGCCGTTAAACTGTGCGGTATATTCCTTGCCGTTAATTTTCTTTTTTGCTGTATAAAAATTTACCATTATTCTCCTCCTATAAAATGACAGGGGGGCGTTTTCATTCGGCCCCCTGCCCCTGCTCCCGGTTTTATTCCTCTCCGCCTTCTTCTGTGCCGCTTTCAGGCATATCGTTTGCACCGCTTGTGCTTTCAATGTAACCGTCAAAAACCATAAAAGCAAATTCCAAATCCTCGGCTTCCGCGCCCAGGGAAAACTCCGGTGCTTCTGAAACGTTAGCCATAGAACCGCCCAGACGAACTCCTAAAGCCTTGTTAATTACCGACACAGGGAACGCCTCGCTTTGGTTCTGAAGGTTGATTAAATGTCCCAGTTGTGGGCTTGTGGGCTGAACCGCAATCGTCAGGGTGTAAAGCGAGTTATTAATTTCGCTTTTCACAACATCGCCCTGGGCCCCAACAACCGGCTCAAAAAACGCCTCTTCCTTTTCCCATGTTATCATATCTTCGCCCAGTCCAGTGATATTTACGCCGTTAATCGTAACAATACATTCTTTTGCATTATATGTTGTAATATTTGCCATTTTAGTAACCTCCTTAAATTATATAACCTTTGATTTTTGTGCTATTATGTTCATTAAACAATAATGTCGCCCTGAATTTCCGCTTCGTGGACAGCTCCTGCCAATATGAATTTAAACCAGCCGTAAGGATATTTCCTTGCTTTTCTGTCCGCATCCGTGGTCTGGCTTCTCAATGCAAAAGAAGCTGCATAGGCCGGTGTGCCGTCATCGTTTGTGGCAATCATGCCGTTGTTATAGCCCATTCTAAGAGCTTCAACCGTAGCGCTTTCCAGCATGGCAATTCCGGTATTGTCATAAGGAATCTTTGCAGAATTATTGAACAGTTTCTGTGTCTTGTAAGCAATGTTTTTGATAATGAAATCTCCGCTGTCGACAATATCGATATATTCACCATTGGTTGTTTTGCCCTCCGATGTCACATTATCCCCTGCTTTTGTTACAAAGGTAATGCCGCCGGCTGTGTGAATGGCATCAATTTTCGTGTCGCTAATCTCCATGGGAGGAATGCCGGTTAAAATCAAATTCTTATAGGTAAAGCTTCCGGCAGGTCTGCCAGCTGTTTCGCCAATTAGCGCTGCTGCAGCCAGCGGGTTTGTGTGAACAAAACCAACGATCCGTTCTAAGTCTTCGAAATTTTTTAATTCAGATTCGTTTGCAACAGATGTAAAACACAGCTTGTCTTTCATGGAAACTGCCTTTGTGTCACCGTCCACAATCATGAACTGTCTCCAACCCTTTTCTGCAATGGCTTCCAGTTTCTCTTTCAATGTTTCACCCTGCGCCAGGGTAAACTGCACAACACCAATTTTGTCCGGTGCATTTGTTTGCATAAATATCAGCTCTGCTGCCTTATAGGTGTTTGTTGTTGTCGCAAATTTGTCTTTTACTTCTGCAAGTGTTCTGCATTCTGTAAATTCAATTGCCGTTTCTCCTGTGCTGACAATCAGCGGAAACTCTGTTCCCGCATTTCCCAAAGGTTTTTTTAAATTAATTGTTACTTTTACATCAAGTCCCATTTTTGTGACCTCCTAATTTTTAAAATTCAATTTGTGTTATTGAAACTAAAACTGATTTCGGCGAAAGGATATGCCGCCAATTTCTGCTTCTTCAATATAGCCGGTTTCTTCTATGGCAGACTGAACCTCGTTCAAAAACCAAAACACAACGTCAAAGCTATACTGAAATTCCTCTGTGTTTCCCTCAGCGCCGTCTGCGCTAACAATCTCTGATACCGAAAGCACCGTAACGCCATTGTCGCTCAAATATACCGTGCCCAAATGATCCAGCCAGTTACGGGCTTTAACAGCAAGCGCCGCAGCTTCGTCAATGTCATCTGACCGCAAGGTAACGGTCCAGGTCTGCGTGGCAGGTTTTCTGTCATACCCGTCGTCAAACTGCTCCCATGCCCCGCCCTTATCTTCCAACAAGCTGGGAATGGAATAGGAACAGTAGGGATATGCTGTTTGTTCTCCTGTCTGATTGTTTCTTACCACAGGGATTTCCAAATAGCTTGAAAGCCCCTGCACCACTGTTTCTTTCAAAGCGCTTAAGCCGCTCATAATATCGCCTGCCTTTCTGCTTTCCTTTGTAGTTTTAAATCCGTTTAGAATTTGTCTGCTTTCCTTATAGAAAAGCTAAAGAATGCCTCCGTTTAGAAGGTATAAAAAATAAGCCTGTTTAACGACTGTTGCTTAAAGTCAAAAAGATGCAATACACGGTTAGAAGTATACTGGCCCAAGCCGTTCCTGTTTTTCATCTTTCATTACAGCTTACACTATAGCACAGATATAACCGCAACTACAAGAAAGTAGTACAAATATTTCAAAAAACAAATTAAAAACCGCTTAACCCTATTGGTTAAGCGGTTTCTTCGTGGTGATCCATCGGAGATTCGAACTCCGGACACCTTGATTAAAAGTCAAGTGCTCTGCCAACTGAGCTAATGGATCATTATGAAATTATGTAAAAAATTTGGCTGGGCTGGCAGGACTCGAACCTACGAAATGCCAGAATCAAAATCTAGTGCCTTACCACTTGGCTACAGCCCAATAAAAAGATTGGCTGGGATGGCAGGACTCGAACCTACGAAATGCCGGAATCAGAATCCGGTGCCTTACCAACTTGGCGACATCCCAATCCACTACTCGGATTTAACTTGTCCGAATATATAAATATTTATACGGAGCTGCTAAAAATAATGGGGTGGATAATCGGAGTCGAACCGACGACCTCTAGAGCCACAATCTAGCGCTCTAACCAACTGAGCTATATCCACCAGACAAGCGGCTTTACGTGGCGCGCCTGAAGAGATTCGAACTCCTGACCCACTGCTTAGAAGGCAGTTGCTCTATCCAACTGAGCTACAGGCGCATCATTTGGTGGAGCGGGTGATGGGAATCGAACCCACACGACCAGCTTGGAAGGCTGGGATTCTAGCCATTGAACTACACCCGCATTTCCTTTCGTTTACCGACCTTGACTATTATACCAACAAAACAATTCGTTGTCAAGTACTTTTTTAAATTTTTCCAAAAAAACTTCACATATTGCAATTTTCGCCAATTGATGGTATACTAAAAGAAAACAGCTTTAGTATATGGAATATATCTTGTTTTTATGAATATAGTTTATTGTACAGGCTAATCAATTACATTACGTTATGAGGGACGGACTATGCAGAAAAAAATTATTTACTTATGTTTTGTAATCGCAATTTTTATCACCATGAACTTTCATGCCATTGCAGGCAGCAATTCAAAGAACAACAGCTTTGTTGATATTGATGCAAACTTTTCATGGGCTGAAGAAGCCATTGATGAATTGGTAAAACGCGGCGTGCTTTCCGGAATGGACGGCAAAACCTTTGCACCCTCCTCCGCTGTCACAAAAGAGCAGTTTGCAAAAATGCTTGTTTTGGCGCTGGATATTGAACTCATTGAGAGCGCCGACACCGGATTCAGCGACGTAGCGGGCGACCGGTGGTCTGCCAATTATATCAACACAGCGAAAAACTATTTGGCGGACGACAGCTTTGGTTCGGGCAGCTTTAACCCGGAGGAAAACTACACCCGCGAAAAATGTGCTTATGCAGTTTCAATGGCTTTGGGAATCGGTTCCGATGAAAAAAACCTTTTGGATAAAAATATCATTTCCTCAAACTTTACCGACGGAGGTGACATTACCGCCAGTCTCACAACACCAGTGGCCATTGCCGCAGAACGCGGAATTGTAAAAGGCTCAGACAAATTGCTCCGCCCCAAGGGCGACGTAACCAGGGCAGAGGCCGCAGTAATTTTATACCGTGCAATCAACTATAAAGACCGCAACTCCCAGGACCTATATATCACCCAAACGCCAATTGTGGGTGAAAGCAAAGTGTCTTTGGAACAGGCGAAAAAGTGGGCGCAAAACAGCGGGGCCCATGAACGGTTCATTGAAATTGCAGACTACTACTGGAAATATGGCGAAATCACCGGCATGCGGCCGGAGGTTTTGTATGGACAAGCCGCCAAAGAAACTGCCTTTGGTAAATATACCGGGCAGGTAAAACCCGAACAGAACAACTGGGCGGGTATTAAAATAAAAAATGCAACGGGAGACAAACCGGAAGACCACGAAACCTTTGCCACCCCGGAGGACGGCGTGCGGGCCCATTTTAACCACATGTCCCAGTATGTCGGCTTAGCGCCTGTAGGCGAGCCTCACGACCGCTATTATGTTTTAAACTCAATGGCATGGCGCGGCACGGTGAAAAACGTGGAACAGCTTGGCGGCAAATGGGCACCCGACGTGACCTATGGTTACAGCATTGTGGTAAATCTTCTGCGCCCCATGGAAAATACAAAATAAAAAACAAAAAGCAAGGGATACAGTTTATACAAAACTGTATCCCTGTTTTTTTCAAAAACTTAAATATGCCTTTAATTAAATTATAATTATGTTTTATTTTTTTGAATTAGAATTGTTTTATAATTCATTTGACATCCCATGCACTCTCCCTGCGGCTCTTTCACCGTAAGTTTTCTTTCATCATCGTGCCATAAAAGCTCCTGCGTACAAAATACTCCCTTTTCATAATTGTAATTATCGCCTTCATCCTGATACAAGACAAACCTTCCGTCTGCCCCCGCGTAGGTATGCAGCTCTATCTGATTGTTTTGAATTTCATTTGTGCTTTGATAATTAACCCCCGTCATAGGAATTATACTGCCGCCGGCTACAAACAGTGGAATAACATCAATTGGTGTATCATAATCAATAAAAATTCCGCCTTCATAGGACGTATTTGTCCAAAAATCATACCACACCTTACCTTTTGGTAAATAAATTCTTCGGCTCTTACAGTTGGGCTTTGTCACCGGACAAACCATAAAACAGTTGCCAAACATATATTGATCGTCTATCCCACACGCCGTTTTGTCCTCGGAAAAATCGAATGCCAGCAGCCGCAAAATTGTATAGTTTTCAAACGTTACCTTTGCAGACAAGGAATAAATATAAGGCAACAGGCGATACCTGAGGCGAATAAATTTTAAAATCGTATCGTAATAAATGCTTCCGGCTTCTCCAAAAAACCAAGGTTCCCGCTCCGTATCCGTTCCATGACTTCTGAATATTGGCAAAAACGTGCCAAGTTGCAGCCAGCGGACGTATAACTCTCTGTAATTGTCGTCAAGGTTTCCATTTTCATAATCCCCGTTCCATTGCCAAACCTCTCCGTTTTTGACAAAAAACGCACCAATGTCTAACGTCCAATACGGAATTCCGCTTGCACACATGCCAAGTCCTGCGGCAATTTGCTTTTTAAGTGTATTCCAATTGGCAGAAATATCGCCGGACCAAATTATTGTAGAATACCGCTGCTGGCCGCTGTAAACCGCTCTCGTTAAATTTACAACACGTTTTTTTTCGGTGTTCTTTCGCTGGTTCTCATAAATGCCTTTTGCGTGCTGAAATGGATATAAGTTTGTTAAACAGTCGTTTCCCAGCTGCTTATACGCCGCAACCGACTGTGCATACTCCACAGAAGAGGGCAAACGCCAATGTCCTCTCCATTCGGGAGTGAGCGGCTCGCTGGAATCGCACCACCATGCATCCACACCATACTGAAAATATCCCTCGTTCGCCTGCTTCCAGTAAAGTGCCCTTGCATTCTCATCAAACGCGTTATAAAGATTTGTGCCTTTTATCATATATCCATGCTCGCTTAGCTCCCGCAAATCATCACCGGCATTTAGCGACGGCCAAATTGAAATCATAAAGTGAACATTTAAATTATGCAACGCATCTGTCATTCCTTGTGGGTCCGGAAACCTTGTTTTGTCAAAGGACTTCTGGCCCCACAGGCCTTTTTCCCAGGATTTCCAGTCCATAATGATTGTATCAATCGGAATGTTTCTCTTTCTAAATTCTTTTACAACTGTAAGAATTTCGTTCTGCGTTTCATATGCTTCTCTTGACTGCATATATCCGAACGCCCATTTTGGGAGCATGGGCGCGCTGCCTGTTAACCTTCTGTAGCCGTCAATGATTTTGTCAAATTGCTTCCCATATATAAAATAGTAATCTAACTCCTCAGCCGTTTCGCAGTAAAGATACGCTTCTTCCTTACTGTCATGAAAAATCATGTGTGAATACACATCTACCAACATTCCGTATCCGTTTGTGGAAAGAAAAAAAGGCATGGGATTTTTTAAATTTGCCTGATATAAATATACCGTATTTCCCCTTAAATTTAAAATCCCGTTTTCCTGCTGTCCCAGCCCATAGAGAAATTCCTCCTCGCCGAACATAAAGTCAAGCTTCGCGTGATACGCGGTTCCCGAATATTCGGTCTTTCCGCCGGCAGCAATTATTTTTTCTCCGTCAGGCGTCTTAATCCGTTTCACTTCCGTCTCCTCCGCAACGGGCATATACACATCATATTCCTCTAAGTGCTTTCCTCCCCTTTCCGGCTCCTTTAAAAGCAAATTTTCCCATTGGTCGTAATAGAAAAACCGGGATGTCTGCTTTTGAATTGTCAGTTTAATTTCCCCAGTCTTGAGCACAAATTCGTTTTCAGTTTCTTCCATTACAAGCGGGACAGTTTGGTTTAAGACAACGGCATAACTGTTGCCTTTTAAAAATTTTTCTTTTTTTGTATAGCGTATCCTTAATATATTTTCTGCTGCAGCCGTTACCGCAATGTTTCCGTTTTCCGTGTTGAACAGAATTTCGTTTTCTTTTTGTTGAACCTTTTGTATTTTACATAGCTTTAATGGCGGCGTTTGAAGCATTGCTTTTCCTCCTTTTCATATTTTAAGCTTTTCCATTTTCCATTATAGCAGATACTGATCGAAAATGCTTGCAGTATATTGTACTTTTATGATATAATATTGCTATATACTTAAACAAAAATAAATAATAAGTCATATTTATAGTACTATATTGCTTGGATGTGAATAGAATGAATATCAATTTAAAACAGCTGGAAAAGGCGGAACGTAAAAACAAACACTTTCCCCTCTATCTTTACCCACTCCCATGCACCGGCGGAAAAAGCGTGTTTTTGTCCCACTGGCACACGGAATTTGAAATAATTTCGGCAAATTGCGAGGGCACAGCGGAGTTTGACAACACGCAGATACGGTTTTCTCCCGGCGATCTGCTTTTTGTGAACAAAGAGGTGCTGCACCGTGTAGATGCTGATTCAGATGGAATGATAACTGCCGTTGTCTTTGATTTTCCGTTTTTGGACTTTCGCGCAAGCGACATCTGCCAAATTGAGTTTATAGAAAAATTAAAATCAAAAAACCTGATATTCCCGCAAATCATACGCAAAAAGGACAGCTGTTATTCAAAACTTTATGAAATTATCTCCGGTATTATATTTTATTTTCACAGCAATATCCCTGGAAAGGAGCTAAAAATAAAATCCCTTTTTTACGATCTCATTTTTGTCTGTTTCTCAGAAAATGTGTTAACCATCCCTCCTAAACCGATTTCGCCAAGCGTAAAAGATACGCAAATGGAATATATTAAGGCAGCGCTGCTCTTTATCGAGACAGGCTACAGCAGACAAATCAGCCTGTCAGACATTGCAGCTCATGTGAATTTAAGTAAATTTCATTTTATCAAGCTGTTTAAGGAATTTACTGATACTACTCCGGTAGAATTTCTCAAAAATGTAAGACTTGAAAATTCGAAACCGCTTCTTTTGTCCGGCCTGTCTGTAACCGAAACCGCGCTGAGATGCGGATTTCACAGCATCGGCTATTACATTCGTTCCTTTAAGGAACAATTTGGTGTCACACCGAAAGAATTTCAAAAAAATCCGCAGACGGAAGCATATAAAACAAGCCTGCCGTAATTTCTCCGGCAGGCTTGTTTTATATGCATTGTTTTAATGTAAATTTGCTTTCACGGCCCGATCCATGCTGCGCTTTGCGTCACGCTCAGCGATGGCCTCCCGCTTGTCATAAGACTTTTTGCCTCGGGCAAGGCCCAATTCCACTTTTACCTTACTGCCCAGAAAATAAACCGACAGCGGAATGAGAGAATATCCCTTTTCTTTCGTTTTCCCAATCAGGCGCATAATCTCTTTTTTGTGAAGCAGCAGCCGCCTGTCCCTTAATGGGTCGCGGTTAAAAATGTTGCCCTGCTCATAAGGGCTGATGTGCATACCGATTAAAATAGCCTCACCGGTGCGAAGCGACACATAACTGTCCTTTAAATTTACGGTTCCGGCACGAACAGATTTCACCTCCGTGCCAAACAGTTCAATGCCGGCCTCCATTTTTTCATCAATAAAATAGTCGTGAAACGCCTTTTTGTTGCTGCTGATGAGTTTCTTTGATTTATGTTCCATGAAACTCCCCCTTTTTATCTTAGTCCTGTCAAAAATATACCGCCCTTGTCCGGGCGGTATACCGTTTTATTTTTAATCTACTTCAATTAAACCATAATCGCCTTTTTTCCGGCGGTAAACCACGTTGGCCTCTCCCGTTTCGCCATTGGTAAAAATAAAGAAGTTGTGGCCAATGAGTTCCATCTGCAAAACCGCTTCCTCCGGTGTCATGGGCTTGCTCTCAATTTTTTTCGACCTTACGATTTTAATGTCACCCTCAGGCTCTGTAGAATTTTCAGGATAGTCTAAAATCTTATCAAACGCTACGTTTTCAACATATTCCTTCTTCATTTTCTTTTCAAGCCTGGTTTTATTTCTGCGGAGTTGGCGCTCTAAAATGTCTACTGCATTGTCGATTGACGTATACATGTCCGTGGTGGTTTCCTCCACCCTGAGCATAAGGCTGCCGGAATGAATTGTGGCTTCCACAACCTGGTCTTCACGCTGCACACTAAGCGTCACAAACGCCTCCGTGTCCTTGTAAAAATACCTGTCGAGTTTGGAAAACCGGTCTTCCACTCTTGCCTTTAAGGCGTCTGTCAATCCGATTTGCTTTCCTGTAATTGTGATTTTCATTACCATCCACTCCTTTTTGATTTTTTGCTTACCGCAGCAAAAAACACGGCAGCGGTAAAAACACGATTTACTCGTGCTTCTTTAGTATAAATATCCACTTCAGGTTCCATTCATTCCTAAATCTGAAACAGATATTATATCTACACCTTTGTGCACTTTCTACAAGCAGATTGTAAATTATTTAACTATTCATACTAAAACTTTCCCTGTTGTTTGATTTTATTATACCACATTATTGAAAAAATTCAACGTATTTTTTACTGGATTAACAAATATTTAATCTTTTGGCCTCATATACTGAATTAGTTTATAGCGGGGGGTATTCTATTTGAAAAAATTAAGTATTCTTTTTGCATTTCTGCTGTGTTTTTCTTTTTCACAGCCAACCGTTTCGGCTCTGTCTGTTTCGGCCCAATATGCCTGTGTGTTAGACGCGCAGACAGGCCGTGTCATATTCGAAAAAAATGCCCGGGAGCGCCACTCCATGGCCAGCACCACAAAAATTATGACCGCTTTGGTCGCACTGGAAAACAGCGGTCTGGACGATTTGGTTACCGTGAGCAAAAACGCCGCCGGAACGGAGGGAACAAGCCTCTACTTAAAAGCCGGTGACAAGGTAACCCTGCGGGATTTGCTCTATGGGCTCATGCTCCAGTCCGGAAACGACGCAGCCATTGCCATTGCCGAGCACGTGGCAGGCTCGGTTGATGAGTTTGCCGCATTAATGACCGCACGCGCCAAAACAATCGGCGCGAAAAATACCAGCTTTAAAAATCCAAATGGGCTGGACGAAGACGGCCACTACACCACGGCCTATGATTTGGCCTTAATCACCCGGGAGGCATTAAAAAACGAAACCTTCGCAGAAATTGTGGCAACAAAATCGAAAACCATTCGCGACGGCACGCAAACCATAACCAACCACAATAAAATGCTGAACATGTATCAAGGCTGTGTCGGCGTGAAAACAGGATTTACGAAAAAGACGGGACGGTGTCTGGTTTCCTCTGCCAAGCGGGACGGAAAACAGGTGGTGGCGGTAACGTTAAACGCACCGGACGACTGGAACGACCACACCAACATGCTTAACTTCGCCTTTGAAAACACCGTGTGCTTTCCCTTAATTGCCGCTGGAATGACAGTGAACTCCGTCACAGTGAAAAACGGCACAAGCCAGTCTTTAGAGCTTACCGCCGAACGGGACTTTTACCTTTCAGAAAGCCCCGACACAAAATTTAAAAACGCACGCCTTACCTGCAAACTGCCAGACTCTATCACAGCGCCGGTAACAAAAGGCGAGGTCATCGGCGCTGTGGAAATTTATTATCAGGATACGCTTTTAGACACCATCAATTTAATTGCCGCGGCGGATGTTGGCTTTAAAGAAGCAGAAAAAGACGATTTGTTTCTAAAATATTTTAAAAAATTACTGCTTTCTGGTTGCGTCAAGGTAAAATTTGGTGTATAATGAAATTCAAATGAAAACAATACGGAGGATGGCAATGGCACGCCCTGAAAGACTACAAAAATATATCGCCCGCTGCGGGGCCGCGTCCCGCAGGGCAGCGGAGGAACTGATTTTGTCCGGCCGCGTCAGGGTGAACAAACAGGTCGTAACAGAGCTGGGCACCAAGGTAGACAGCGACAACGACAAGGTTTTTTTAGACGGAACCCGTTTGCTGCCAGAAAAAAAGCTGTATTACATCATGCTCAACAAACCCAAAGGTTACATTGCCACTGCCAAAGACGAGCGGGGCCGCTCGACTGTAACAGAGCTTGTGGCAGACATTGACGCAAGGCTCTACCCCGTTGGACGGCTGGACTATTTAAGCGAGGGGCTTTTGTTTTTAACCAACGACGGCGATTTTGCATACCGTCTTACGCACCCCGGCCAGCACGTTGCAAAAAAATATCAGGTCGTGGTTTCGGGTATTCCCGAGTTTGAAGACATAAAAAAACTGCGTGCAGGCGTAGACATCGGCGGATATGTCACCGCCCCGGCGCGGGTGGATTTGGCAAAGACCGAAGAACGTACCGCGCAGCTTAACATTACGTTAACAGAGGGGAAAAACCGTCAGATAAGAAAAATGTGCGAGGCTGTCGGATTTCCTGTCTTGCGGCTCAAGCGTGTAAGCGTAGGCGGCGTTGCACTGGGAAACCTGCCTTTGGGAAAATGGCGTCATTTAACAGAAGCAGAACAAAAACTACTTTGCGGCGGTGATAAAAATGATAACGATAAAAACGGAAGAAGACAAAACAGACATTCATAAATTTTTGTCCTCCCAGGGCGCAAACATCGATTTAACCGGCACCATTGTAATGACCGCCCGGGAAAACGGAACGATTTTGGCCCTGGGCGCCCTCTCCATGAAAGACTACCGCGTGTTTTTAGACCATATCGTGGTGTCGGGCGAATATGTGGAGGATTTAAATCTGGTGCTGGGGCTTATGAAATCGCTTTTAAACCTTGCGGATTTGCGCGGCATGAAAACGGTTTATGGCTCTAACCCCGCTATGTTTGACCTTTATAAAATGCTGCGGTTTAAAAAAAGCGCAGGCGAGGCAAAAAAGATGTACGAGCTTTCGCTTGAGGGGTATTTTACCTGCGAAAACGAAGAACAGTAAATAATAAGGAGAATTTTATGACATTAAACGAACTGAAAAAAGCGTTCACATGCACCTACGGAGACGGCGGAACCATTCGTTTTTTTGCATCGCCCGGCCGTGTGAACTTAATTGGCGAGCACATTGACTATAACGGAGGCTTCGTTTTTCCTGCGGCATTAACCCAGGGCACGGTGATTGCATTAAGGGAACGCACCGACGGCATTATCCGCTTAAAGGCAACAGATTTAGACGAATTGGTGACATTAGATATAAAGAATCTGTCAGACTATAAGAATTTAAAATGGGGCAACTATCAGGCCGGCGTGGCATATGTGATGCAGCAGGATGGGTTTACTATTTCCGGCTGCGACATGTTGTTTGACGACACGCTTCCTCACGGCGGCGGGCTTTCCAGCTCGGCTGGCATTGAGGTTGCAACGGCCTTGGCATTTGCCACCCTGTCGAACGAAAAAAAGGGTATTACCGTCCCTGTAGATATGATAGAAATGGCGCGTTACTCTCAAAAGGCCGAAAACGAATATGTCGGCGTAAGCTGCGGCATTATGGACCAGTTTGCTTCCGCCATGGGCAAAAAAGACTGCGCAATTTTATTAAAGTGTGACACGTTAGAATTTAAACATATTCCGCTGGACATGAAAGGCTATTCCATTGTCATTTCCAACACCAACAAAAAAAGGAGCCTGGCCGACTCGAAGTATAACGAGCGGTGCGAAGAGTGTGCAAAAGGCCTTAGCATGCTCCAGGCAGAACTTGCCGACTTAAAGTTCCTTTGCGAGCTGACGCCGGAGGTGTTTGAAAAGCACGCACACCTCATTACAGACGAAACCGTATTAAAGCGCGTGCGTCACGTGGTGAATGAAAACGCCCGGGTGCTAAAGAGCGTGAACGTTTTGGCAAAAGGCGACCTGATTGCGTTCGGCGCGCTGATGAACGCCTCTCACGACTCCCTGCGCGACGATTATGCGGTAACCGGCATTGAACTCGACACCTTAGTAAAGGAAGCGCGCAAAATTGACGGCACAATCGGCTCAAGAATGACCGGCGCAGGCTTTGGCGGCTGCACCGTATCTTTAGTGAAAGATGAAGCGGTTGACAGCTTTATGGAAAAGGTCGGCGCGGCATATACTGAAAAAATCGGTTATGCTCCCTCGTTCTACCGGTTTGGCATTGGCGACGGCGGACGGGAATTGTTTGAATAATTATTCTTTTAAAGTAAAAAAAGCGGCCTGTTTCATGAAACAGGCCGCTTTTTAACTGCAAATTTAACCGTCCCCGTCATCCAACAAAATATCAAGCATTTGCCCAGGGTTGCTTAAAAACCGTTTGGTAAGCTGAAAATGCTCCGTTTCGCTGTATGTAACAGGCTGAATGCCCTCCTCTGAAAACTGATAGATTTTCGCATTGGGAAAGGTCATCAGCATGGGAGAATGTGTTGCAATGATAAACTGCGAATTTTTCTTCACCAGCAAATTAATTTCAGCAATCAGCGTTAAAAGCTTTGCCGGCGACAGGGCCGCTTCCGGCTCGTCTAAAATATACACACCGTTACCGCCAAACCTGTTTTGAACCAGCGACAGAAAACTTTCCCCGTGGGACTGTTTGTGCAGAGATATGCCACCGTAGCTGTCAATTACAGGCGGTGCAGCGGCAGGCTCTTTGTCCATCTCCTCAATGTTTGTAGCAACGTTATAAAAACTTTCTGCACGAAGAAAAAAACCGTCCCTTGCAAATTTCGACCGAGAAATAGTCAGACAGTCGCACAATTCTGAATGAGTTTGATTCGTAGAAAAACTGAAGTTTTTTGTGCCGCCCTCGGCGTTAAAACCAAAAGCCACGGCAATCGCTTCTAAAAGCGTAGACTTTCCCGTTCCATTCTCTCCAACAAAAAACGTCACATTGCTGTCAAACACAACTGTGTGATTCCTCATTAAAAACTGTACCGCAGGAATTTCTCTCAGATAGGACCCCCGCCCAATTTCCCTTTTCAGTTGAATGCTGTCAATAAATCTTCCGTTCATTTCAGCAGTTTCCTCCGCGCTTGATGGTCAGGCATAAACTGCGCCATCATCTTTTGAAATCCCGCCCCATGGTTTGGCTCAAAAAAATGGACAAACTCGTGCAGCACCACATATTCAATGGCCGCAGGCGGCATGTTTGCCAGCCGTGCGGCCAGCGTAATATATCCATCCTTAAAATGGCAAATGCCCCACGCGCTTTTTATATGCTTTACTTTAATTTTCGGTTTTTGCTCCATTCTGTCATGAAACAGTTCCCAAACCTGGGCAACAAAAGGTGCGAAAATTGCTTCGCACTGGCAAGCCGGCGGCGCGGCCTCCGCATTTATGTTCTTTTTCCGGGCTGCAATCCTTTGTAGGGCTTTATGAATCCAGTCCACTTTTTGCGCAACAAATCCGTCAACCGCAGCCAGTGGAACATGCCTGCCTGCCGACACAAACACGCCCCGCTCTGTCACCCGGAGATTTATGTTTTTCACATTTTTCCGCGTGAGAGTAAACGAAACGCCCGCCGCTGTCCGCATCATTTACGCTTAAAACCCGCAAAGTCGCCCCGGGCGGAAACAATTTCATATCCGATTTTTTCCATGCGCAGGGCAAGGGAAGCAAGAGATTCCGCCGCCTCGTCCCCAGTGCTGATTTTGTTATCGTAGAGCATATATTTTTCCCGTACATTTTTCGGCGAAAGGTTAGGCATTACCACGTTAGCACCGGCCAAAACCGCTTTTTCCCGCCCCATTTCGTCCAGCGTGCCCAAAGCCGTTGTGGCAGGCAGCAGCACGCTCGGAAGCAGCAGACGCGTCAGCGCAACCATAAAAATGGTCTTTTTCGCACTGCCGTTGGGCTCGTTTTTAAATGGCGTATCTTTGTGCGAAATAAACGGCCCAATACCCACCATGTGCGGCTGAAATTTTTCTAAAAACAGCATATCTTCTGCCAAATGTTCGTTGGTTTGATAAGGCGAACCCACCATCATGCCGCACCCCACCTGAAACCCAATTTCCTTTAGGTCATACAAACACTTTACGCGGTTGCTGAGCGTAAGCTCATCCGGATGAAGCTTACGGTAGTGGTTGTCTGTGGCGGTTTCGTGACGCAAAAGATAGCGGTCTGCCCCGGCGTTGTAAAAGCGCTGATAAGTGCTTCTATCCCGCTCACCGACAGACAGCGTCACCGCGCAGTCGGGATATGCCTGCTTGATGGACGAAATCATTCTGCACATTTCATCGTCAGAAAAATACATGTCCTCCCCGCCCTGAAGCACAAAGGTGCGAAAACCCAAACGGTAGCCCTCCGCACAGCAGGAGAGAATGTCGTCTTTATTCAGCCGGTAGCGGGCGGCGTTTTTGTTCGAACGCCGAATTCCACAATAGTAACAGTCGTTTCTGCAATAGTTTGTAAACTCAATCAGGCCGCGGATAAACACCGTTTTGCCGTATATGTTGTCCCGCATGCTGCAAGCCTTTTTAAATGCAAAATCCCGGCACACGTCTGCATTTTGAAGCAAATACACCCACTCGTCTTTCAAAAGGCTGTGGGTGTCGGTTAATTTATTGATTAAATTTTTTGTTTTTTCCAGTTTCTCTGTTTTCATGATCTTCCCTACGCTCCGATTTTTTAATTCTATCAATGAAATATAAACACAGCGCCACCAGCGCCAGGCCGCCCAAGCCGCCTGCAATGTATGAAAGGGCGCTATCCGGCTTTTCTTTTTCTCCGTTTTTGCTGCCAGTGTTAAAAGACTCACCGCTTTCCCCTTTTTCCTTAATCACCGTAAACGAAAGCGACCCTGCCAGGTCGGACATAGTTTTCAAATCTGCCTCCTCTGCCGCTTCCTTATTTAAATACAGCAAAAAAGAAATGCCGTTGCCGTTTACAAAGGTTGCGCCAAACACCATTCCGTGTTTTTTTCCGTCAAACTGCACCGTTCCCGGCACGGTGATAAACTTCATTTGGGAATAAGGCACAATGGAAACGCTCTCCGGGTTATATTCAAACCCGTCCACGGAAAAGCCGTCTTTTAAAATGCGGTCTAAATCGTTTTTAATTGTCTGGTCGTCCGTTTCCAAAATATTGTATAACTCGTAGGACAAGTCGTTTTTCTTCACCTTAACATAAATTTCACTGTCCTCCGTGGGGTTGGTAATGAAATATTCACAGTCAGACTTAACCAGCGCTTCGTTCACTTCGTCGGCAGTCAGCCCCACCGCGTTTAAAAGCGCGTCGTCCGTCATGTTCTTTGAAAACACATACCACTGGTCGGAAACGGAAAATCCCATATAGGCCTCGGGCACGTCATAGGAAAAAGCGGTGCCCATTGCAAAGCAAAGCATTGCCGCGGTTAAAACAAATGCGGTAAATAATTTTTTCATTCCGGTTTCCTCCCTTTTGGCTTTTTAGTCTGCCTCCGCTAAAATTTTTTGTTTTTGTTCTTCGGTGATTGCGCGGCATTTCACCATGCGGTTTAACACGTGCTCGTGCCGTTTTTGCGCTAAATCGTTGTTTTTCGTCGGCGCATAAACCGAGGGCGCATTAGGAATTCCCGCAAGCATGGTGCTTTCATAGTCGGTCATTTCCGCCGGTTCCTTGTTGAAATACCCTTCCGCCGCGTCTTTCACACAATAATATCCGTCGCCGTAATAAACCGTGTTGATGTAAAGCTCTAAAATCACGTCTTTTGCATAATTTTTTTCAAGCTGATACACCACAAAAAGCTCGGCGGCCTTACGTTCTATTTTCTTTTCATTGGTAAAAAATAAATTTTTTGCAAGCTGCTGGGTTATGGTGCTGCCCCCCTGGGAAAACTCCATAGTCTGAATGTTTTTCACCAGCGCCCGCCCTAAAGCAATCACGTCCACGCCGTGGTGCTTGTAAAACCTGTGGTCCTCCACTGAAATCACAGCGTCCTCATAAATATCGGGAATTTGGTCTAAAGTGGTGTAACAGTCCTCCGTGCGCACCTCTTTCACCTTTTGAACAACGCTGATGGCTTGCGTTGCTTTTTTATACATCACATACCCTGCCGCAGTGAAATATGCGCCGGCGCAGATTATGGCCAACAGCAGCAGCAAAATAAGCCGTTTTAATAGTTTTTTCATTGGTTTTCTCCCGCCAAAAACGCGTTTTTCTATCTAATCTTACTATTATTATATCAATTTTTAAAACCTTAGTCAATGCCGGCGCGATATTCTTTCGGCGTTTTTGCGCAAATCTTTTTAAAATTGCGGTTAAACGACCGAATGCTGTCATATCCGCATTCCATGGCAATTTCCCCAATGTCTGTGTTTTCGCCGCTGCGCAAAAGATAGGTTGCGTCTGAAATTCTGCGGCGGTTAACATAGTCGTTAAAAGACGTGCCAATGTTTTTTAAAAAATATTTGGAAAGATAGCCATAGTCATATTTCAGCTCCCTGGCCGCATCATAAAGCGTGCAGGATTCCTTGTAGTTATCCTCAACAAAGACAAGAATTTTGTCCAAAAGCGTGCGCTCTTGCCTGGCGGGCCGGGGAACAAATTTTAATGTTTTAAAAGCTGCTGCGCAAATGCTGTATAAAAACGCCTTAATGCTGAAAATGTCGCTGCAGGCTGAAATTTTTTCAAAGTCATATGTAAACGGCATAAGATTTTCCACCGGCAGGCTATTTTTAAACCGGTTGTAAAACGACGCGCACAGCTCCGGAGCAAATATTGATAAAAAACCGTGCCCCGCGCCTATTTCTTGAAACCCGTGAAGCTGGTGCGGAAAAATTAACACTGCCTCTCCTGCCGCCGCCATATAGTCGCGGTACTCCACCGTAACACACAGCTCCCCGCTTGTTGCGCAAACCAGTTCAAAACTTCTGTGCATGTGTAACGGATAGTTCCATGGCTTCATTCTTGACAACGAAAAATTACCGCCCCGTGCCACAGGCTGTGTCTGGTAAAACATGCGCCGTTCCTCCTTAAACCAATTTTGTCTATGATTATATCACATCTGTCTTGCATTTACAATACGCGGGGCTTATAATTTGACGTAACAAAAAATAAAAAAGGGAGAGACAACGTTTATGAAAAAAGCACTGATTGTATATGGCGGCTGGGAGGGGCACTACCCCGTTCCCCTGTCTGAGCTGTTTGACGGCTGGCTCACCGAAGCCGGATTTGATGTTACCAAGTCTGACTCATTAGACGCCTTTGCAAAAGCAGAAGAATTAAAAACCTACAACCTCATTGTGCCCATTTGGACCATGGGAGAAATTCCGAACGAGTATGCAGAAAACGTCAGCCAGGCGGTGGCGGCAGGAGTTGGTATGGCCGGCTGTCACGGCGGCATGTGCGACGCGTTTCGAAACAACACCACATGGCAGTTCATCACCGGCGCACAGTGGGTGGCGCACCCGGGCAATGCCGAGGCGCACTACACCGTTAACATTTTAAAAAGCGCAGACAGTCCGCTGACGGAGGGCATTTGCGATTTTGACGTTACCAGCGAGCAATATTACATACACACAGACCCTGCGGTGCACGTTTTGGCCACCACCTCGTTCCCCGTTATCGACGGCCCCCACGCGGCAAACGGACACGTTGACGTGCCCGTGGTGTTCACAAAAAAATGGGGCAAGGGCAAAATTTATTATAACTCCTTAGGCCACACGCCGGACATTTTCGACATTCCGGAAGCAAAAGAACTGATGAAGCGCGGCCTTGTTTGGGCAGCGCGATAAAGGAGGGAGCAAAATAATGGAAAAAGTGAACATTGGCGTTGTCGGCTGCGGCAACATCAGCGGAATATATTTTCAAAATCTCACTACGGTGTTTTTAAACACCAATGTTTATGCCTGCGCCGACTTAGACGAAGCCCGGGCAAAAGAGGCGGCGGAAAAATATGGAATTCCGCACATCATGACGTTGGACGAAATGCTTGCATGCCCTGAAATTCAAATTATTTTAAACCTCACTACACCCCAGTCCCACTACCCCATTTGCAAAAAGGCGTTAGAGGCCGGAAAACATGTATATACGGAAAAGCCCTTAAGCCTGCACTTTGACGAGGGGAAAGAGCTGGTTCGCCTGGCGGAGAAAAAGGGGCTGCTCATAGGCTGTGCACCAGACACGTTTTTGGGCGCGGGCATTCAAACCTGCCGCAAGCTGATTGACAGCGGCTTCATCGGCGATTTGGTGGGCGCGGCGGCGTTTATGCTTTGCCCTGGCCACGAGAGCTGGCACCCCGACCCGGAATTTTATTATAAAACGGGCGGCGGCCCAATGTTTGACATGGGCCCCTACTATTTAACCGCGCTGGTGAACTTAATGGGCGGCGCCGAAGAAGTTTGCGGCATGGGTTCAATTACGTTCCCAAACCGCACTATAACCAGCGAAAAGAAGTTTGGCACGAAGATGGCCGTTGAAACCGACACCCATATTTCCGGTATGATTCGGTTTGAAAACGGCGCAATCGGCACCATAACCACCAGCTTTGACGTAACGAAAACCAGCCTTCCCAGAATTGAGCTTTACGGCACCCGGGGAACCCTGCTGGTTCCCGACCCCAACACCTTTGGCGGGCCGGTTCTGCTCGCTACGAAAGACGGGTCGGGTTTTCGCGAAGTGCCCCTCACCCACAACTATTCAGAAAACAGCCGTGGGCTTGGGGTGAGCGACATGGCAAAATGCATTTTGTCCGGCGGAGAAAACAAAGCGTCGGGAGCGCTGGCCCTGCATGTTTTAGAAATGATGGAATTTTTCAAAACCAGCGACACGCAAAAGCTATATCATAAAATGGAGTCCCGTTACGAAAAGACCCCGCCCATGTGCGCAAATGTCATTCAGGGCGAAGTATAAATTTTTCCCGGTAAAACCCACCCGAAACCTTGTGTTTCGGGTGGGTTTGTGCTATAATATGGGTGAATAAAGGAGCGATTGCAAATGATGATTAGACGCGCAGAAGAAAAGGATATGGCCGGAATTAACCGTTTGCTTTGCCAAGTACTTGCGGTGCACCACAACGGCAGGCCGGACTTGTTTCAGCCGGACGCAAAAAAATATACCGACAGCCAGCTAAAACAAATTTTATCAGACGACGCAAGGCCGGTTTTTGTGGCCGCAGACGGCGAAAACGTTTTCGGCTATGCGTTCTGCATTTTTCAGCAGCATATCGGCGACAATATTCTGACGGATATTAAAACGCTGTATATTGACGACCTCTGCGTGGACGAAACCCTCCGCGGACAGCACATTGGCAAACAGCTTTATGAATTTGTTGTAGACTTTGCGAAAAATAGCGGGTGTTACAACGTGACGCTGAACGTGTGGGCGTGTAATGAAAGTGCAAGGAAATTTTATGAAAAGTGCGGCTTAAAGCCGCAAAAGTTTGGAATGGAAACTATATTGTAAATACTACGCAGCGTGAATGTAGCACCCAAAAAAGTTAGACAATTTTAAACGGTAAATAAAAATGGTATAATAAACTAGACGCGACATTAAGAGCATTTGAAACGAAAGTTAAGTCAAGTTTATTATACCATTTACTGTGTATTTAATTATACGGCAGAATAATACCGCTGTTAATAATTTTTGTATAGGTTTATAATAATTTTGAGGTGAAAAAAAAATGAAAACACTTTTACAAAAGCTTTACAGCGGAGAATTAGACCCCACAAAATATTACGTGCCAAAAAGTGTAGAATTTTGGAAACAGGATGAAGCTGTTAATAATATTTTGAAAAAATGGACAAAAAAAATAGGCCAAGAAGAACAACTTGACCTTTTTGATGAAATGCTGTCTATTTATACCCGCATGTCAGCCATAGAAAGCGAAGAAATGTTTCAGCACGGTTTTAACCTTGCCGTGAAGCTGATGAGCGAGGCATATTCCGCGAAACTCCCCAATGAAGCAGACATGACATATGCAAATAAAACCTTTTAACTTCTTTCTTCCCTCACAGGCATGGAAAATACTAGCGTTCCCGTAACGTCGTGCAATTCATAATAGGTTCCGTGGCCGTCTGTTACATACGTTCCGTTACACGGGTCGCCTACAAAATAGAAATCCGGCTGGGAATTTAACACGCATGTAAGATTACCTGCACAATATTGCTCGCCAAACAGCCGCACCGTGGCGTGGTTTAAGCCGGAAAGTTCAATTCTACGCCGGAACTGTGCGCTCACCGGCGCAACCTCACGGGCGCCAACTGTGCCGTTTTTCTGGGTTACAAAAGCCCTGCATTCCCGGTGCTCCACCTTCGGAAAATGGTAGCTGGCTGTGCCGCCTTCCACCTCGGTTTCATATCCCATCAATACCGGCGCACCCAAGGGCATTTTTAGCTTTGTTTCCACCGTGGTGTTGGGCGAATATACCGAAAACATATAAGCGTTGTCGTGCCTGTGAATTGTCATTACCGGGGGCTTTGCGCTGTTTGCTTTGCTGAAACTCAGCTCCATTCCGAAGTGTTTTAAGGCACAAACCATTTCGCGCTCTGAAGCTCCAAACTGCACCCAAACTGCGCTGCCGCGGCAAACCACGCCGTTTTGCTCTTTCGTCCCTGCAGGAAACAGCCTGCAAAACGCCTCCGGAACATTTTCCCCGCCGCCGTAAAAGATTACCTTTCCCCCGTTTTTTGCATAGTCTATCATCGTGCGCTCGTGTCTGCTGCCAGCCAAGGGAACAGGGGTGATAACCACGCTTTCACAAAACATTTGCTTGTTGAGCGCTGCAAAAATGTCGCCGGAAACCACCTGATTTAACGGCATGCCGCAATTAATTGCGCCGCGAACGAACCAGTCGCCGTGATACATGGCGGAAAGCGCTTCTGCGCTGTCTGCTTCGCCATATTCTGCAAAGGGATATACCCAAACCAACGGCGAAACCCCGTCGGGGGCGTCTTTTCTTGCCTTTAAAATGTGGGGCAGCGGCTCATATACACAGCTTTCCGGCATGTCGCCGAAGGAGTTGTCAATAGATAAAATGTTAAAATGCGTCGGCAGGCCGATTTTCCCATTTTCATCAATCCGCGACAACGCCCCAGGGAGATAAATGTCGTGGGGCTGGCCTCCATATCGGTCATACCACGGCGAGTTCACCCACCAGGGGTCGTGAATGTAGTAGCGGAACATAAACTCGTTGGCCGGCAGCTCCGCAATTCGCGACATGTGCCCCATAAGCTCTAAGCCAAAATCAAAATTCAGCGCCGCCCAGGGCGAGTTTGGCGGCGGAAGAACGCCCTTGGCGTTTTTGTAAATTGCAGAAAGAGGCACGCCGTCTGAAGCCATGTCAATGCCGCAAGACATGTTTGTGCCACGGGTCTGAACCGGAAAGTCGGGGCACTCGGCACGAAACAGGCTCCAAAATTCCAGCACATCCTTTTTCACAGCAGGAAGCGCTGTGGCGTCGAATCGTTCGCCGTCAAAAATTGCGCCGTGTGCACTCCAGGTTTCGCGTCCAAAGCCCAATCCGTTAGAAAGCCACAAATAGTCGAACCCCAAGTCGCTTAAAAACGCCTGAGCCTGCCGACCCAAAAACGTGCCGAACGGAAGCCCATCGGGTATGCCGTTTGGAAAACCGGCATAGTGAACGTTGTCACCCTTCAGGCGCGCGTGGGCGCAAATCATGGTGCCCTTGCCCATGTCCTGCCCCAGACAAATTTCGTTATGGCGGTTATATTTAAAATCTGAAACGGCAAACTCCGGCCCGGGGTCCACTGTTTCGCCAACTAAAATCTGTTTGTCCTCCCCCAGCACTTTTTTCCCCGCGTCCTTTAAGGCGCAGATAATTTCTTTTAAAATTTGGTAGGTCATTTTGGGAGGATTTTTTGTGTAAAGATAGTTTCTGGTGTGCAGTCCCTTGCCCTCGGGGTCAATTTCCGGCGGGTGCTTCTCCCGCTGATTGGCGCCGCCTAAAAAATAACACCATTCAAATTCGTCGTTTAAGCTACCGCGGTAGTCTAAAAGCTCCGACCCGTCGGCGCACCAAAGCAGCACCGAAACGGTTTCGGCGTTTTTTAAAAGCGGTTTCCACTGCGAAAAAGCAGTTTCGCAAACGGTTTTGATAAATGGGGCGTCTGTCTTTTTAAACGGTTTTAGGCTCATTTCCAGGGTAATGTTTTCAAACAAAATACCACCTGCTCTCTTTTTTATTTGTATTTCATTATATCGCGTTCTTTAACCTGCTTCCATAACATTTCACATCATTTTTTGTGTAAAACAAAGATCTATTTTACTGGTCGCGAAACTCTGTGGGCGTTACTCCAAAATGCTTTTTAAACAGCCTGTTAAACGACCGCGTGCTGCCAAACCCACACTGATAAGAAATTTCTGTCATACTGTGGTTTGTGGACTTCATCAGACCCATGGCACGCTCTAAACGATATACCGTTAGGTAATAAAAAAAGCTTACCCCCGTCACCTTTTTAAAGTAGTGGGAAAAATAATATTTTGAAAAGTTGCAGTAGTCCGCCATTTCCTCTAAAGATACCGGCCGCATATAGTTCTGTTCCACAAACCGCTCCGCGTGGTGCAAAAGCTTCATGCTCTCCGCAATTTGGGCCGACTGTTTTGTGGTTACGGCGCGAAATCCCACGCCCCGCAGTGCCTCCACAAAAGCCGACAGCGACAGCGCGTTCACCGCATATTCAAAACCAGGCTTTTTTCCCGCGTGCTCCGTTTGAATATCCTGCACATAGGAAAGCAATTTCTGATACACCGCATCCCGTTTTGTGATAACGTTTTTCAGCAGCCTGATTTTAGAAAGGTCTAAAAAACCTTCCTGTCCCTCAGCGCCCGTTACCACCGCTTTCATTACAAAAATATTGTTTTCGCCCCGGCTCACAAATCCGTGAAGCTCGCCGGGCATAAACAGGCAAATGTCGCCTTGCTTTGCCTCAAAACTTCCGCTTTCGCAAACGACAACCGTTTCCCCCTCCCGCACGCAGTCAATTTCCGCCTCATCGTGAAAATGAACCACATAGCTTAAGTTCCCCGTGTCGGGATTGATGTAAGGATATCCTTTTTCTGCCCTGTGAACCTCTTCAAAATAAACGTTTTCCACCTGCCTCACCTCTTATGTTCCATTGTACCGCACTTTTTATAAAAAAGCAATAAGTGTCGCAAATTAAACAATAATTGTGTTTACTTCAATGAAACACAATGGTATGATTGACTTATAACAAGAATTTCATTGAATAAAAAGGAGAGTAAATATGAACGAGTTTTTTAACGTACCCAAAATCGCCTATGAAGGCGCAAATTCTGAAAATATGTTTGCGTTCCGCCACTATAACCCCGAAGAGGAAATCTGCGGAAAGCCCATGAAGGAGCATTTAAAATTTGCCATGAGCTGGTGGCACACACTCTGCGGCGACGGAACCGACATGTTCGGCATTGGCACAGCAGACAAAACCTTCGGCGGTAAAACGCCCATGGAGGTTGCCAAAAACAAGGTTTTGGCAGGGTTTGAGTTTATGCACAAGCTGGGAATTGAATACTTCTGTTTTCACGACAAGGACTTAGCGCCCGAGGGAAATTCTTTACAGAAATTTCAGCAGAATTTAGACGAAATTGTTCCGCTTATCAAAGAACAAATGGAGAAATATCATATCAAGTGCCTGTGGGGCACGGCAAACCTGTTTAACCACCCGCGCTACACCCACGGGGCAGGAACCACCTGCAACGCAGACGTTTATTGCTATGCCGCGGCACAGATAAAAAAAGCAATTGAAATCACCCTTGAGCTGGGCGGCATGGGATATGTATTCTGGGGCGGCCGGGAAGGCTATGAAACGCTGCTTAACACCGACATGGGCTTTGAGCTTGACAACATGGCATATTTAATGAAAATGGCGGTGGATTACGCCCGGGGCAAGGGCTACAAGGGCGATTTTTACATTGAGCCTAAGCCAAAAGAGCCCACCAAACACCAATACGATTTCGACGCTTCCACCGTTTTGGCATTTTTGCGAAAATATGGTTTAGAAAAAGACTTTAAGCTGAACATTGAGGCAAACCACGCTACCCTTTCCGCCCACACCTTTCAGCACGAGCTGCGCGTGGCACGGATTAACGGTGCGTTCGGCTCTATCGACGCCAACCAGGGCGACCCGCTTTTGGGGTGGGACACCGACCAGTTCCCCACAAACGTTTATGACGCGGCCCTGGCCATGTATGAGGTGTTAAAAAACGGCGGTTTTACCAACGGCGGCTTGAATTTTGATGCAAAAGTACGCCGTGCTTCCCATACATACGAGGATTTGTTCCTTGCCTATATCGCCGGAATGGACACCTTTGCCTTGGGACTGAAAATTGCGGACAAAATAATAAAAGACGGCCGCATCGACGCGTTTGCAAAAAACCGCTATGCATCGTTTCACACTGGCATCGGTGAAAAAATTAAAAACAAACAAACCGACCTTTGCGCACTTTCCGACTATGCGCTGTCTTTAGGCAGTGTTGCAGACGAAGCCAGCGGCAGGCAGGAATATTTAGAAAGCATTTTAAACGATATTATGTTCGGAAAATAAAAAAGGAGTGCTCCTATGAACTACGAAATCACCGCTTTTTCCTCTTTTGGAATCTGCCGGGCAGACAGCAGCAAAACCACATTTACTGCAGCAGAAGATACGAACCAATGCTTCTTTGAAATGAACGTCACTTTTGACCACTGGGAAGACGAATTCTATCTTCTTATGCCTGCCTGTGCCTATAACGGCAATCGATATGAAAAAGTGAAACGGTCTTATCCGCCTATGTACAAGCCGGAGGAAACCGACAGGCAGCTCATTACCGATGTGCCTGCACTCGCTCCCGACGGCAGCGGAATCATTGAAGTTACCGCAGGAGATATGTCGGTTCCCTGCGTTTGTGTGCTGAATCCAAAAGAAAAACAGGCGTTTATGTTGTTTACAAAACAGGAGATAAAGGGCGAAAATTTAGGATTTCGGGTAGAAAAAGGCCGCATCACCGTTTCCTATCCTGCAAACAGAACAACCGCTTACCGTTTTTGCCGGGAACACGAAACGAACTGCGACAGCGGCATTGCGGTAAAAAAAGGCGAAACCTTCACGCTGGAACACAAAATAGTTTCCTTTCCCTGTGAAAACATAAATGCGCTGTTTACTTGCTTTTTTAAAAACAGAAAATGCCTGCTTTCCGGTCCCCGTCCCGAAAACTTATACACCGACGCACTGTGGGACATGCAGGAGGATAAATTTAACAGCTATAATTATTCCGGCGAATATTATGCCGAAATCACAAAAATCTGGCAGTGCGGCTGGTGCGGCGGCGCCATCTCCAGTCTTCCTCTGTTCATGCGCGGAAACGCGCTTTCAAAGGAACGGGCAATTAACACTTTAGACTATTTGTTTGCCCACCAGGCAAACAGCGGTTTTTTCTATGGTTACATCAAAAACGGCGTTACCGAAGACGACAGTTTTCACACCCCGGGTATGGAACATCTCCACATGATACGAAAAAGCGCAGATGTGCTGTATCATCTGTTCCGGCACTTTCGGGTTATGAATCCGAAACCTCATTGGGTCACAGGCACAAAAAAATGTGCCGACGCCTTTGTTACGCTTTTTCAGCGGTTCGGAACCTTCGGTCAGTTTATCAACATCGAAACCGGCGAACTCGTGGTAAAAAGCAGCACCGCAGGAGCAATGGCAATCGGCGGTTTGGCCCTTGCATGGGAATTTTTCGGCGAACCTGTCTATCTTGAAACCGCAAAACGCGCCTGCGATTTTTACTATCACAGAGATATTGAAAACGGCGTTACCACAGGAGGCCCGGGTGAAATTTTAGGAGCACCTGACTCGGAAAGCGCCTTCGCCATGCTGGAAAGCTGTGTGACGCTTTTCGAGGTCACAAAAGAGGAAAAATGGTTGCGTTATGCCGAAAGCTGCGCGCATCTGGCCGCAAGCTGGGTGGTAACATACCCTTATCTTTTCCCGAAAAACAGTGAGTTTTACAGACTTGGCATCAACACGGTGGGCAGTGTGTTTGCAAATGTTCAGAATAAGCATTCTGCACCGGGTATCTGCACCCTGTCGGGCGACAGTCTTTATAAGCTTTGGCGCTATACGGGAAACCACGAATATTTAGAACTGATTAAAGATATTGCATTTTTCATTCCCCAATGCGTTTCAACAAAGAAACGTCCGATTTATTCCTGGGACGATACGCCAAAACTGCTCCCTGAAGGATTTATTTGTGAACGTGTCAACATGAGCGACTGGGAGGGAAAACAAAACATCGGCGGTGTGTTTTGCTGCTCCTGCTGGTGCGAAACCAGCCTGCTGCTCACCTTTACGGAACTGATGTGTTATGACGAAATGAAACGGTAAAAACAAACAGAAAGGCGGATTTTTTATATGACTTTTGAAGTACGCGCAAAAGAACTGGTTTCAAAAATGACGCTGGCAGAAAAAATTGCCCAAATGCAGTATGAAGCCCCGGCAATCGAGCGCCTGGGCGTTCCGGCCTACAACTGGTGGAACGAGTGTCTGCACGGCGTAGCCCGCTCCGGCGCGGCAACGGTTTTTCCCCAGGCAATCGGCATGGCGGCAAGCTTTAATACCGACTTAATGTTCGATGTTGCCACTGCCATTTCCGACGAGGCAAGAGCAAAATATAATGAATATAAAACCTTTGGCGACACGCAAATTTATCAGGGGCTTACCTATTGGTCGCCCAACATCAACATTTTCCGCGATCCCAGATGGGGCCGCGGACACGAAACCTACGGAGAAGACCCTTACCTTACCGGCAGAATGGGCGTTTCCTTTGTTAAGGGCCTGCAAGGCGAGGGAAAATACAGAAAACTCGACGCCACCATTAAGCACTATGCCGTGCACAGCGGCCCGGAAACCCTGCGCCACGGCTTTAATGCCGAGGTGAGCGACAAAGATTTATATGAAACCTATCTCTGGGCATTCAAATATTGCGTTGACCATGCCGCCCCGTCGGCGGTTATGGGAGCATATAACCGTGTAAACGGGGAAGCATGCTGTGCCAGCAAAACCCTTTTAGAAGACATTTTGCGGGGCGAGTTTGGATTTTCCGGCTATGTGGTGTCAGACTGCGCCGCCATCTGCGACATTCACCAGCACCACCACATTACGAACAACGAAGCCGAAAGCGCGGCCTTAGCGGTGAACAACGGGTGCGACTTAAACTGCGGCGAAACCTATAAGTGGCTGAAAACCTCGGTGGCCTTGGGGCTGATTTCAGAAGAAACCATAACCACCGCGGTGGAGCGTTTGTTTGCCGCCCGCTTCCGCTTGGGCATGTTTGATGACGACTGTGAGTATGACGCCATTCCCTACGACGTGGTGGAGTGCGAAGCGCACACGAAACTGAACCTTCAAATGGCGGAGGAAAGCATTGTGCTGTTAAAAAACGACGGCATTTTGCCCCTGTCGCCCAATCAAAACATTGCGGTAATCGGCCCGGTGGCAGACGATGTAACCGTGCTTTTGGGCAACTATAACGGCACGCCCTCCCGCTATACAACACTGCTCACCGGCATTCAAAGCCAGGCAAAGGGCAAGGTTTATTATGCCCGCGGCTGTCACTTATACGACGAAACCGTTCACCGCTGGGCGGAACAGCCGCTAAGGGAGGCAATTCTCGCGGCAAAGCGCGCGGATGTGGTGATTATGATGTGCGGTTTAAACCCGTCTTTAGAGGGGGAAGAATCGGACAATTACAACGGCTCTGCCGGCGGCGACAAAATAGATATTGAACTGCCGCCTTCCCAGAGAACGCTGTACCGCGAAATTATAAAACTGGGCAAGCCCGTTATCTTTGTAAACGTCAGCGGAAGCTGCATCGCCCTAACCGAGCAGGACAAAGACTGCCGTGCGGTGCTCCAGTGCTTTTATCCCGGCGCAATGGGCGGCGAGGCTTTAGCAAATGTTATTTTTGGCAAAACCTCACCCAGCGGCAGGCTGCCCGTAACCTTTTACAAAACTACAGAAGACCTGCCCGATTTTGAAGATTATTCTATGGAAAACAGAACGTATAAATTTTTCCGCGGAACACCGCTCTACCCGTTCGGCCACGGGCTGACCTATTCTGAAATCACGGAAGAGCCAATTGATGAAAACACCGTGAAGCTGACGAACAAAGGGCCTTTCGACACCTGGTATTCCGCCCTTAAGTTTGAATATATTCCCCACAAAAATCTGTGCGGATTTCAAAAGGTGTTCTTAAAGAAAGGCGAAACAGTTACGGTTAAATTTGACAGGGAGGGATAGTATGTATTTCATCGGAATTGACGTGGGAACCTCCGGCACAAAAGCGGTTTTAATTGACGAAACAGGCGCAGTTTTGCGCTCCCACACAGAGGAATATCCTATGCAGCAGCCGAAGAACGGCTGGGCGGAACAAAACCCGTCAGACTGGTGGGAGGCAACCAAGCTTTCGCTGTCTGAAGTGTGCGAGGGCATTGACAAAATCTGCGGCATTGGCCTAACCGGGCAGATGCACGGTTTGGTAATGCTGAACGAAAACAACGCGGTAATCCGCCCGGCCATTATCTGGTGCGACCAGCGCACAGGAAAAGAGTGCGCTGAAATGACGGAAACAGTAGGTGCAGATAAGCTGTTCTCCATTACAGCCGCTCCGGCCATGTCGGGCTTTACGGCCGCAAAAATTCTGTGGGTAAAGAATAACGAGCCGGAAAACTTTAAAAAATGCCGCCATATTCTTTTGCCGAAAGACTACATCCGTTTTATGTTAACCGGCAAGTTTGCCACCGATGTGTCCGACGCAGGCGGCATGCAGTTGATGGACATAAAAAACAGAACCTGGAGCGACGAGGTGCTTGACACTTTAAAAATTGACAAATCACTTCTTCCCAAAATTTATGAAAGCCCCGAAGTTTCGGGCTTTGTAAAATCAGCCGACGTACCGGCATGCCTCCGCGGCGTGCCGGTGGCAGCCGGTGCAGGCGACAATGCCGCAGCCGCTGTGGGAACGGGCATTGTAGAAAACGGCAGGGCGTTTACCACCATCGGCACCAGCGGCGTGGTGTTTGCCCACACCGACGAACCGCTGATTGACCCAAAGGGGCGCATTCATACCTTTTGCTGCGCCGTGCCGGGCAAGTGGCACGTTATGGGCGTTACACAGGCGGCGGGGCTCTCTTTAAAATGGTTCCGCGACAACTTTTGTGAACTGGAAACAATGAATGCGGAAAAACAGAACACCGACGTGTATGTGCTGTTAGACGAAATGGCTAAAACGTCCCCCATTGGGGCAAATCATTTAATTTACCTGCCCTATTTAATGGGTGAGCGCACACCGCACTTAGACCCAGACGCACGGGGCGTATTTTTCGGTCTTTCCGCCATACACACCAAGGCCGATTTACTGCGCGCTATTTTAGAGGGCGTGTCCTTTTCGCTTTACGACTGTGTAAACCTTTTAAAGGAAACCGGAGCCGAGGTTTCCGATATGACGATTTGCGGCGGCGGCGGAAAAAGTCCATTTTGGAGCCAAATGCTCTCAAACGTTTACGGTACTGAAATTAAAACCGTTGCCTGCTCTGAAGGCCCGGCCTACGGCGCGGCAATTTTAGCCTCCGTTTCGGCTAGGGCGTTTGACACTGTTGAAAGCGCCTGCAAGGCGCTGATTCGAAGCGGCAAAACCTTTGTGCCAAATGAAACGGAACATGGGGCTTATCAAGCAGTATATGGGCTTTATCAGTCCCTTTACCCCAGCTTAAAGAATTTATATCAACAGCTAAAATAAAAAAAACGGCGGTATTAACCGCCGCTTTTTTATTTATTTTTTCACACAGGCCCGAATGGTGATTAATTTTTTTACCACATTTAACACATCGCCATCAGTTACCGCAATCATTAACCATCTTGCACCGTTAAACGGTTTTGTGTTCTCATAAAGCACTCTTAGCGCCTCATGCGAGGACAAAACCAATTCAGCCTCTGCCACTTCTCTGCTGCCGATGCATATCAGGCACGTAAAGACATCTTTTTCCGGATACAGCGTGCAAAGCGCGCGGCCTCCTTTTTTAAACTTAACGTTCCATCCTGGCGCTCCGCTGCATTTACTGTATTCAATCTTCGGCGTAACTCCATAGGTTTCTTCCATAAATCCAAGTAGTTCCGTCCACAGCGGGCTATTTATATATTCTGCAACTGCATTTAAATCCGGCTGAAATTCCTGTGTATATTTTTCGCTCCAAGTCATAAACCAGCACCCCGTTTGCTTTTATTGTACCGCCGTTTCAAGCTCTACATATTCCGTTGTAACAACACCGCAGACATCGTCCGTCAACTCAAAATAAAAACCCTTTGTCCCTGATGGAAGCGTAAAGGTAACGGTTTTGTTTTGAGGAACGGTTATCTCCTCGGGCTGCTTCCAAACCGTTTTCGACGTGCTTCCGTCGTAACTGATTCCGGAGGTGTTGTAAACCAGCCTGATTTTGCTGATGTTGTTTTCTGTAACGAAAGAAAACGACGCTGTGTTCCCCTCAACAGACACCCGTCCAACCTCTGTAAAGCGTGGGCCGCCCCGCACAACGCTGTCTGCAAAGGTGAAAATCTCCGGCACCGCTTCTCCCGCAGGCTGGCTGTGTGTCAGTCCATATTTATAAGAAATCACAGAATTTTCAACATCAAGCGCCGATTTTGTGTTTTGGTCAATGGCATACATGTTCGCCGCGTTGCCGTTTATAAATAACGTAGGAATTTTCACATTAGAAAGCACGTTTTTCGCGTCCCACAGCAGGCGTTTGCCGGAAAGGCCCTTGTTCACGCCGCCCTCGTTTAAATAGCCGCTGTTGTAAACCGGCACGGCAAAGGCGAACCCGGGGTCAACGCCAATGGCATAGCTTGTAATCATGCTGCCGTTTGAAATTCCCGTAATACCAATGGCGTTTTCGTTTACCTCAGGCAGACTTGCCAAAAGGTTTTTCGCAAGAATTGGTTTTGCCACCGCCTGATACATATACTGGTCCTGAAGCGGCTGGTCGATATCGGTATAGTAGCCCGACGGCTGTCTTGCCCCCATGTTGTAGACAACGTCCGGGTCTAAATCGGTGTTTCTGTCCACCATGTAACAGGCAATTGCCGCATAGCCTTTGTCTACCCACGATTTCACCCAGGAGGGATATAGCCTGCTGGCGTTGCCATGAATCAGCACAACTGCCGGAACCTTATTGACCGCGCTGGCCGTTTTGGGAACACCCATATAGGCGAAAACCTGGGTGTTTTCCCCCTTATGAGGAAGACCTTCAAACAAAATGGCCGAAACATCGTCATATCCTGTTTCTATTGTGTTCACCAGCTCATATTCCGGCGTTTTTGTCACCGCTTTTGCCTGCAGGGTGTCAACAATCTGCTCAAGGGACAGCCCTGCGGTAATTTCAGCAGACTCTGTATAAGGCGTCACCGTTTTAAAATCCTCCCATAAAAATACCTTTGCGCTCATCGCGCCCGCAGGCTTATCAGCGCTGATTTCAGCTTCGCCCGCCGCAAATTCCGTGCCAGACAGCGGCTTACTGGTAACGCCCAAAAGCGTTTTTTTTCTGCCGTAAACTGCGAGTATAAGCGTCATATTTTTTCCCTCTAACGCTTTGTTGTTTATCACCGCCCGGGCGGAGAGGGTCTCGGCTGTGTCAAAATCGTCTGTGGTAAAATAAACTCTTGTGCCCGTAACCTCCCGCGGCTGCGTGGAAACAAGATTTGAAACCGCGCCGCCGGACACTGCAAAAAAGTCAAACCGCAAAAACGCTCCTGCATCGCTGTCCGAAATGGTGTAGCTCACCGCGCTGCCGTTTAAAACGCCGCCGGAGAGCCTTGCAAAATGCACGCCGTCTGTAGAGGTCATCAGCCGGTATTCCACTGCTGCGCCCGTGTCATTTTCTACGCTTGCGGTTACTGTGCTGCCGCAGGAAAAGTCGCCGCTGACCGAGGCATTTTTCAGTCCCTTCTCCGCCACCTTAATCTCGTCAATACAATAGACCATTTCTTCCGTGTTTTCACCGTTTAACAGTGAAAGCCCCAACAGACATGTGCTGGGAACAGACGCAAGCGAAAACGGTATTTGATACTCTGTCCACCCCTCTTGAAGCTGTACGGATGCGAGCGCATTTACTGTTTCTTGTGTTCCGTCATAGGTTGAAACAGAGGGCGTTAAAACCGCCCCCGCGCTGTCCGATTTTGCGCGGAAGCTTAGACAATAATCCGTGTTGGGCTTTAGATAAATATTCTGGGCAATCCTGCCGTTTTCTCCGCTGTTTGCCACCTGAGTCACCTGAATAAACGCATTTTGCTCCTCTGTCTGGTCCACCACAACAGCCCCGCTGCCAGCGGTCCACGCCTGCACCCGGGTAGTGCCGTCGTAAACGGCTTTTGCTGCGAACCCATCGTCAAAGCTGCCGCCAAAGGGTACATTTAAGCGTTCTATTTTCAGTTCGTCCACGCAATAGTCTGCAATGACCTCGGTGTAACCATCGCCCTGGCCGGACATTCTGAAATAAAAAGACGGGCGGACAGACAGGGAATTCACCACATAGTTTTGTGAATTTTTAGACGGCCGAAAGACACATTCAAACTTTTGCCATTCCTCTGTCAGCGGTTTGTCTACATTAATTTTTTGATACCACGCAATTTCGGATTTGTCTGCATCGGTAAAGTCTATATACCCCCGAAGATAATATTTCCCCGCGTCCTCTGCCTTTCCGATTTTGGCATACCACGTCAGCTTATAGGCCGTGGCCGGCATAACGGCAAGATTGGAATATTTCATGGAAGAATGTTGGTGATTTGATTCAACATAGGCATATTTCGCCGTTTGGTTTGCTCCACCGTTGTTTTTCACCGTAATGGCTGTTTTTTGAAACAGCGTGAATTCCGGATTGCTAAAGTCAAAATTTGCGTTTAACACTATCGGCTCATCGGAAGATATACTGTAGGCCGGTTTACACACAAACTCGTCCAGCATATATTCAATGTTCGTATTTTTCGCTCGGTATTCAAATGTACAGGTGTCACCGTAAAGCGTCTGCGAGGTGTTGTGGCCTTCTGTATAAAGCGTGCAGGTTTCGCTCACCGTATAAGAAGCGGAATACCGGTACCAGCCGCCGCCCATATCTTCTTTAGTGGTCAGATAAATCAGGTGATAGCCGCTGAAATCCGGCGCAGGATTTCCGTCCTTCAAATATCTGTAATACGCCACTGCATAACAGTTGTCCAGTGCGTTAGGATTGTCTGCCGGTGGTTTGCCCATAATAGAAATTTCGTATGTTTCACCAACTATAGACCGATATTCCTGCTTAAACGCCACTCCGCCCATGTTGTTTGCATTATTTTTCATTTTCACAGCGCCGCGGCTTCCGCCGAATCCCTCAGCAACCCAGGTTTTTTCTGCACTGAAAATAACGCTTCCAGAAGTCTCAGGTGTTTCAAAATCCGCATACAAAAAATCTGACACAAAATAGTCTTCCGCCCCCACAATGGACATGCAGGACATCAACAGCACCACAATCGCCAACCATAAACAAAAAACTTTTTTCATGTTTCTTCTCCTTTTTCTCACAGTGAAATAATTTTATCTTCTTCCCAGGAACGGTATGCCGCTTCCATAAATTCCGTCAGTGCCACAGCCTCGTCAATTCCATATAGTTTGTTTTCCGTGTTGTTCAAAATGCTTGAAATCCAATATGCAATGGGGCGCTCTAAGGTCAGCTCCAAATGTTCTTCCGTCACCCACTCTTTGTTTGAGGCTTCGTTTTTGTAGCGGAAGCTATCCTGCACATGGATATATCCCTTTGTGCCGCTAATTTCCAGCGTAAACGGGTCGCAATATGACACGAACCCAGTTTCCGAAACGCCAATTGCACCGTTTTCAAAACTCATTACACTAACAGCATTGTCCTCAACGCCGCGGCCGGTTACCTGTGTAAAGGCCGAGGCCATTTTTTGAGGCGTTCCCAAAAACCACTCCAAAAGATACATGGGGTGCGCGCCCAAATCCATCATGGCACCGCCGCCGCAAAGGGTTTTGTCATAAAAATAGTCCGGCAGCCAGCCTAAAATGCTTCCCCCATGAACGTTTCTAACCCGCATATAGGTCACCTGGCCGATTTCGCCGCTGTCTACCATTTTCTTGGCTTGAAGCACGCCGGCCATGGTTTTGTGCGGCAGGGAGATGGTAAAATGAATGTTGTTTTTCACAACCGCTTCCCGAATTTTTTCAGCGTCACTTTTGGAAAAGGCCAAAACCTTTTCGGTGTAAATGTGCTTTTTCGCATTTGCGGCTTTCATTAACAGCTGCGGGTGCAAATTCGTGGAGGACACCACCGCCACTCCGTCGATTTCCGGGTTTGCCAATAGCGCATCGTAATCCTCATAAAAATCACAGCCCAGCGCCGAAGCCCACTGCTCCCCGCGGGATATGTCGTCGTCCCACACCGCGGCAATTTTCACGCCGGGCGTTTCCCCAATCTCTTTAGCATACTGGTCGGCATGCACATGCCACCGGCTTACCATTGCAATGTTCAGCATAGTTTCACTCCTTTTCCTGTTTTGTTTTCCACCTTATTCCCAGTTCAATGTCGTTTAAAAGTGCGCCGTCGGCAGACAGCGACTGAATAAAATCTAAAGACTCCGGACTCCCGTTCATGGAACTTGTTTCGTCCGTGCACGATAAATCCTGGCACATTACCCAAACCTTAACATCATACTTCATTTTCACGTCCATAGGCTTTATTTCGCTTAGCCACGGCTCCCACAGCCGAATGATGCCCGCGCCGTTTTCCACAAATTTGCCGATATTGTGATAATCCGGCATAAATGCCAACACGTTTTCCTTTGAAAACGCCATGCTGATTTTGTTTGCCGCCTGGGGACTCACCACGCCGCAGATAAACGGCAGACCGGATTTTTTCAGCATGTTAACAAACCCGTCGTCTAACGTTTCAAACTTAATGTGAAGTAAAATCGGCGTCTTTTCCCGATACCGGCGGGCAAGCTCTTCAAAGGTTAAAAGCGCGTAGTTCTTTTCCGCAAGCTTTTCCTTCATTTCGCAGTATGTAAGGTCTTTTACCAAAACGGGTTCTCCTGTCAGACGCTCTAAACTCTCATCATGGAAAATAACAAACACGCCGTCTGACGTTTGCCTGATGTCACATTCTGCGGCAGCGGCGCCGATGTGCGCGGCATATTCCAAGCTCTCCACCGAATTTTCCTGCTTTACCAGCGATGCTCCCCTGTGTGCAATTAAATCCATTATTTTCATCCTTTCGTCGTTCCTTACCGTTATTATACGCTAAATTCCGTCTGTTTTCAACCGCCAAATAAAAAAACGCTTCCTATTTTTTCAAATAGGAAACGTTTCGTTTATTGCGGCAGGCTCCACACAATTTGTTTAATCGCAGAACCGCCGTTCGATTCTTCATAAAAGTTTTCCCAGCTTTCCTCCCGCTCATAAAAAACAGTGAGAATGGTTCCGTCCTTTCGTTCAACCGAGGCCGGATATCCCAAATCTAAGGAACTGGCCCCGTCATAGAGCACATAATCTGTGTCCCAGTTTTCTCCGCCGTCATAGCTTATCATGGCTTTAATGCCAAAAGGCTTTTTTCGGTATCCATAAACCGAAACCAACGCGCCGGAGGAATGTTTCATCAGATGGGCCGGCGCGCCGCCTGTGTCAGATAAAATCTGCCGGGGCTTTGAAAACGTTTTGCCGCCGTCTGACGATTCGCTCTGAAAAATTGTAAACATGCCGCCGTCTTCACTCTGCTTTTCGTTTTGCACACGAATATGGACTATGATTTTTCCGCCAATATCAATTGCCGCCGGCTCGCAGGAGAGCACGCCGGGAATTGCTTCAATTGCAGAAACAAACTCAAATTCACCGTTCACGAACTTGTGGCACTCAATCCTGTCTTCCTTTTGCGCAATCCCGTCTGACGCAGAACGACCCACGTATAAAATATCTCCGTTTTCCAAAAGACAGGGGCCGTGGGGTGCGGTCACAGGCGAAAAACCGATGTCGCCGAACGTGACACTATTGTCATTGCTGATTACATATGTATAGCCCAAATATCTGCTTTCTGCGTTCTTTGCGTCAATTCCTGCCAAATAGCCTTCAACCAGCCGTTGTTCCGGGCTTCCCTGCTCCCGCATTTTGTTGGTATTTTGCTGAAACGCCACGGTGTTGTTAAATGAGGTAATCATTACGCTGCTATCGCCAAACGGCAAAATTCCGGCGTCCCTGTCGTCTAACGGAGTGTCTATCACCACACAGGGCCTGCTCCACGTTTTGCCGTCATCTGCGCTTTTCGCCATAACCACCTTTCCAAAAGGGCACACATGGCCAATGCGAAAGCCCGAACACACAGCGGCAAGGGTTCCGTCATGAAGGCGCGCAAGCGAAGGCCAGGCAAAATAGTTAAATTTAGAATCGGGGTTTTGAATAATTGTTTTCATTTCATGAACAAACACTTTTTTCATGTTTGAAAACCGCCTTTCATCAAGTTTACTTTTATTATATACGGCCGCTCCCCGCTTTGCAACTGCCGCAAAGGACAAAAATGAATTACTTTTGTCCTTTCAAACATACTTGTTAATAAAATTCTATGTTTTTGACAAAAAAGGCTTGAAATATGTTCGGACGTATAAAAGATTTCCGTCAGGAAGTCACAGGAGCCATGTAGAGAGGAAACAGGAAACAAATGTATATTCTCTCCGAAAGTCTTTCCTCTGTCGCGGCGTATAACAAGCGTTGGATCAAAATATGTGTTATTATCGACATTTTCTTCTAAAAAAGTCCACAATCTCAGTTCTCAAACGATGTATCGATGACAGGAATGGGCGTTTTGTCCCATGTTTCTCCCTCATCATCGCTATAACAAAACAACCCCCTTTCCAAAAGGACAGATATGTGCTATTCTGAAGTAAACGTAACCATTGCAGGATGTCTGTCTTTAAGCCTTGTAATTGACGGCTATGCAAAATAATTATGTATACTGTTCCTATTGTTGCATATTACTTTTTCTTTTTACCTACAGTTTCATAATTTTTATTCTACTGTTTATTTCCAAGTTTTAACAAAAGCTATTTTTTCCTGTATCTGAACAAAGCAATTAATACTGATATTAATGAAAAAATCTGTGCGTAAACTAATGTTGAACCGATTATTATATAATAAATAATATATATTATAACATTTGCTAAGCTAAACAATCTCATTCTCTGTTCCTTTTTTGATATTACATTACACATAAATAGCATAGATGCTGCTATTGGTAAAATATCCAATTCTTCTTTAAATCCAAAAATTCCACATAATAAATATGTAATAGTAAAAATGATTGTTTTTGTAATCGACACTTTTTTATTTTTTACACAATGCTCTAAGCTAAACAAGATATGAATTACTGCCACAAAATTCAAAATACCTGCGCTTGAAATTCCTGTTATCATAAAGACACTTATTCCGGCAAGAGTATTAACAACAATCTGATTAACAAGCATCTGCCATCTTTCTGGAAACTGCGTCCCTATCAGACAGAGCAGGGCTACTATATATCCTAAAATATCTGCTGTAGGTTTCAAAATTTTATATTCTCCTGTTGTCGAATGTCCAACCTGCCTCTCTTAACGACCTTTCTAAATAAGCCTTTTGTTCCATGTTTAATGCGCGCATAGGATATGTGGCCTCACCTACGTTGTAACCCATAAGCTCTACTGCATATTTTACACTTGGAATAACCTCATTTTTAATCAGTATGTCTATTATACGATTTGCCTTTATCTGCTCAGCAAGCGCCTGCTGCATTTTGCCCTCACGGAAACTTTTGTATATCTTAATAAACTGTGGAAGCATCATATTATAGGTTGAACCTATTCCTGCATCTGCACCCGCTGCAAGACCGGATACAAGCAATTCATCAGGACCATTTATTATATTCATTTCACCATGAGTTTTATCCTTTAGCTTCATTAGCTGAAAAAAATTATCTGAACTCCACTTAACGCCTATTACATTATCAATCTCATATATTCTTGCAATCAAATCAGCGCTCATTTCTTTTTGTGCCGACGGGTGATAATAGATAATTACCGGTATAGAAACACATTCAGCTAGCCTTTTATAATAGTTAAAAATATCAGTTTCATCATAAAAGAAGAAAATAGGAGGTATTGCAGCTATTGCGTCTGCACCGGTTCTTTCAGCATGCATAGCAAGGGCGCACGCTTCTTCCAAATTTACCGCCGCTATATGGCAGATTACCGGCTTTCTTCCTGCAATATGCTTCACTGCCACCTCACACATTACTTCACGTTCCTCTCTACCCATAACCAGACCTTCGCCGGTACCACCAAGTATATAAAATCCATCTGCGCCCTGCATTAACAGATAGTCTATAAACTCCCTTGCCACTTCTTCATTAATGGTTTTGTTATCCTCGTGAAATGGAGTAATCAGTGCCGGCATAATTCCTTCAAATTTAACATTATTCATTTATAATCTCTCCTTTTGTTCACTTATTTAAAATAGCTTTGAAAATTAATTAGTGTTAAATAATAGTTGGCAAAAAATAAGGGAAATGGTAAAAACCATAAAATCTGTCGAGGCTTTGAAAACGTTTTGCCGTCGTCAGTGCTTTTCGCCATAACCACCTTTCCAAAAGGACACACATGGCCAATGCGAAAGCCCGAACACACAGCTGCAAGGGTTCCGTCATGCAGGCGCGCAAGCGAAGGCCAGGCAAAATAATTAAATTTTGAATTGGGGTTTTGAATAATTGTTTTCATTTCATGAACAGACACTTTTTTCATGTTTGAAAACCGCCTTTCTTCAAGTTTACTTTTATTATATACGGCCGCTCAACGCTTTGCAACTGCCGCAAAGGACAAAAACGAATTACTTTTGTCCCTTTTCATCACACCGGTTGATAAATTTCTATATTTTTTGACAAAAAGGCTTGAAAAAATGAAATTCATATGATATTATCACAATTGTAGTGATGAAAAAAACAAAACTACAAAAATAAAAAAGGAGAGGTTGTTATGGAAACAGGAAATGTAAATGGTGAATTTGGCGGAATGCAGGCCGCGCCGCAGTCTGGTAAGAAAAAAATAATTTTGGTTATTGCCGTTCTTGTCGGTGGACTTCTCGTAGGCACATTATGTGGATATTTCGCTGGTGTAAATGCGAAAATAAATGCACAGTTACTGGCTGAACGCCAGGCTCAGGATGAACAGATTAATACCAAAAAAGAAGAACTTTCAAATCTTGAAAACGAAATTAAAGATAAAAGCGGCGTTATTTCATCCGCAAAGGAATATGAAACAAATAAAGCCACATTAGATGAAAAAATTGCAGAAAAAACTTCCACGGTGGAGAATCTGGATTCGCAGATCAGCGCAAAGCAGAGCGAATTAGACATCCTGACAGGAAATGTGGTGAAAGCCAAAAGTGAACCAAAGGTACTGCCGGCCGGTGAATATACCGTCGGCGTAGATATTCCGGCCGGCAGGTACAGCGTGTCTGGTTCGCGCAACTTTTTTGCGTGGGACAAATCAGGTTCTTTAAAGGTCAATACTATCCTCGGAAATTCCAGTATTGGTGTTGGAGATTATGTCTGCTCTTTGGGGGATGGATATCGCATCGAATGTGCTGCAAAGACCACATTTACTCCAATCCAATAAAAAAGAAAGAAGCAAGACGGTCGCACCTTTTAGTGCGGCCGTCTTTTTGTATCTTGAAAAACAACGCGGGGCGCAATAAGCGCCCCGCGTTTATGATACCGCTCTGCGAATCAGCTCCGGCGGCGTTTGGTGCAGCAGTTTAACCGCAGCTTCGTTGTTAAACACCCAATCCAAAAGGTTGGACTTTTCTATCACCAGCGGCATACGGTTGTGCACATCCACTATAGATTCGTTGGGTTCAGTGGTTAAAATTACATACTTTTTTGCGCCGTTAAACTCACCAAAAATTCCCGCCATGTATAAAGCGCTTTTCTCCGGCAGGGTGAACAAGAACTTTTGTTTGGTTTTGTCGTGCTTCCACTCGTAAAAGCCCGAGCTGGGAATAACACACCGCCGCTCTATCACCGCTTTTTGAAACATTTTTTTCTCCAACGCCGTTTCTGCCCGCGCATTGATAATCACACCGCTTCTGCCTCCAAACTGCGGAAATCCCCACGACATAACCTCCGGAGCCAGGGAATTACCCCTTGAAACAAGCACTGGGGCGTTGTTCGTGGGAAAAATTTCGCCTGTATGAAACACCTGGCCGTTTAACGCGTTTAAAATATCAAATAAATTGTCGTCATCGCTGTCAAAATTATATCTTCCGCACATGTTTTACCACCTCAGTATTAGTATATCCGAATTAACGAAAAGCCACAAAGAATAATTACTTTTTTACGAGAAAACTTTTCTGACTGCCGGCTGTTACCACGTCGTCAGGCCCCAGACTGCCCAGCAGAAGGGGCGAATTCGGGTCGTGCCGCCGGTAGTTTTCCAGCGCTTTTTGCGGGCTTTGGTTGGCATAGCAATATCGGCACCCATTGGGACAGGTGTCATAGGCGCCAATGTCGCGGCTTTCTATGCAGTGACATCCCTCCCGCATGCCTTTATGCTTCAAACTGCGGAATGCAATGTTGTTGGCCCTGCCGATGATGTCCAGCGTCAAGCAGCCCGAAGACGCAATTCCATATCTGCTGAAATCGCCGTTGGTGCCGCAGGTCTGAATTGTCATGCCATATTTTTTTGCAATTGCACCAAGATTTTGTGCCAAAATATCTTTATCCTTCTCTGTCATGGGAATAATTTCCGGCATGTTGTATTTTAGCTTTTTATACAGCTCCACAAAGCTGAAAATGCAGCGGTCAATGTGGCCGGACAAGCGCTCTGCCATTGCTTCAAAGGTTTTTATGTGCCGCTCTATGGTATAGATTTCCGTCAGCAAAATCGGGTCATACCGCCACGAAATTCTTTGCCTGCCCACGGCTTTGGAAAGCTTTTTCAGCGTTTCAATGCTCGTTTCAATGTCCGGCACACCGGGCTCTACATCTTTTCCATATGCCGTAATGGTATAGTGGCAATAAATATGAAACCTGTTTTTAATCTCGTCTATGTGCTGTAGCAGCGGCTCATAGTTTTTTGAGCAAAACACCACACAATCCACCGTTTCAGGGCAAAGCTCATACCGCGTTACCTTATCGGGAAACATAGGGTTGCGCGTGAGCACATACCCTTCCCGAAACCTGTTTAACAGCCATTCTGTATAATACTGCGCCGTGTCTGTCCGCGCTCCTGTGTTGATAATCAATCTGCTTCCCTCCTCTTTTTGTTTCAATTCTACCTGTTTCATAAAATTCTGTCAAGCTTCAAATTTTTGAAAAATCATATATTTTCCTCTTGCATAATCCCATATGCTTGTGTTATAATAAGTTTATCGAACATTTGTTCTATTTAGAGGCGAAAAAATGAAAAAGAACCGAATTATCCTCCATGCCGACCTCAATAATTTTTATGCGTCGGTAGAGTGCCTTTACAACCCCGGTCTGCGTGGAAAACCTGTGGCTGTGGGCGGCGACGCGGAAAAGCGGCACGGAATTATTTTGGCAAAAAACAATGAAGCAAAGGCTTTTGGTGTAAAAACCGGCGAAACATTGTGGCAGGCACGGCAAAAGTGCCCCGGCCTGATTTTTGTAAAACCCCGCTATGATTTATATGTAAAATACTCCCGTCTGGCGCGCAGCCTTTATGAGGAATATACCAGCCAGGTGGAAAGCTTTGGTTTAGACGAGTGTTGGCTCGATGTAACCAACAGCGAAACGCTGTGGGGCGATGGGAAACGCATTGCCGACGAAATCCGCCTGCGTGTAAAACGGGAGCTGGGGGTTACGGTGTCTATCGGCGTCAGCTTTAACAAAGTCTTTGCAAAGTTAGGAAGCGACATGAAAAAGCCGGACGCAACAACGGTTATTCCCCGCGAAACCTTTCAAGAAATTGTGTGGCCCCTGCCTGTGGAAAATTTGCTGTTTGTGGGCCGGGCTACCACCCGGAAGCTGAAATCCACCGGCGTTTGCACCATTGGCGACCTGGCTCAGACGAATGTAAACGCGCTGCGGCGCAGGTTTGGCAAACCGGGCGAAATGCTTTGGAACTTTGCCAACGGGCTCGACGAGTCGAGGGTGAGCGAGGCAGACGCGGCGCAAAAAATAAAAACCATTGGCAACAGTTCTACCCTGCCCCGGGATTTAACCTCAGAAGAAGACGTGAAAATTCCCTTATATATCCTGTGCGAAAGCGTTGCAGAGCGGCTTCGCGACCACAGCCTAAAATGCTGCTCTGTGCAGCTTTCCCTCCGGGACAACGGGCTGTTTCAATATGAGCGGCAAGGCCCGCTGATTTGTCCCACCTGCTCGGCCCAAGTGATGTTTGAAAAGGCGTTTGCACTCTACCGCGGAAACTACCTGTCGAACAATCCAATCCGCAGCATTGGCGTGCGGGCCTTAAAGCTTGTGCCGGAGAATGGAACGCAGCTTTCCCTTCTGCCGGAGCTTCAGCAGGTTCACAGGCGCGAGGCGGAGGAAGCGGTAATCGACTCCATCCGCCGGCGCTACGGACACTTTTCCATTCAGCGCGGCATTATGCTGTTAGACACCAAGCTTTCCGGATTTGATCCCAAGGGTGAGCACATAATTCACCCCGAAGTTTTTGTAAGATAATCTGACATCTGTGGTATTTGACATAAAACGATTTGATCAGGAGTTGTAAGTTATGTCAAAGCCCTGTAAAACCTATGTGGATGTTTTAGCAAAATTTGAACGTGACGGGAATGTTATACCCCTCCGCGTGAAGTGGGAGGACGGGCGCGTATTTACCGTCGACAGTGTTGCAGATGTGCGCCGTGCCGCATCAATCAAGGGCGGCGGGCTGGGTATCCGCTACACCGTCTGCATCGGGGGACATAACACCTATCTGTGGCGGGACGACGACCAGTGGTTTGTAGAGCGCAAATAAACAGCAAAAAACCAGCAGGCGAAAGTGCCTGCTGGTTTTAACATTTATCCAGTTTTGCCCGGAAGGAAATTGCCCGGGGCGTGTCTATTTCGTCAAACTGAACAATGTGGGCGCCTTTTACAAAATCCACATCGGTCACCGTTCCCAACCCAAAAATAGGGTGTTTCACCCGCTGCTGCACGGCAAAGGCGGTTTGCTCTGTGTCTTGCTTTAAATGCCGGTCGCTGATTGCAATAAAGCTTTGCGCCTCTTTTACCAATTCGTCCTCCGGCTTTTGAGTGTAGGTGAGAAGCCCTTCGTCAATGTCAAACAAAAAGCGGGAGGGAAATCTGGGTGAGCCGTCAAAATTCCGGCCCTCCGCCTCTGAAAGATACAGCGCGGTTTTCGCCCTTGTTATTGCCACAAATGCCAGCCGCCGCTCCTCCTCCATTCCCTGAATGGTGCTGGTCTTTTTTGAGGGAAAAATTCCTTCGTTCATGGCACAGAGGAACACATGGGGAAACTCTAACCCCTTTGCGGTGTGCACCGTCATTAATTTTACCTTGTCGCTGTCTGTTTCGGCGTCGCTGTTGGTAAACAGCGCCACGTGGGCCAGGTAGTGCTCTAAGGTGCTTTCTTCGCCGCAGCTTGTTTCATATTCATAAACCGACTGTTTCAGTTCCGCCAAATTGTCCAGCCGTTCCTGGCCGCCTTCTGTGCGAAGCATTTCTTCATATCCGCTCTCATTTAAAATTGCCGACAAAAGCTCTGAAATCGGCCGCACCGAATAGTCCGCGGCGAAGGCTTCCACTAAGGACAAAAACTGAGTAGCTTTCGTGCCTTTAAAAATTTCGTTGTCAATCTCCTGCGACAGTGCTTCATAAAGCGAGCATCCCCTTGTTGCAGCAATCTCCTGCAAAAACTGCATGCGCCGCTTTCCTAAGTTCCGTTTTGGACTATTGGCAATGCGCAGAAAAGAAAGATCGTCCTTATATGCAAGGATGCGCAGATAAGACAGCGCGTCTTTAATTTCTTTGCGCCCAAAAAATTGAACGCCGCTGTAAATGGTATAAGGTATTTTCTCCCGCAAAAGCACCTCTTCAATGGTTCTGGTCAAATGGTGGGCGCGGTAAAGCACCGTCATATCCCGATATGGAACGTTTTGCCCGTGAAGCTCTTTCATTTTTGCGGCCATCCACTCGGCTTCCTGCTCTGAAGTGGCGGCGTGGTGGCACAGCACTTCGCTGCCCTCAGGCAGTGTAGGAATTAAATCCTTTTTTATGCGGTTTTTGTTTTTGTCAATCAAAGAGTTCGCCACCGACAAAATTTGTGGGGTTGAGCGGTAGTTTTCCATCATCATAATGGTTTTTACGTTGGGAAACGCATTGTTAAACTCTAAAAGATAACGAATGTTGGCCCCGCGCCAGGTATAAATGGTCTGATCCGGGTCTCCAACCACAAACAAATTTCCGTGATAGCCGCACAAAACCTCCATCAGCTTATACTGCAGCTCGTCAATGTCCTGAAACTCGTCAATCATAATATATTCCAGCCGCTTTTGCCACTTTAATTTTATCTCCTCATCCTGCTGAAAAATATATAGAGTGAACTTAATTAAATCGTTGTAGTCAAGCCCAAAACACTTTTTTTCCTGATATAAATAGCCGTAAAAAATAATGTCCGACGTATTTTTTGCGGTTAAATATTTTTGATAGAGCGTATCAAGCGGCATGGCCAGCATGTCCAGATAATAGTCCGGCTCCTTAAAGATTTTACGAATTTCTATCATGTCCCTGGCATTGGAAAAGGTCATGTTTCTCAGTGTCAGCCCGCGTTCTTCATAAATGATTGCCAGCATGGCATCTATATCGGAATTATCCAGCACCAAAAAGCTTTTGGGATACTGCACCGCATAGCTGTCCTCCTGCAAAACAGACACGCAGAAACTGTGGAACGTCGAGATAAACCCCGTATCGTTGTCCCCCGTGAGTGCGTGAATTCGCTGGCGCATTTCGTTGGCCGACTTGTTGGTAAACGTGACGCATAGGATATTTCCCGGAAGAATTCCAACCTCATTCACCAAATATGCAAAACGGCGGGAAAGGGCCCGCGTTTTGCCCGAGCCCGCCCCTGCAATCACGCGGATGAACCCTTCGGTTGACGTAACCGCTTCCCGCTGCACAACGTTTAATCCCTGTAAAATATCCTCCATGGACTGTTTCTCCTTTATCGTGCCGTTTATTTCGTGATATTTCCAGCATAATCGAAAACGCGATAAAAGTCAAGTCCTGTTGAAATATCTTTTTTCCGTTACAGTGCAGCCGCCTTTTTCCCAAGAGCGCGGCAAGCGGACAATGCGTCATCGTCGGGCGCTTCGTTTGCCATTAACCCTTCGGACTCAACTAATTTTGCGCCGCTGTTTGCCGTTCTTTCTGTCCATTCTCTCATCCATTCACCGTCTCCCCAGCCGTAAGAGCCGAAAAGAGCAACATTTTTCCCCGAAAGGTTTGGTTCAAGTTCAGCAAAGAAAGGCTCAAATTCACCTTCCTCCAAAACCTCTGCCCCCATTGCCGGGCATCCTAAAATCAGCGTGTCATAAGATGCCGCGTCGGCGGCAGAAATTTCCGACACTGCAAAGAACTTTGTATCGGGATTTACTTCCTTTGCTCCTTCTAAAATTGCTGTGGCCATAGACTCTGTGTTACCTGTGCCGCTCCAATAAATAATTGCAGTTTTGCTCAATTTATAAAACCTCCTAATTAATTTTGTTTTTGCGGGTTTCATGCCGGCCAGTGCCGTACCGTTCCCGCCCTTTTTAGTTAGTTTTAGCTAACTTCCGTGTAAAAATTAATTTGCCTGGTCAAAATATTCTGTTAACGCATCGCTTAGCGCACATGCGCTGGACGAGTGGCAGTGTTTTAAAAAAGCCCCTGCTTTTTCTGCCTGGTCCGATGCCACGTTTACCATTTTGTGTGCCACCGTTCCGGTAAAAACAATTACAATGTCGGGGTTTCCAATTTGATTTTTAAAATTGGCGGGGCACTGGGTAAACACCTTACATTTACATCCAAACCTCTTACATATTTCTTTATATCGGCAGTGCATTCTGTCATGACCGCCCACAATTACAATGCTCATATTAACCTCCGTGATTGCCGGCGCCATGGCATTTGTCCGACAGCGCACAATCTTTGCAGCCGCAGCCGCAGGAGGATTTTCCTTTTCGTTTGTTTCTTACCATAGAAAGGCAAACAAATGCCACAATTGCAAGCAGAACAACGCCCACAATCAGTGTTGATAAATTATTCTGTAACCAAATCAGCATTTTAAAATCCTCCTTTAGCTAAGCTTTTTCACGCGTTCATTTTCATGCTGTCTGCATTTAAAACATTCGATTCTTTATATGGACGGAACAGCATGTAAAGGATAAATGCAAGCACCGCGGCGGCAAATATAACGCCAATTACACTTCCGGCACCTGTAAATAACATCCCCAGCTGATACACAATCAGCGACATTGCATATGCAAATACACACTGATACCCAATTGCAAACCACGTCCATTTTGCGCTGTTCATTTCCCGCCTGATGGCCCCGATTGCCGCAAAACAAGGAGCGCAGAGCAGATTGAAAATGAGGAAGGAGTAAGCCGCAAGACGGGTCATTTCCTCAAAGTCTAACACACCGAATACGCCAACCACCTCTTCTTTTGCAACAAGGCCCATAATGGTTGCAATGGTTGCTTTAATGTTGTTAAATCCCAGCGGTGCAAAAATCCAGCTGATTGCGCCGCCAATTAATCCAAGTACGCTATTTTCCAATTCCATTTCGCTGCTAAATCCAAAACTTCCGTCAACAAACCCAAAACACGAGCCTGCCCAGATTACGATAGACGACAGCAAGATGATGGTGCCCGCTTTTCTGATGAAAGAACTGCCCCGCTCCCACATTGAGCGCATAATATTTCCAAAAGTAGGCATGTGGTATGCCGGAAGCTCCATAACAAACGGCGCAGGATCGCCGGCAAACATTTTTGTTTTTTTCAGCATAATGCCGGAAATTACAATGGCCGCAACTCCAACGAAGTAAGCGGAGGGGGCAACCCACCACGCGCCGCCGAACAGGGCCGACGCAATCAGCGCGATAATCGGCACCTTAGCGCCGCAGGGAATGAAGGTGGTGGTCATAATGGTCATTTTTCTGTCGCGGTCGTTTTCAATTGTTCTGGAAGCCATAATGCCCGGAACACCGCAGCCCGTTCCAATCAACATAGGAATAAAGGATTTACCGGAAAGGCCAAATTTGCGGAAAATCCGGTCCATAACAAACGCGATACGTGCCATGTATCCGCAGGACTCTAAAAACGCAAGGAAAATAAAGAGCACCAGCATTTGCGGGACAAATCCTAAAACAGCGCCCACACCGCCGACAATGCCGTCTAAAATCAGGCCGCTAAGCCAGTCAGCACATCCAATGGCATTCAGGCCGTTTTCTACCAGCACAGGAATTCCTGGCACCCAAACGCCGTATTCCGATGTGTCAGGCGCTTCCTCCATGGCCGCCTCCACTGTTTCTGATATGTCAAACCCTGCCTCGGCAAGAGAGTCGCCAAAGGTGCCATAGGCTTCGTCAAATCCGCCAAAATCCTCTTCCTCAATTGCTCCTAATAAGTCGCCGGCACCAACAACACCGGCAGCGGCAGCGTCCTCCACCGTTGCGGAAAGCTCCTCTGTCCAAATATTCTCCTTCGCATAATCCGTAATGGCTTCCTCATACTGGCCGGCGCCAATTCCAAACAGATGCCAGCCGTCGCCGAACAGCCCATCGTTGGTCCAGTCGGTGGCCCACGTACCCACGGTCGTTACCGATATGTAGTAAACAAAAAACATAACTACTGCAAAAATCGGAAGCGCCGCAAACCGGTTTGTCACAACCTTGTCAATTTTGTCCGACGTTGAAAGGTGACCGGCACTTCTTTTTTTGTAGCTTCCTTTCATCAACTGGGCAATATAGACATACCGTTCGTTTGTAATAATGCTTTCCGCGTCGTCGTCTAACTCCTCCTCCGCCGCTTGAATGTCCGCCTCAATGTGTGCAAAGGTCTCTTTGGGAATGTTTAATTTTTCCAAAGCTTTTTCGTCCCGTTCAAAAATCTTAATTGCATACCAGCGTTGCTGTTCCTCCGGCATGTCGTGCACGGCCGCTTCTTCAATGTGTGCAATGGCGTGCTCAACCGCGCCGGAAAAGGTGTGCATGGGAACAGTCTTTCCAGTTTCAGCCGCCGCAATTGCCGACTCTGCCGCTTCCATAATGCCTGTTCCTTTCAGTGCGGAAATTTCAACAATTTTACAGCCAAGCTCTCTGGATAACTCAGTTATGTTAATTTGGTCCCCATTCTTTTTAACAATATCCATCATGTTAATGGCAATGACAACAGGAATTCCCAATTCCGTAAGCTGCGTGGTAAGATAGAGGTTACGCTCTAAATTTGTTCCGTCTACAATGTTTAAAATGGCGTCCGGCCGCTGGTCAATTAAATAGTTTCTGGCCACAACTTCCTCAAGGGTGTAAGGCGAAAGGGAATAAATTCCCGGAAGGTCTGTTATGGTCACACCTTCGTGCTTTTTTAGCTTTCCTTCCTTCTTCTCCACCGTAACGCCCGGCCAGTTCCCCACAAACTGGTTCGAGCCCGTCAGCGCGTTAAAAAGCGTTGTTTTTCCGCTGTTTGGGTTCCCCGCAAGGGCAATTCTTACATTCATATTTCTATGTCTCTCCTTTAAAATTAGTTGTGTCTAACCATAAAGCAAAAAAATTTATCCGGTTACTCCACTTCAATCATTTCCGCATCTGCCTTGCGCAAAGACAGTTCATAGCCCCGCACCGTTACCTCCACCGGGTCGCCCAGCGGTGCAACTTTGCGAATATGTACGTCCACGCCTTTGGTAATGCCCATATCCATGATTCTGCGTTTCACCGCACCTTCGCCATGAAGCTTTACAACCTTTACCGTGTCGCCGATTTTCGCCTGTCTTAGTGTTTGCATAAAAAATTCCTCCCTGCTATTTTAATGAAATTAAACCATAATTTTCTGCGCCATTTCCCGGCTGATTGCAACCCTTGCCTCTTTTACATTTACAATTACATTTCCGCCAAGGGCATTGATAACCGTAACAGTTCCGCCAACCACAAATCCAAGATTTTCAAGATGTTTTTTCACCTCGGGTCTGCCGCCGACTTTTTTAATGATGTTGTCTTCTCCGACGTTTGCAAGTGTTAATGGCATCCTATTTTCCCTCCGTCTTTATTAAGCAGCTTGAGTTAGTCATTTCTAACCTCTACAGTTAGTTTAACATAACTAACTGTATTTGTCAATAGGTATTTTACTTTTTTCGGTTTGACAATCCTAACCCTATATGCTATACTGAACATAACGAAAAAGTTTGAAAGGCAATTTGACTATGAAGATAAAAGAATCTGCTGAAAATTATCTTGAAGCAATTTTAATGTTGAAAAACAAAAACGGCAGCGTGCGCAGCATTGACATTGCAAACTATTTAAATTTTACTAAACCCAGCGTTTCCGTGGCAATGAAGTCATTCCGTGAGGAGGGCTACATTACAGTCGACGCAGACGGGGGAATTTTGCTGACCGAAAAGGGGCTTGCCATTGCCGAAAAAATGTTTGAACGGCACCAAATTATTGCAAAGGCGCTTATGGCTCTGGGGGTTGACGAAGAAACCGCCTATGAGGACAGCTGTAAAATTGAACATGACATCAGTTCGTTAAGCTTTGAAAAAATAAAAGAACACCTGACAAAACATAACATTTTTTAGGCGCGCAGGCGGTAACCAAAACAGTCCGTTTCGGAATGTTTATTTTTTCAAAAAACGATTGACTCTCAGGCCGTGTGATACAGTATGATAATGGAAAAGATGGAACGGATTAAAGAAAAAGGTTTTGTAGAAAAAAATGAGGAACTGACACGGCGGCTGGCAGCAGACGTAACGAAAGATGTTGCCGCAAGTGACGTTCAGAAAATGGTAAAAGAGTTGATTAATCTGCTGGACGAACAGCACCGACCAACACTGGATATGGAAAAAATTATTGGAGTATCGTGATCGACAGCTACCTGCACAATCCACAGATGATAAGCGGCGTTGACAAGCGGTATGGTGCCGGCGTATCTCATTTTTTGGGCATGGCACTTGAAGTTTATTTTCATTAAATGTAAAAAAGAGGCAGAAAATATCTGCCTCTTTTTTACTGTCATCTCAATTTAGCCTTGCGGCATCAGTGTAATTTCCTGAGCCAGTTCTGATTTAAATTCCGCTTCAGAAAAATCTGCACCGTTTTCTGCGTCGCCATTCATTTCCTGATGAATAGTTTCAAGGTATTCCGCTTGAATTTTTTTGCTACTCCCTCTGTTGTTTTGGTGCAGGAAAAATATACGACAAGAACATTGCTGTTGTCTGCCAGATTTGCAACATTGCTCTGGGCCAGTGGGCAGGCCATTACGATTGCCGTCATCAGGATCATTGACAAAATAAATCCTGCTATTTTTCAAAGGAATCTCCTCCCATCTTCTTTGCAATTCATTTGTTATTTTTATTTTATAACCAGTCTTTAAAAATTGCAAATACCTATTATGAATGACTAACCATAGTTGACAAGAATAATCCCAAATGATAAAATTATGATGTAAATTGTTAAAAGGAGGGGGTTTTTTTATGATTGAAACAAGACATTTATATTATTTTCTTGCAGTTGCCCGCGAACAGAATATAACAAGAGCGGCGGACACACTGCATATAACGCAACCCACGCTTTCAAAACAACTTATGGATTTAGAGCATCAACTCGGCAAACAGCTGTTCATCAGAGGAAAAAGAACGGTTACACTTACAGAGGAGGGAACATATCTGCGCAGCAAGGCACAGGAAATGATTGACCTGATGGAAAAAACGGAAGCAGCGTTTCATGAGGAAAGCAAGACCGTCAGCGGCGATATACATTTAGGCTGCGGTGAGACCCGAGTTATGGAGTATATCACAGATGTGTTTAAACAAATACATTTGGAATATCCCAAAATCCATTTTCATATTTACAGCGCAGATGCCGACAATGTTCTTGAAAAACTTGATAAAGGACTTTTAGATATCGGTTTGCTGCTCGGCCCTCTCCGGCGGGAAAAATATGACTATATTGACATTCACCAAAAAGATACCTACGGGCTGCTTATGCCGAAGAACTGCACCCTTGCTTCACAGTCAGCCATAACAGTTGAACAAATGAAAGACCTGCCGCTTATTTTTTCTCAACAAGCCTTTTTGGGGCATCAGGAGCTTGAATGGTTTGGAGTCGATTACTCCGCGTTGAATGTGGTTGCCACCTATAACTTGATTTTTAACGCGACATTTATGGTTGAAAAAGGCATCGGCTATGCGCTATGTCTTGACAATCTTGTAAATATAGATGGCAATAGAAAATTAACGTTTCGTCCGATTACTCCTGAACTGTCGATAAAATCCTATATTGTAATGAAAAAATATCAGGCTTTCTCTCCCCCGGTGAAAATTTTTATGAATAAGATAAAAAATATTTTGTAAAACTTATGGTCTGTTAACGCAGCAAAAGGATGTAAAACACAGTCTATTTTGCGGTTTTTATAACGATTTATCGCCGCCTTGCATATAATGTATATATGAAATAATATGGAGGGGATACGCATAGAAAGTTTTGTAAATTCCGGTGAAACACCTAATTTGAATAGTTTGCCAGATGACGTCCGTCAGCAGCTCAATTTATTGGACAGTGCGGAACAAAATCTTGCTTTCATTCTTGCGTCACTCCTGATTCGGTTTAAGGTCATAGATGTTCAGCGAGATATGCTGCTAACAAGTGCGCTCTGTCCGGAGGAATTTGCACAGGCTAATTACCCCGATGTATTAGACTTACAAGTTGCTGCATCTATACTTGTTCTTTATGCTTTACTTGAGTTTCATAAAATCGCAGAGCAAACCGCAAAAGAGGCAAAAAATGCGGGTTCAGAAGCCGGCCCTGAGGAGAAAGAGGTCTTTCTTAGCCTACTTGTCATTACAGTCAATTTAATCCGGTTTGGGTTTTTATTGGATACCGCACCGGAAGAAAAGCAATCCCAAATAACGCCGGAACAGATTGATAATGATATTGAAGCCATATAAAAACGCATGAATGTCTTTTCGGAGTCAAGAAACGTTCTCCACACAAAGAAGAACCAACCGAAAGGGCGTTTCGAAACGCCCTTTCGGTTGGTTCTCATCAACTTTAGTCTAATATACATCCGTTTGACATATTATCTATATTTTTACCAATCTATACGCAGAATTATTTAAATTTTTATGCTTTTTTGAAAATTTGCTTAATACGCCGATAATGGCGTCAAAATACTTCCCGTTCAGACTATAAAGTATGGTTTTTCCTTCTTCTCGCGTTTTTACAAGCCCAATTTTCATCATCATGGTAATGTGATGATATGCCGTGGAGCCGGAGAAGCTGAAAATCTTTTCTAGATCCTTGCAGGTAACTTCCTCTCTCTCTAATAATAATTCTAATATTTTAACCCGGCTTGCTTCGCCTAGTGCATTGCCGAAGTCTAGAAGACTCAATTCCTTTCTGCTTTTCGCGATATCTACAACAGAAAGATAATCATAGCCAAGAAGAAATACTGCACCCTCCTGTATGCCAAAAAAGTTAATGACGTATTTTGATATAAGACAGTAAGAAACGTATAAATTCTGGTTGTTTTTTTTAATAAAGCTTAAGTCCCTTAGCTTTTTCACATTTTCACTCAAAGTTTCAAATGGGTTCTGATTGTTAACGTCAAGTATTTTTTGATAATTTTTTTTGTAATATTGAGAAAGCATAAGTTCTTTCGCCATCAACTCAAATTGAAGCGTTTGTAAATATGGCTCAGGGTCTAGAAAAAATTCATATAGTCTGCTTTTTTCCGTATCGGAATAGTTTGAGTTTTTGATGCATAAAAAAATTGCAGTCTCTGAATTTATACATTCAATAAGCTTTTCTTCTGAAAGTTCGCAAAAATAAAAGCGAATTAAATTCCGTATTAATCTTTCTTTGTCCAATAATTCATTCTGAAAAAATTTAAAATTAAAGGTTGTCGTAAACTGTTCTTTATATGGATAAAAATACTGAGTAGTTAAAAAACATCGGCCGTGTTCAAGAGTATGAAAAAATATGTATAAATCCTCGGGAATATCAGAAAATTGTTCCAGCAAATCGTCAAAATACTCAATATTTTCTGATTGCTTCCCATTGGTGTTAAGTTCATTAAGCATGAACTGCTTGTTGAACCGAAGAACAAAAATAAAAAGTAAATCATAAATATACCCTGGTTCTTTTAACAGTCGAATTTTCGGCATAAAATCACCTCTTTTTCAATTTACTCCCCCTGAGTAATATTAATTATATCAAATAAGTTAACAAAAAACAAGTCATATTGTATCATAAAAGTTAAAATAATTGAATATTTTGAAGCTGTATTTCTTAAATACATCATTTTTATGTCTATTTTTCTCGATTTTTTGTTACAACAAATTTAGGCAAGCAAAATGCGGAACAGCTATGGTGCAACCGTAAAAAGATTCGGCAAACAGCATGTCAATTTGGCAGGGATAATAGTGGTTAATAGTCTTTAAACCATCAGATCTTGTAAAATGCGATAAATAGTTTGATAACCCTGAACATTTCCGAGAACAGACAGCCCTCTCTGAAAAACACTACCATATTATAGGAACGGTTACCGCCCGAAACAGTTTTTTAAAATAGAACTTTGTAATGCAAGACCTCGACTGTTTTTTTTGGGGGGGATTTCTCCCTGAAATTTCTATTTTTCAGTCTATTTTAGTGATGATTGCCTCCCCAAAAAATATATATCCCCATAAATATACTATAAAATATCTGTAAGTATATCCATTGTATGGAAAAAAACGCCGAAAATTGGTTACTTTTGTAAGCTGTAGAATTAATTTCTATTGACATCAAATAGTATTTCCATGTAAACTTAGAAATGTTGGTATTCCAATCAAACAACCAAAAAAATAAGGAGCGATGATTATGAACAAGAAATTTACGAAATGTATGATTGTACCGGCTGTTTGTTTGTCTATACTGGCATCTGCGCCGGGAAACATTTTTGCAGCAAAGTTTAATGACGCAGACATTCACTGGGCAAAGGATGCAATTACAATATGGGCAGACCACGAAGTAATACAAGGGTTTGACGGATTGTTCCGTCCTGACGATACGATTACCAGAGCAGAAATGGCTGTTATGATAAATCGTATTATGAATTATCAGGTTAGGGCTGAAAATACGTTTATAGATTTAGATGATAACTGGTACACCGATGCAATTCTAAAACTAGTGAAACAAGGAGTCATGCTTGGGCATGATAACCAGATTCGTCCTGAAGATCCTGTTACCCGTGAAGAAGCCCTAGTTATGATTGCAAGAGCGTTAGGTATTGAAGAGAATCAGAACAAGTCTGCTTCTTTTATCGATTCTGGCAACATCAGTGAATGGGCTGTTGGCGCAATTCAAGCAATGATAGAAAAAGGGTTTATTAATGGATATGAAGACGGTTCATTCCGGCCGCAGGACAAAATGACGAGAGCCTGCTCTGTAACTGTAGTAAATAATGCTGTTAAAGGTTTTTATAACAAGCCGGGAACGTATAAAGTCGAAGAGGAAATAAACGGCATTGTAATCGTTAACTCACCAGATGTCATCCTGGAAGGAATGACAATCAACGGTGACCTGATTGTTACCCCCGGTGTAAAAGAAGGTACGGTTACCCTGCAGGGAACGACGGTATCCGGCCAGCAAATCGTTATGGGCGGAAACGTGGAATCCAAACCGGGTACTTCAAATCCTGGCGGTGATTCTGATAATGGTTCCGGCGATGGCTCAAATGGAGGCTCAAACGGCGGTTCTGGCGGAAGTTCAGGCGGGGGCGGTTCAACTATTCAAAATGCGGCTGCTACAGATATCATTGTAAACAGTGCATATGCAGACGAAACCGGCAGGGTTACTGTAAGCGGAAAACGGTATACCATTGGTGAAAATGCATTTGATACACTGGAAAAGGCAGTTGCACAGGCACAGACTCTGAATAAAAAAGCAAGTGTAACACTGATGAGCAACTTGAATATAGAACAAACAGTTGTCCTAAAAGCAGACAGCCTGACACTGGACGGTAATGGACACACGCTTTCCTACCGTCAGGGAGTTAAAGATGGCATTCAAATAGAAAATGGGCAAGATGTTGTGTTAAGAAACCTTTCAGTTGTAATGAACGATGAAATAAACAAATGGAACGGCTCTTATGGGATTCAAGCATATCAATCTAAAGTTACGTTGAAAAATATTTCGGTTACTGGTGCGGATGGCGGTATTTTGGTAAACGGCGCCGAAGTAACTTTAGAAGGCGTGGTTGACGTCAGCGGCAATGAATTCGGTGGAATTGAGGTTTCAAAAGGTTACGGCGTAGAATCTATGCCGAAACTGATTGGTTCTGCGGAAAATCTGAAAAACGATACGGAAGAAGACAGCAAGCCAACCGTTTGGATTGATAAAGTATCCGAATTGACCAATGCTGTTGTGGCCATTTCTGGCCTGAACGAAGTTCCGGCTAACAATGACCAGACCTATTTCTTCCTCAGGCAGAATCCAGCAGAAACAACAGCCAATGTTTCTAGCCAGCAGGAACTTGAAGCAGCTTTAGCTAATGAAGATATAAAGGTAATTAACATTCTGACAGAGTTAACATTAGACAAAACGCTGGTGGTAAACCGTTCTGTTATAATAAACGGCAAAGATCACATGAAAAAGCTTTCTTTCGATAATAAAAATGCGATTCAGCTGGTGCATGCCGGTGAAGTGACGCTTGAAAATCTGATAGTCGAAATCAGTGGAAATGAAGAAGGATGGCAAGGACTTTACGCATTGCAGGCATATGGCACAACAAACGTCACTTTAAGAAACGTTTCGGTCACCGGTGCGGATGGCGGTATTTTGGTAAACGGCGCTGAAGTAACTTTAGAAGGCGTGGTTGACGTCAGCGGCAATGAATTCGGTGGAATTGAGGTTTCAAAAGGCTCCGGCGTAGAATCTATACCGAAACTGATTGGTTCTGCGGAAAATCTGAAAAACGATACGGAAGAAGACGGCAAGCCAACCGTTTGGATTGATAAAGTATCCGAATTAACCAGTGCTGTTGTAGTAGTATCAGGATTAAATGAAGGTTTTACAGAGAAAGACCAGGCTCATTTTTACTTGAGTGAGGTTTCGTCAGAAACCTACAAATAAAGATATTTTCTAAGCACTACCTGTATAGGAGGTTGCCATACGGCGGCAATTGAGTACAAGTCCAAATCTAAAGGACGGCACGGGGATAATAGCGAACGACAGTAGGGATAATACCAATTCATAATTTTAAGGAAAAGAAAAGAGGCATATACAAAATGTATATGCCTCTTTTTTTGTCACCTCAAGTTGTGCAGCGAGTCGCGCGTTAGCGCTCGCTGCATGCTTG
>NZ_JAXUNN010000011.1:0-51548 GCF_037235575.1 Congzhengia sp. | reverse complement strand
CTCTGTGTCCACTTCTTCAGCCGGCTCTGCTGCACCGTCTGCCGCAGCTGCTGCGTCCTGCTGAGGAGTATTCGAAATTAAAACGTGTTTTACCACGGCATATTTTTCGTTGGCCGCGTTTTTCACAGTTTCATCGTCCGGCTTAATAGGGGAATTTTCCTGCTGAGAAAGGGACTGATAGTACGCACTAGATAAAAATGTCTTTTCCATAATGTCCGCAATTTGATACTTGTCCGCACCAGTTTTCTTTTCTAATTCTTTCAGCTGTTCCTTTGTCGCAGCGTCATCTGCGTTCACAATGGAGCGTGCGTTTGAAGCCTGCTCCTGGGTTAATGTCACACCCGCTTCCTTGGCTTTAACAACTGCGGTTTCAACGCGGATTAGCTCGTCCATTGCCTTTTCTTTTGCCACTTCAGATGCTTTTTTCCCGTCAATATCAGAATTCCAGTAATCGTCCCCGGCGTTTTCTCCGGCTTCTGAAATCATCTGGTCTTTTATCATTTCTAAATAATACTTATACTCTGCCTCCGTTACATCATTACCGCCCACCGTTGCGATTTTGCGCGAAACGGAAAGACCGTTGATGCTTGCTAAGAACACCGCGACCGCGCATATGATTACGATTGCGGCAATCCACTTAATTGTTGCCTTTAATGCGTTCAACAAAAAACACTCCTTTGTTTAATTGTAATAAATGTATTATACACTATTTAACATTACTATGCAAGAGTTTCTTGTATTTCTGTAATAAATTTTTTACAGAAAGAAGCAAATTTTCTTCTTTTTTCCTGTCAATTTTCAACACCATATAGGGCTTTGTGCCGGCTGAAACAAAAAATTTGCTGCCAAATTCCGACACCAGCCCCGCAATGGCTTCCAAGTCCATTTGCGTTTTAAAATAGCACAGAATGCTGTCGTCTTTCACTGTAATTTCGCTCAGTCCGCAGTCCTTTGCCATATATTTCACTTCGGCAACAGCTACAAGCGCGGCCACGCTGACCGGCATGTCGCCGAACCGGTCGCAGATTTCGCCCTCCACGTCCAGTTTATCCCCGTCGCTCTCAATGGAAGCAATTTTTTTATAAATATCTAACCGCTGGGCGTGATTTTTAATGTAGCTGGGCGGAATGTAGGCCTCCACGTTAATGTCCACTGCGGGCTGCCAGTCCTCTTCCTGGGGTATGCCTGAAAGCTCGCTTACGCTCTGGGAAAGCAGCTCGCAGTACATATCGTAGCCCACCGTGTCCATATGGCCGTGCTGCTGGGCGCCTAAAATGTTGCCCGCGCCGCGGATTTCCAAATCGCGCATGGCAATTTTAAAGCCCGAGCCGAACTCGGTAAATTCTTTAATGGCGCGAAGCCGTTTTGTTGCGTTTTCGTTTAGCACACGGTCGGGGCGGTAGAGCAGATAGGCAAAGGCACGCCGGTTGGTGCGGCCTACCCTGCCCTTTAACTGGTAGAGCTGGGAAAGGCCCATCCTGTTTGCGTCTTCAATAATAATAGTGTTCACGTTTTGAATGTCCAGTCCCGTTTCGATGATGGTGGTGCACACCAAGATATCAATTTCGCCCTCCAGCATTTCCATCATAATTTCCTCTAAGGGCTCTTCCTCCATTGCGCCGTGAGCCACAGAAATTTTTGCATCGGGAAACGCCTTTTGCAGTTTTCTTGCCACGGAGTCGATAGAAGAAATGCGGTTGTGAATATAGTAAACCTGGCCTCCCCGGGAAAGCTCCCTGCGAATGGCGTCGTTTGTCACCGCGTCGTTTTGTTCCATAACCACAGTGCGCACGGGGAACCGATTTTCCGGCGGCTCGGTTAAAACGCTCATGTCGCGGATGTTAATCATAGACATGTGCAGTGTTCTGGGGATAGGCGTTGCCGAAAGCGTCAGCACGTCCACATTGTGTTTCATTTCTTTAATGCGCTCTTTGTGCTTCACGCCGAAACGCTGTTCTTCGTCCACCACCAAAAGCCCCAGGCTTTTAAACTCAATGTCCTTTGCCAAAAGCCTGTGGGTGCCGATAACAATATCAATTTCGCCGCTCTTTAGCTGTTTTACAATTTGTGCCTGCTCCTTTTTCGTTTTAAACCGGGAAAGCTCCGCCACCTTTACGGGGAACTTTTTCATGCGGTTTGTAAACGTGTTAAAGTGCTGCATAACCAAAACTGTGGTAGGGGCTAAAATCGCCACCTGTTTCGAGTCCATCACTGCTTTAAAGGCTGCCCGCAGGGCAACCTCCGTTTTTCCGTAGCCCACGTCGCCGCAAAGGAGCCGGTCCATGGGGCGCACGCTTTCCATGTCCTGCTTCACTTCTGCAATTGACCGAAGCTGGTCGTCGGTTTCCACATAGGGGAACTCCTCTTCAAAGGTCTTCTGCCACTCGCTGTCTGGCGAAAAGGCAAAGCCTTTTGCGTTTTGCCGGGCGGAATAAAGCGCCACCAGCTCTTTTGCCAGCTCTTCTGTGGACTCTTTCACCTTTTTCTTCTGCCGGGCAAAGTCTGCGCCGCCCATTTTGTTTAACCGTACAACGCCGTCTTTTCCCACATATTTCTGCAAAAGGTCTAACTGGTCGGTGGGAACATAGAGAAAATCGTCCCCGTTATATTTCACTTTTAAATAGTCGTGCCGCTTGCCTTCCACCTCTAAAGTGTCAAGCCCCATATACTGGCCAATTCCGTGGGTGCGGTGCACCACATAATCGCCGATGTTTAAGTCGTTAAAATCCCGGATTCGGCTGGCAGAATCCATTTTTTTGCGCTTTAGCCTGCGCTTTGGGCTGCGCCCGAAGATTTCTTCTTCGCCAAAAAAGGCAACCTTTGCTTCTTCATAATAAAAGCCTTTTTTCAGGCCGCCGGGCACCAGATTGATTTTGCCTCCCACCGCCTGCCCGTGTTCTGCGTTTACTGCCGAAAATCCCGCAGCGGCAAGGTCGCCCTCTAAGGCCGCCTGTCTGTCCTTGTCCACAGAAAATACCACGGTATAGGTTTTGAGCCACTCGTTCAATTCCTCATAGAATTTGTCCCGCTCTGTCGGCGCTTTGCCGATTTCTCCGGCATTTATATGCACCTCTGCTTTGGGATGATAGTCCTGCGTTGAACGGGGAAGCTCCAAAAGCCCAACAAAGGGGTGCTTTAACAGTTCATGAAGCACATCGTAGTAATTATGAATATATTTTTCCTGAAACTGAAAGTGTTTGTCCTTTTCTGCCAAGGCTTTCACCGTTTCTTCAATGTCCCAGTTTAAGCCCTCAACCCGCTCTGAAATGGCCTGGGGCTCGTCGAAAAACACAAAAGCGTCGTCTTCGAAATATTCCAAAACACAGGTATCGGCATTCTTGGCGCGGAACGATTCGTCCGCCGGGCCGATTTTTGCATGTTCAATATTTTCCACAGAAACCTGGGTAAACACGTCGAAGGTGCGGATAGAGTCCACCTCGTCGCCGAACAGCTCAATTCGGAACGGATTTTCGGCAGACGGGGGAAACACGTCTATAATGCCGCCGCGGACGGAAAACTGTCCCTTGCCCTCCACCATGTCTTCTCTAGTGTAGCCCATGTTGGTGAGTTTTTTTGAAATTTCTGTGACCAAAAGTTCGTCCCCAACAGCAACTATGAGGGCGCTTTCGCGGTATGCGGCAATGTCCACCGTAAACTGCAGCGCCGCGTCGATGGACATAACTGTGACCGTATTTTTTGCGCCGCCTGCCAGCTTTTCAATAATTTCCAGCCGCTTGTTTTGCAGCTCGTGGCTTTTTGCGTCGGCTTTAAAAAACTCCAGCTCTTTCGACGGGTAAAAATATGCCCCATCGGGAAAGTAGAACAAAAAATCCTCGGCTATTTTTTTCGCAGTGTAGTCGCTGTCGGTTATAAAAATGCCCTGGCGGCCAAATTCTTTGCACAGCATTGCTGCAAAGTGTGCTTTTGCAGGGGCATTTAAACCCACCACGTTCACCGCCTCTTTGCCTGAAAGCCTGCCAATATCCGAAAAGCCGCAAAGCTTCTTTGCGGCGTCTAAAAAAACATTCATTTAAAATACCTTCCCGTTATAGTTGTTCATGGCGCTTTCCGCACCGCTTCTAATAATTTCGGGCACGGCCTCCTCCACCACACAGTCCACCAGTTTTGACAGATGGGAAACCTCTTCTTTTGAAAACCGGCCCAAAACCCAGTCTGGCAAGTCATAATTTTCCGGCGGCGCGCCCACGCCGATTTTAATTCTGGTGAATTCGTCGGACGCAAGCTGGTAGATGATAGACTTAATTCCATTGTGGCCGCCGTCGCTGCCCTTTTTGCGAATTCTGAGCCTGCCGCAGGGAAGGCTCACGTCGTCGTGAATGACAATCACATTTTCTGCCGGAACCTTGTAGTAGGAACAAATTTCCCTTAAAGCTTCGCCTGAAAGGTTTACAAAGGTCTGGGGTTTTACCAAAAGCACTTTTTCGCCTGCGATATTCCCCTCGCCGATGAGGGATTTGTGCTTGATCTTATTTATTTTTATGCCATATTTGGCTGACATATAATCCATTGCGATAAATCCAATGTTGTGTCTTGTCCCGTCGTATTTCTTTCCCGGATTTCCAATGCCTAAAATAACAAACATAGTGCGTTTCCTTTCATTCCTTTATATAAGTCACCGCCACCCCGTCGCCGATTGGCAGAACGGTGGTTTCAAACCGTTCGTTTGCGCACAGGTAGCTTAAAAACTCCCTGAGCCTGCGGGTGATGGTGATGTGTTTTTTCGTTGCCAGTTTGTCCGACGCGGTCATGCCCATATACAGCACGTCGTCTGTAATAATCACGCCGCCGGGATTCATTTTGGCAAGGCACAGGTTAAAGTGGGTTTGATATTGCCCCTTTGCCGCGTCTAAAAACACAAGGTCGAACGCTGCGTTTAAATTTTCCAATACCTCGCCTGCGTCGCCGAAAATGCAGCGGATGTTCTCCTCCGCACCCCGCTTTTTGATATTCTCCTTTGCCATGGCAAGCACGGCTTCATCCCGCTCAATGGTGGTGATATGCGCCTGGGGCAGACAGGACAGCATCATAAGCGCACTGTAGCCAATGGCAGTTCCCACCTCTAAAATCCGGCTGGGACGGGCGGCAAACAAAAACGTTTTTAAAAACTGTTCCACCTGGGGTTTTACAATATAGATGTGGTTTTTTTCTGCAAAGTTCCGCAGTTCCTCAAAAAAAGGTTCGTTTTGTTTCAGGCTGCGGTTTAAATAATCTTCAATATAGTCATAAACAATTTGGCTCATGCGTTTTCTCCCTCCAAAAGCTGCCAGCGAAGACTGGAAAACCGTTTTGCCTCATAGTCGTTGTCCACCATTTTTTTTAAGGCCGCCTTTTGCCCCACCAAAACCACCATTTCCCTGGCGCGGGTTACGGCGGTGTATAAAAGATTTCGGGAAAAAAGCTTTTCTGTGCCGAAAAAAACAGGAATGACCACGGTTTTAAACTCGCTCCCCTGGCTTTTATGTACGGTGACGGCATAGGCCAGTTCAATTTCGTCCAGCAATGCATTTTCATATACCACTTTTTTCCCATCGTCAAACAAAATGGTAACAGATGCGGTTTTCACCTCAACAATTCTGCCCATGTCGCCGTTGTAAACACCGGAGCCCTCGTCACCGCCTGTGCGTTTCCACAGCAGGTCATAGTTGTTTTTAATCTGCATCACCTTATCGCCCTCACGCAGAATTCTGTTTTGAAACGCCCGCTCGTTTTTTCCCGGTTCCCCGGGGTTTAATAGGGCTTGCAGGGCGGCGTTTAAGGCATAAACACCGGTTTGTGTTTTTTTCATGGGGCTGATGACCTGAATGTCTGCCATGGGGTCTAATCCATAGGCGTTGGGCAGGCGTCGGCACACCAAATCGGTTAACAGCTGGGCTGTTTTGTAAGTGTCCTCCGCTTCCACAAAAAAGAAATCCTTATCCTTTTTGTTTAAAATTGGATATTCCCCCAGATTTATTTTGTGAGCGTTTACCACAATCATGCTTTCTTCCGCCTGGCGGAACACAGTGTCCAGGCTTATGGTGGGAACTATGCCGGAGGATATGACGTCCGACAGCACGTTCCCCGCGCCCACCGAAGGAAGCTGGTCGCTGTCCCCCACCAAAATGACCCGTCCGCCGGGCTTAATGGCGGAAAGCAGGGAACTCATTAAAATTGCGTCCACCATGCTGACCTCGTCGATGATAACAACGTCCTCCTCTAATGGTTCTGTACTTTCGCGGACATATTCCCGCAGCTCGTCGTCATCGGTAAAGCCCACCTCCAGCAGGCGATGAATGGTTTTTGCCTCGCGGCCAGATAGCTCTGTCATGCGTTTTGCGGCTCTCCCCGTCGGGGCGGCTAAGGCAATTTTCTTTTTCGATTTCTCAAACAGTTTTATAATAAAGTTAATGGTTGTGGTTTTTCCCGTGCCCGGCCCGCCGGTGATAACCGTAACGCCGCTGTTTAAGGCGCACAATGCGGCCTCGCGCTGTTTTTCGGCCAGGGAAATTCCCGTTTCCTTTTCTAGCTTTTCAATTTCTGCTTCGGCATCTTTCACATGTTCTTTTTCACTGCCGTTTAACAGCTCTTTCATGCACATTGCCGAAACAAACTCTGCGTGGTAAAGCGCAGGCAGAAACACACAGTCTTCATCATCTATTTTTTTGCACACCAGCTCGTGGTCTGAAAACAGACGAATCAGTGCGTTTTCGGCCTCCAGCCCGTCTATCCCAAGCATGCGCACCGCCAGCGTAATGAGTGCCCCCCGCTTCAAATAGGTATGTCCCTCGCTGGCGGCATAAAAGGTTAAAATATATTTTATGCCTGATTGAATCCGAAACACGCTGTTCCGCGCACCGCCAGCCTTTGATGCCACCATGTCGGCGGTTTTAAAGCTGATGCCGCGAATGCGCTCGCAGAGGATGTATGGGTTTTCCTTTATCATTTCCACCGCATTTTTGCCCAATAGGTCGTAAACCTTTACGGCATAGCTTGCCGAAATTCCATATTTTTGCAGGAACAGAATGAGCTGTTCCTTGTCATAAATGGCCATGTAGTTTTCAGAAATTTTCATGGCCTTTTCTACGGTAATCCCCTTAATTTCAGCCAGGCGCTCCGGCGTATCCACAATAATGCGCAAGGCGTCTTCTCCAAACCGGTCCACAATTTTTTCCGCTGTGGCGCGGCCGATGCCCTTCACCACGCCGGACGACAGGTAGGTTAAAATGGTATCTTTAGACTCGGGTTCTACACGCTGGAACAGCGACACCTTCAGCTGCTGGCCGTAGCTGGGGTGGTTGACCCACGTTCCGCTGACGATTAACATTTCGCCGCGCTTTAAAAAGGGCAGCGTGCCCACGCAGGTGATTAGACCCTCTTCTCCGGCGTCTAAATCGAAAATTGCGTAGCCGTTGTCCTCATTTTGGTAAATTATTTCGTCCACCGTGCCCTGATAGGCGTCTTTATCGTTCATAGGCTGTGTTCTCCAATATACTGTTTCACCGACTCATACAGCCCGGGAGAAACCGCGTCGAACCACTGATAGTCTCCCCGGCGGAACCACGTCAGCTGGCGCTTGGCGTAGTTTCTGCTGTTTTGTTTGATTTTTTCAATACATGCCTCTCTTGTGACCGCGCCGTTTAAAAACTGCACGGCCTCCTTATAGCCAATTCCCTGCATGGATTGGCAGTTCGCCGGAACGCCCCGTTTTAGCAGGGACTGAACTTCTTCAAACAAGCCTTGCTCCACCATGCCGTCTACCCTGCGGTTGATGCGGTCATACAAAATGTCCCGCTGGCAGGTAAGGGCTAAGAGCACAAAGTGAAACGGCGATTTGTTTAATTTTGACTGAGCGTTTTGCTGGGTCAGCGTTTTTCCCGTGGTAAAAAACACCTCCAGCGCGCGGAGCACCCGTTTTGTGTTGTTCGGGTGGATAGACGCGGCGGCCTCCGGGTCAATTTCTGTGAGCCGTTCGTGCATGGCTTCTTTTCCAAATGTTTCAAGCCCCTGTGCGAGCTTCTCCCGCACAGACTTGTCCGTTTCCTCTTGAATGAAAGAAACGTTGTCCACTAAAGATGAGATATAAAGCCCTGTTCCGCCGGTTACAACGGGCACCTTTCCTCTCGACTGAATTTCCGATATAACCTCTTTTGACCGGACACAAAAGTTTGCAACGCTAAAGCTATCGTCCGGCTCTAAAATGTCCATCATGTGGTGGGGCACGCCCTGCATTTCTTCTTTTGTGGGTTTGGCGCTGCCGATGTTTAAACCCTTATAAATCTGCACGCTGTCTGCCGAAACCACCTCGCCGCCCAGCTCTTTTGAAAGCGCAACCGACAAGGCGGTTTTTCCCGTGGCGGTTGGCCCGGCAATTACGATTACTTTGTTCATCTATACAATCCTTTTAAACTGTTTTTCAATAAATTCTTTTGTAAACTCCACTGTAATGGGCCTGCCGTGCGGGCAGGTGTTAATGCCCGTTAAGCTGAAAACGTCGTCTAACAGCTTTGTCATTTCTGCGTGGTTTAAAACCGCATTTGCTTTCACTGCGCCCCGGCAGGCAATGCGGTAAAGCATTTTTGCCGCCAGATCGTCGTCCACGTTTTTTCTGCTGCCGGAAAGCATTTCAATCACCTCAAGCATAGTGGCTTTTACGTCGCACTCTCCTGCCTCTGCCGGCGTGCCGCGGACAATGATTTGCTTCTGCCCAAACTCGTCGGCCAAAAAGCCCAAATCGCAGATGGCCTCCTGATTTTCTACAAACGTAGCAAACTCCGTTGCTGTCAGAGTCAGCACCTCAGGACACAGCAGGAGCTGGGACGAAATTTCCCTCCCCCGGTATTGCTGAAGGAGCTTTTCATACCGCAGCCGCTCGTGGGCGGCGTGCTGGTCTACCATGAGCATTTTCCCGTCCTTTTCCACTATGATGTAGGTTGCAAAAACCTGTCCGCATATTTTATACACAGGCGCGCCGCTTTCCGGCACCACTGGCGTTTGCTCCGCCGTTGGCAAGCTCTGTTCTGCGGAGGCTGCAGCTTCGGGCACAGGTTTAATGATTGGCTTTTGTGCAGGAGGTTTAAAAGCTTCCTGTCTATTTTTCAATGCGGGCGGCTCGTTTGAAGAGCAAGGCGGCATAACTTTCGTCGTGTGTGTAGGCGTAAAGCCGCCTGTTTCCTTTAAAGTCGCAGTCGGCTCCTTGGGTAGGTTCGTTTTCACCTGCGGAGCAGTTTGCTCCTGCAGGCTACGTTCTTCTGCCTGGGACTGCGGCCGCACAAACTGTGGTTTAATATTTTTGTGCTCCTGAGCCTGCGGCACAAAATTCGACTGATAAAGGGCGTTCTTCACCGCCCAGTAAACACAGTGGTAAATGTGCTTTTCCTCTGCAAACTTGGCCTCTAATTTTGTGGGATGAATGTTAATGTCCACATTCTCCGGCGGCAGGGTGATGTTTAGCACACAGGCCGGAAATTTTCCCACCATCAGCTCATTTTTATACGCTTCCTCTGTCGCCCGGGAAAGAAGTGCCGATTTTATGTACCGTCCGTTGACAAAAAAGTTTTCCATGCCGCGGTTACTCCTGGCGGCGGCAGATTTTCCGCACATGCCCGAAACGCTAACGCCCCGTTCTTCAAAATGTGCCTCCACCATGGCATTTTTAATGTCCTTTCCGTAAACAGCATAAATGGCCGAGGACAGTAAATTGTCGCCCGGCGTAAACATTATTTCTTTTCCATTGTTAATAAACTTCACTGAAATTTCAGGGTGGGACAGGGCCAAGCGCGACACAATGTCTTCAATATATCCCGCCTCCGTAAAGTCCTTTTTCAAAAACTTCATGCGGGCAGGCACAGCCTGAAACAAGTTCCGCACCACCACGGTGGTTCCGTCGGGACAGCCGGCCTCGGCCACGTCTAAAATTTCGCCGTTATAGGCCACCATATGGGTGCCGCTGTCCTCCTCCCGCACCTTTGTGTAAATTTCCAGCCGGGACACCGCGGCAATGGACGACAGTGCCTCCCCCCGAAATCCCAAAGTTAAAATTTTTGTTAGGTCGTCCTCCGTGGCAATTTTGCTTGTGGCGTGGCGGATCACTGAGAGGGAAACGTCCTCCTTCGTCATGCCGCTTCCGTTGTCGGTCACACGCATATACGAAATTCCACCGCCTTTAATCTCAACGCAAACACTGCTTGCTCCTGCATCCACCGCGTTTTCCAAAAGCTCTTTAATTACAGAAGCAGGCCGCTCAACAACTTCGCCTGCCGCGATTTTGTCCGAAACGTTTTTTTCTAAAACTTTTACTTTTCCCATGGAATTCCCCCAATTCTTCCGTTAGCCCCAAAGCATAAATACGTCTTTAAATGCAATGAAAATTGAAAATGCAATTAACAAAACAAATCCCGCAAAGTGCACAATTGCCTCTTTTTCCACCGGCACCGGCTTTCTTCTCACCATTTCAATTAAAACAAACAAAATTCTTCCGCCGTCTAACGCCGGAATGGGGAACAGATTGAACACCCCCAAATTTATGGTGAGCAAAATGGTTAAGGCGAGCAGACTTTGAAAGCCCTCCCAACCGGTGGTGCGGGTTTCTTCCACCACATTTCCGATTTCCGACACAATGCCCACGGGCCCTGAAATCTGCGAGATCGGAATGTCGCCTTTTATCATGCTGATAAACGAGTCTATAATAACGCCGCTGTAAAATCCGGTTTTATACCAGGAGTTCCGAAGTGTTTGAAACAGCCCGTTCTGCTCTGTTTTTAATAAAATGCCGTAGCTTGATTTTCCATTGGACGTTTCGGGTACAATAGAAACCGTTCTTTTTTCGCCGCCGTTTTTCACTTCCAGCTGAAGCTCTTTGTTTTCTCTGGAATTGTTGGACATGGCCCAGGACAAATCTTCAATAATGTGCACCCGTTTGCCGTTTGCCCGCAGAATTACGTCGTTATCCTGTAAGCCCGCAGCTTCCGCCGCGCCGCCCTCTGTTACACTGTTAACCTTGGGAACAACCGTTTCCGCAGTGCCAATCGTTAAAGAAAAAATTAAAATAAAGCCCAGCAAAATATTCATAAACGCCCCGGCCACCAAAATGATGAGCCGGATATATGGCTTTTTGTTGTTTAAAGCCCGCTCGTCAGTCGTGTTTTCGTCCTCACCCTCCATGGCGCAAAATCCGCCGATGGGAATGAGCCGCACGGAATAGAGCGTTTCTCCCTTTTGTTTTCCAAACAGCTTTGGCCCCATGCCAATCGCAAATTCGTTCACTTTCACGCCGGAGAGCTTTGCCGCAATGAAATGTCCCAGCTCGTGAATGAAAACCAAAACTGCAAAAATTAAAATCGCTGCCAATGTTGTAAAAATGATGTTCATTTGGTCTGCCTTTCTGCCATTTGTTTTTTTCCGAAAAAATCTAATGTAGTGTATGCAGTTTCGCGCATACATATTCTCTGGCCCACTTGTCCGCCTCAAAAATTTGGGAAAGGGACGGCCGTTTCATGGTTTTATGGGCGCACATTGCCCCCTCCACTAAATCTGCAATATCCAAAAATCTGATTTTGCCGTTTAAAAACAACGCCACCGCCGCTTCGTTTGCGCCATTTAACACCGCGGGCATGGTGCCTCCCGTCTTGCCTGCCGAAATGGCCAGCGGCAGGCAACGAAACGTTTCGAAATCAGGCTTGTCAAAGGTCAGCGGCGTTTTGGTTAAGTCTGGCTCATTACCGTGCATAGAAAGCCGCTCAGGATAGGTAATCGCATACTGTATGGGAAGTTTCATATCCGGCGCGCCCAGCTGCGCAATCACTGCGTTGTCTGCAAACTCCACCATGGAATGAACAATGCTCTGCCGATGCACGAAAACGTCGATTTTTTCAAACGGAACGCCAAATAGGTGTTTTGCCTCAATCACCTCAAGCCCCTTGTTCATCAGCGTGGCGCTGTCCACTGTTATTTTTGCACCCATGCTCCAGTTTGGGTGGCGCAGGGCTTCTTTTGCGGTGATTTGGGTCAGCTCGTTCTTCGTCTTTCCGAAAAACGGGCCGCCGGAGGCGGTAAGCAAAATTCGTTTTACTTCGCTGTCAAAATTATCCCGGTTTACCCGGGCGGCAAGACATTGGAAAACGGCGCTGTGTTCTGAATCTACCGGAATGATTTCGGCGCCGGTTTGTCCTGCCCGCTCCATCACCATATCTCCCGCAGTTACCAATGTTTCCTTGTTGGCAAGGCCAATGCGTTTTTTCGCCTCCACCGCAGCAAGGGTGGGGGCAAGGCCTGCAATGCCCACAATGCCAGTGATCACCGTGTCCGCTTCCGGGTGAGCGGCGATTTCTTCAAGGCCCGCTGTTCCGGCCAAAATTTTTGTGCCAATGTCCGCTGTTTTTATTTTCAGCTCCGCAGCCTTTTCCTCGTTTGTTACGCAGGCAAACTGCGGGCGGAATTTTCTGATTTGTGTTTCTAAAACTCCAATGTTGGAATGTGCGGATAGCGCAAAAGCACGAAATCCCCTGTTTGCCTCAATTACTTCAAGGGACTGCGTGCCGATAGAGCCTGTTGCGCCCAGTATTACAATGTTTTTCAATTTGTTCTCCTTTTCATATTACTGGAAAGTATGTAATAAAGTAATATACAACCGGAGTGACGAAAATTAAACTGTCAATCCGGTCTACCAGGCCGCCGTGGCCGGGAATGAGTTTTCCAAAGTCCTTTGCTTTATACGCCCGTTTCATTACCGATGCAGAAAGGTCGCCGAACTGGGCCACCACACCGCAAATTAAGGCCAGCAGCAAAAGTCTCGGAAAATGTACATTAAAATCTAACACCCATAAAATAACGCCGTAAATGGTAAATGAAACCACAGCGCCAACCACAGCCCCAATTGCTCCCTCAACGGTTTTGTTTGGGCTAACTGCCTCAATTAGCTTGTGCTCGCCAAACAGATTGCCGGCAAAATATGCCGAAGTGTCGGGTAAAAACGCGCCGATAAAAGCTAAAAACACAAGGGCAAGTCCGTTTTCCATGTGCCGAATGAACGACAGATGGATTAAAAACACCACCGAATAGAGCACCAAAAACAGCGAGGCGCACACGTCGTTAAAGTTAATTTCTCTGTGGTCCACCACGGAAAAAATCAACAGCGTCATCACAAAGAAAATGGTAATCATATAAATTACCTGGTTGCCTGTGTCCATGCGGAGGAAACCGGAGAGCATATAAAGCCCTGCGAAAATATAATCAATAATGACGATGGAAAGCTTTGTTTCCTGTTTAAACGTCACCATAATCTCATGAAGAACAACAAAACAGGCGGCACTGACCGCCAGCGTAAATACCCATTCCGGGGCAAAGGTTACAATCAGCAAAACAGCCACCAAAATTGCCGCGCTGACCAGCCTCGTTTTCAGTTTTGACCAAGCCAAAAAATCACCCCTTAAATTCCGCCAAACCGTCTGTTCCGGTTTTGATAGTCTAAAATTGCCTGTGTAAAATCCTTTTCCGAAAAGTCGGGCCAGTTGATGTTGGAAAACCAGAATTCGCTGTAGGCCGACTGCCATAAAAGAAAGTTGCTTAAGCGAAATTCCCCGCTGGGGCGGATAATTAAGTCCACGTCGGGGATTTCCGTATATAAATTTTCTGATATTGTCTGTTCCGTAACACCGCCTGGGTCAAGCTGCCCCGCGGCGGCTTTTTGACAAATAGTTTTTACAGCCTTTGTTATTTCCTGCTGACCGCCATAGTTAATTGCCAGATATAAAATGGTTTTGTCCCGCCCGGCGGACTCCTCCTCTGCAATTGCCATCTGCTCTTTAATTTCGTCAGTTAACACGCTTCTGTCGCCAATGAACTTCAGCCGCACCTGATTGCCTTCTAAGAGTTTTTTGTCTTTTAAATAATCCAGCAAAAGGTCCATCAGCGCGTCAATCTCCGCCTTGGGCCGTTTCCAGTTTTCTGTCGAAAAAGCATAAGCCGTGATATAGCGAATTCCCATATCGCTTGCAAACTCGGTTATTTTTTTTAAGGTTGCCGCCCCGGCCCTGTGCCCGGCGCTTCGAGGCAGGCCGCGACTCTTTGCCCACCTGCCGTTGCCGTCCATAATAATACCCACATGACGGGGGAGGTTTTCTTGGTCAACCTCGTTAATAAACGCCGCCTGTTTTTTTCGTTTTAAAAACTTAAAAATGAAAACCACCCCGCCAATGAATTTTTACACTTAAATTTCCATGATTTCTTTCGATTTGCCGTCTGCCAAACCGTCGATATCTTTAATATATTGGTCTGTCACCTTCTGAATGCCGTTTTCTGCATCCTTTAAATCGTCCTCGGTGATTTCGCCGTTTTTCTTCTGTGCCTTATACGCGTCGATTGCGTCCCTGCGGATTCCACGGATAACCACCTTAGCCTCCTCCGCACGCTTGGAAACAGATTTCACCAGCTCTTTTCTTCTCTCCTCTGTGGGTGCAGGGAAATTTAAGCGGATGGCCTTTCCGTCGTTGTTAGGAGTAAGTCCTAAGTCAGAGGCCAGAATTGCCTTTTCAACGTCGTGGAGAATGCTGGCGTCCCAGGGCTGAATCATCAGCATTCTGGGGTCGGGGATAGAAATGGTTCCCACCTGTGCCACCGGTGTAGCCGTGCCGTAATAGTCTACCATCACCTTATCTAAAATTGCAGGATTTGCCCTGCCTGCGCGGATACCCGCAAAATCGCTTTCCATTGCGGCAACCGCTTTATCCATTTTTTGTTTTACATCTTCGTACATATGAATCGTTCCGTCCTTTCCGTATTTTCCTTTATTTTACTTCATCATCGTTTGAAACAATGGTACCCATATTTTCACCGCAGAGCACTTTAATAATGTTCTCCGGCTGAGCAATTCCGAACACCAAAATTGGAATGTCGTTGTCCATGCAAAGGGAGGTTGCGGTGGTGTCCATCACCTTTAAGCCCCTGTGAATAACTTCTTTATATGAAAGCTTTGAAAACCTTTTGGCGTTGGGATTTTGAGCCGGGTCGCTGTCGTAAACCGCGTCGACGTTTTTGGCAAGCAAAATTGCCTCCGCATCAATTTCCGCAGCCCGGAGAGCAGCCGCCGTATCGGTTGAAAAGAAAGGATTTCCCGTTCCGCAGCCGAAAATAACCACCTTGCCCGAGGTTAAGTGGCTCATGGCCTTGCCGCGGATGTAGGGTTCTGCAATCTGGCGCATTTCAATGGCTGTTTGCACCCTGGTGGGAACGCCGGCAGCCTCAAGCGCGCTTTGCAGCGCCAAAGAGTTCATCACTGTGGCAAGCATGCCCATGTGATCGGCCCGGGTTCTGTTCATGTCCTCGCTGGTGCGCCCCCGCCAAAAGTTGCCGCCGCCGACAACAATGGCAATTTCAACCCCCGCTTCCCTGCACTGCTTTACCACAGCAGCAATGGAAGCAAGTGTGTCGGTGTCCAGCCCGGTTCCCTTGCCGCCGGACAGCGCCTCGCCGCTCACCTTTAGAAGAATTCGTTTGTATTTTGGGTTCATTTTGTTCCTCCGTGTATTCACTAAATTTTGCAAAATCTACCTTTTTCATTATATCTGTTTTTTGTGCAATATTCAAGTAAAATTTCTAAGTTTTTTCGGTTAAATTGTGCTTAGGTTAACATAACGCACATATATTGTTTCCTTGTCATAAAGTTATCCACATTATCAACAGGGTTATTAACACTTTTTTAATATTATCTCCAGATATTCACTGGTTTTTCCTGTCTATACACCGAATTATACCTTTTTAACAGGTAAAATTGTGGAAAAGTCAGGTTTACATAACGTAAATCACAGCACAATGGACTTATGACGCGTTACGTGGCAGTTAATATTCACCGCACAGGGAAGGCCGGCAATGTGGGTTGGATAGGTTAAAATCTTAACGCCCAATGCCGTGTTTGTGCCGCCAAAGCCCTGCACGCCGATTTCCAATGCGTTTATTTTTTCTAAAAGCTCCTGCTCCAGACTCGCATAAAACGGGTTTTCGTTTGGCTTGTCAAGCTCAACTAACAACGCACGCTTTGCCAAAAGCGTACTCATTTCCATAGTTCCGCCAATTCCGACGCCCACCACAATGGGCGGACAGGGATTTGCACCGGCGTTTTTTACGGTTTCCAGCACAAAATCCTTCACGCCGGCAAGGCCGTCTGCCGGCTTTAACAGTTTCAGCGCCCCCATGTTTTCGCTTCCAAAGCCCTTAGGCGCCACGGTAATTTTCAGCTTATCGCCGGGAACAATGTCGTAATGAATTACCGCTGGAGTGTTGTCGCCGGAGTTTTTGCGCTCTATGGGGTCTGTCACCACAGATTTTCTTAAAAACCCTTCGGTATAGCCCTGCGCCACGCCTTCGTTCACCGCATCTTTCAGCAACCCGCCGTCAACATGCACATCCTGGCCAATATCTAAAAACACCACGGCCATTCCGGTGTCCTGGCAGACTGGAATTTTTTCGGCCTCTGCCACGCGCATATTCTCCTCCAGCTTTTCTAAAATCACTTTTGCCGTTTCAGACTGCTCCTGCTCTCTGGCAGTGCAAATGGCATTTTTAATGTCATTTCCTAAATAGATGTTTGCTTCAATGCAGAGGTTTTTCACAGCCTCTGTAATTTCTTTGGAATGTATGGTACGCATGGTTACGCCTCCGTTTCTGTTTGCCGGCCGCCCCGGAACACCCAAAACTTGTTGCCGAAAAAGTTAATCATTAACGAAAAACACGAAGCCGCCGCCTTGCACAGCAGAATGGCGATGTCCCCTTCTGCCGCAAAGGCCGAGCCTGCAGCGCGCAGCGCGGCGTTTACAAGGTTTTCCAAATGCCAAATGTCGTAAAATAGATGGGTAAGCAAAATTACCGAGAACATGGCAAGCAAATTTATGGTTAAGAATTTTACAATTTCGCCGAAATTTCCCCGTCCGCTTTGCCCAAAGGTCCAGTAGCGGTTAATTAAATAGCTCCCGCACATGGCGACAGACGTGGAAAACACCTGCGCAATGCTTTTGTGCAGGTTTACAAAAGAGATGAACACAAAGAACAGCCCATAGTCCACCAGCGTGTTAAAAAAACCCACCACACAAAACCGCACGGCCTGTTTCACGCCCTGTTTATTGATTCGTTTCCCCATTTTTCAATTCGTCCTTTCGGGGTTGAAAGCCCGTTTTTTCTTTAATAATATACAGCGGCCGATTTTTCACCTCGTCGTAAATCCTTCCGATATATTCCCCGATAATGCCCAGCATAATCAGAACCACGCCGTTGAAAAAAAGCGACACACAGAGGATTGACGCCCAGCCGGAAACGGTTGTTTGTGTAAACAGTTTTAAATAAATTGTTATAAACAGATAAACAAAGCTTGCCATGGACAGAAATAAACCCACATATCCGGCCAGCTTCAGCGGTTTTTTGGAAAAGGACGTAGTTGCGTCCACCGCAAAATTCATCATTTTTTTTAACGGATATTTCGTTTCACCTGCAAACCGTTCGTCCCGCACGTAGCGCACGCCGGTTTGACGAAAGCCAGCAAAGCTCACCAGTCCCCGAACATATCTGTTTTTCTCTGTGAGGGAGGAAAGCACGTCGCACACCTTGCGGTCAATTAAGCGGAAGTCGCCGGTGTCCACGGGAATGTCCACGTCGGTCTGGGCGGACAAAAAACGGTAAAACAGCTTTGCCGTGGCCTTTTTAAAAACGCTTTCACCCTTTCGTTTTTCCCGCTGGCCGTAAACCACATCGTAGCCCTCTTTCCACTTCTTTACCATTTCTAGAATAACTTCGGGCGGGTCTTGAAGGTCTGCGTCGATAATGATTACCGCCTGTCCGGAGGACAAATCCATGCCCGCGCTGATAGCGGCCTGGTGGCCAAAATTGCGTGAAAAGGAAACGAGGCGCACATGGCTGTCTTGCCTGCAAAAATCGGATATAATAGCGTTTGTTTGATCGCGGCTTCCATCGTCTACAAATATGAGCTCATACGCATCGCGGAGGGAAGCCATCACCTTGGTCAGCCGCACATAGCACTCTTGCGCCACCGCTTCTTCATTATAAACCGGAACAACCACAGAATAGCGCACCGACATGCAAAACCCTCCTAAAAAAATAAAACTTAAAAATAGTATATCATAAACCCGGTCCGTTTTCAATGGTTTTTGTTTGCAGAAAGTGTCGCAAATTTTTTTTTGTTCGACAGCACAAAATGACAATTTAACCGCGGACAGGGGAGTATAATTAATTTTAGAGCATTTCATCTGCGGCCCCCGCCGCCTGCAAAAGGGGCCGTGTACACCAAACGCAGGCGGGAAAGGAAAAAGATGACTGTTAAAGTTTATGTTGACGTTTTGTTTATTATTAATTTTATCATAGATTATATTTTGCTGAGCATTACCTCGCTGTTTGTGAAAAAAAGGCCAAGTATCGTAAAAACCTGCCTGGCAAGCGCCCTCGGGGCGGTTTATGCGGCGTTTGTGTTTTTTATTCCCCTGGGTACGTTTTTTATTTTTACCCTTTCAGTTCTGACATCGCTTTTCATGGTGATGATTGCATACGGCGTAAGAAACGCCGCGTTCCTGTTTAAAAACATTGCCGTGTTTTATCTGGTTTCCTTTGTTACAGGCGGCGTTGGCTTTGCGGTGCTGTTTTTGGGAAACCGGTATGGAAAGATAAATTTTGCTGTAAACGCAGGCGTGTTCTACGCAGACATCAATGCCTATACCATGCTGGCAATTTTTGTGGTTTCGGTGACAGTAATTCATCTGGCTGTAGGATATGTGAAAAAACAGCGCATTAAGGCGCAGTTTCTTTACAATGTTACCATAGAAAAAAATGGAAAAAGCGTTACTGACACCGCGCTTTTTGACACAGGCAACTTTTTGCGGGACCCCATTTCCCAAAACAGCGTACTCGTTGCAGAGTGGCAAACCGTTTCCGCGTTCTTTTCAGGCGGCACCCTCTCTGAATGTGTTGCAAAGCATCCCGGGGAATTTCTTTATATTCCCTGTCATGGTATCAATGGAAATGCGGGGTTGTTCGCATTTCGGCCCGACAAAATCATTTCTGATGTAATTACGCTGAGCGATTCCGTATTTGTCGGAATTTCCGAAACGCCCTTAGACAAAGAGGGCGGCTACCGAATGATTCTTCCCAACGATTCCACATGCATTAACCGGACAGAAAGGATGTAACGCAAATGTTTTTTCGACTGATTGAAAGAATGAGAAGCCTCGTCTCCCGCATTTTGGGCAGGATTCGGGCAATTTTAGCAGACGAAACCTATTTTATTGGAAGCAGCGAGATTTTGCCTCCGCCGCTTTCCGCGCCGGAGGAGGCCCGTCTTTTAAAAGAGCTGGGAGGTAAAAACAGAGAGCGGGCAAGAAAAGAGCTGATTGAGCACAATCTGCGGCTGGTGGTTTATGTTGCAAGAAAGTTTGAAAACACAGGCGTTGCCACGGAGGATTTGGTTTCCATTGGCTCCATCGGCCTGATTAAAGCCATTAACACCTTTAACACCGACAAAAACATTAAGCTGGCCACTTATGCCTCCCGCTGCATCGAAAACGAAATTCTAATGTTCTTAAGAAAAATACATAATCAGAAAACAGAGGTTTCGCTTAACGAGCCTTTAAACACCGACTGGGACGGAAACGAGCTTTTGCTCTCGGACATTTTAGGAACAGACAGCGATGACGTTTATAAAAACATTGAGGACGAGGTTGACAAACAGCTTCTTCTTTCCGCCATATCGCGGCTTTCCAGCCGGGAACGGCTGATTATGGAGCTTCGGTTCGGCCTTTCGGGCCGGGAGGAAAAAACGCAAAAGGAAGTAGCCGACATGCTGGGCATTTCCCAGTCATACATTTCCCGCTTGGAAAAGCGGATTATTGAGCGGCTGAAAAAAGAAATTGTAAAGCTCATTATGTAAGCAAAACGAAAGCACCTGCCAAAAATGGCAGGTGCTTTCGTTTTGCTATGTTAGCTCCTTAAATAAAACCTTTTTTATTTTGGCGCTGTTTAAACATACGCCGCTGTTGTTTGAATGATAGTAAGCAACAAGGAAATATTCCGTTCCCTCAAAAATTGCTGGATAACAATAGCCGTTTTTAGGGTCATCCTCCAAATAAAATAGCTTCGAAAAGCTTTTCCCTCCGTCCCTGCTCACCGCGCACACCAAAGGCGTTCTGCCCCAGGTGTTCGTTTCGTCCCGGGTGGTGTAGTTAGGAATGGGGTTAAATACCGAAACGACCAACTCCCCCACCTGTTTCACCTGCATAGGCGAAGCAGGCGACGTGAAAAACTCGCTGGGCGCAGGCACACTCCAGTCCGCGCCGTTATTCTTTGAAAAACATTCATACTGGCAGCCAAAGCCCGTTCTCAACCAGCACCAAATGTCTCCGTTTTCAAGCTGAAACACACCCGGCTCCTGCAGGCCCGTTGTGCTTTTTTCCTCAGCGGGAATGTGAATATTTTTGTCCAGCAACCTGCTCCATGTTCTTCCATCGTCGTCTGACGCAAAAAAGTTTAGCTCGCCCTTGCCGAAACGTTCCCACTTTTTTAAAATGGCATGCTGTGCAGCAGGCACCAAAAACCTGCCGTTTCTAAGTCTTACCACCCTGTCGTTGTTCACGACAAAATAGCCGTCCTCCTCCATACAGGACACCGGAGATCCCCAGGTGTCCGCTTCATCGCACGAACGCGAAAGGTAAAGTTTACAGGTGCCTGTTTCCTTATCCTTTCTTAAATAAAACAGACCAATGTCCCCGTTATCCATACGTTGGAGAGATACGCTCATATAGTTCGACGCTCCTGCATCCGCTTTTAAAAGAACCTTCCTCCCATGCCAGGTTTCTCCCTCGTCACCGGAAAAAATCCCTGCAATGCTTGCGCTGCAGTGGTCCTCCCAGTTGTCACCCGTGTATTCGGTAAATGCGTATAGAATTCTGCCATCAGATAGTCTGATAAACGCGCCCTCACCGTTTCGGGGATTCCCCTCCCCCGCCGTTAAAAACAAAACCTCTCTGCCAATTTTCTTCATGCCGCAGCCTCGCTTTCCTCTGTCTTTTGTTCTATATAAAGCCGGTTCATTTTGCCAAGCGCCTTTACGGAGCAAACCAGCGCATAGACGCTATAAATAAGATATGTAATTTGAATTGGTTTTGTGTGGAGCATTTGGCTGTAAAGCACAATGCTGATTCCAACGCCTGCAATTTGCAGATATGCGTAGTCCACAAACGACAGGGCGCAAAGAACGGTTGACGCAATGCCCAGCAGGGTAACCGTGTTGTCGAACAGCAAATAGGCCGAGTGAAACAGTGAAAAAAACGCCCACATTAAAAGCCACAAAACCACAAACGATGCAAAAAGAATGACCTTATTTTTCAGGCTCAGCTTTTTAAAAACCGTCGCGTTGCCATAAGGCCGTTTGCTCCAGTTTAAAAAGGTCACCAACTGCAGCGGGCAGGAAACCAGCGCGGCATAAGCCGCCATGGCATACAGCCCGGTGTAGGCATACACCCCAGCATATAAAAGCGAATTGATGCCGCCCAGCAAAAACGCATAGCGGTTTGCCTTAGACTGCAAAAGCATAATAGCCAAAGACACATACAGCGGAACAATGATGAAACCATCTTCAGAATAGATAAGAGCCGTTGCCGTTATTAAAATAAAGGTTATGCCGACTAAGAAGATTGTAATCATTTTATTCGTTTTTTCCGTCATGCTCCACCCTCCTTTTATATGCAGAAGGCGTTACGCTCTCAAACTTTTTAAAGCATTTGCGAAAGGTGTCCGTGCTTTTAAAGTCTGCCATTTCCGCAGCCTTTTGAACGGAACAGCCTTCATCTAAATACCGCCGGGCCGTTTTCACCATCTGCAAATTCCGAACGTCACCCAGCGCCATGCCATATTTGTTCTGAACCATTCTTGCCACGTGCCGCTGGGAATAGTGTAGTTTTTCTGCGATATCGGCAAGGGTAAACGCCGGGTCGTTCACATAGTTTTCCAAAAGAAGCTCCGTTTGTTTTTTACTTTTGCCCGCCGCGCCGCTTTTACTGCAAGTATCAAACCCGTTCAGCATATCGAACAAATCCACCAAAATGTCACAGACCATTCGCTTCATGTAGCAATAGTTTTTAATGTTGGCGCAGTTGGTAATTCTTCCAAACTGAGCAAAGTTCTGCATTAAGTTGTCCGACACTTTAACCGGCATGAGCGCCGCATCGTCCAAGCTTTTTTTAAAATAGCCGTAAAAGCCCTCTTCCTTTGGCTTTTCGTCAATAGTCAGGCTTAAAACAATGCTTTCGGTTTCCGCCGACTGCTGAAAGGTGTAGTGCCGCGTGCCCGGCGGAATGATAAACAGCTCACCCTGGGAGATTTTAATTGTTTTATCCTGGGTAATAAAATCATATTCCCCTTTCGTGAGAAAATGAAACTCGTAAAACAAATGGTGGTGAAAAATCGGCATGCTTCGTTCAGCAACCGCACCTGATGAAATTTGATAGAATTTATACACGCGGAAAGCCGTTCCTGGAAAATCCAAATCAACGCTTTCAATCATAAGCTCCTTGTCCATTGCTCTCCCCTCCTGACTGTTTTGATTATACCACCCGCCGGCACGCGCTTCAAGTGTGTTTTGCGACATGATTCATCAAATGTGTCATATTTCCATGCAAAAAAGCGCCCGGCACTGAAATAAGTGCCGGGCGCTTCGCCCATTTTACTTTACCAGTAATTCACCAATTTTATAAACGTCACCTGCGCCCATAGTGAGAATTAAGTCGCCTGGGCTGACGCGTTCTTTAAAAAAGTCCGCCACGTCTTGAAACGCTTTGATATACGTTGCGTTACCGCTGTTTTTGTTAATCACATCTACCAAATCGGCGGAGGTAATCAGCCCCGTATCCTTTTCCCGTGCGGCATAAATGTCCGTAACCACCAGTCCGTCGCAGTCGAAAAAGGACTTTGCAAATTCGTCCTTTAAAGCAAGGGAACGGGTGTAGGTGTGCGGCTGGAACACGCACCAAACCTTTTTGCCGTTTGCCACAGCCCTTGCCGCTTTTAAGGTGGCTTTCACCTCTGTGGGGTGATGGGCATAATCGTCAATGACCTTGGCGCCGCCTATCTCGCCTTTATGCTCAAACCGCCGGTTGGTGCCTTTGTAGGACAAAAAGCCCTTTTGCATATCCTGTTTCGACACGCCAAGCAAATCTGAAACCGCAATCACAGCCAGGGCATTTTTCACGTTGTGCATGCCCGGTACGTTGAGCTTTGCCTGAAAGTAAAAAGCACCGTTTCGAAGCACGTCGAACGCGGCAAATCCCGTTTTATCAAAAGTAATATTTTTCGCCGTGTAGTCCGGGTTTTCGCACTCAATTCCATAGGTAATCACCCGTTTGCCAGAGCCGGAAACGGCACATTTTACGTTTTCGTCATCAAAATTGGCAATTACCGCCCCGTTTTCCGGCAGACGCATAACAAATTTTTGAAAGCAGGAGATAATGTCGTCAATATCCTTAAAAAAGTCCAAATGGTCTTCTTCAATGTTTAAAATAATGCTGTAAAGCGGGAAAAACTTTAAAAAGCTGGCGCAATATTCACACGCCTCGGTCACAAAATATTCTTTTCCCCCGTCCCGCATGTTGCCGCCGATTAACGGCAGCACGCCGCCTACCAAAATGGTTGGATCTAAGCCTGCTCCGCATAGAATGTGGGCCAACATGGAGGTGGTAGTGGTTTTGCCGTGGGTGCCGCTCACCGCCACAGGATAACTGTAATTTTTCATCATGGCCCCCAAAAGCCGCGCCCGCTCAATTGCCAAAATACCCAGTCTGCCTGCTTCTAAAAGCTCTGGGTTATCCTTTTTCACCGCGGCGGTGTAAACCACCAGTCCCGCACCGCGGACGTTTTCCGCGCTGTGGCCGATGGAAACCGCAATGCCCATTTCCCGCAGTTGCTGTGTGGTTTCGCTCTCTTTAAAATCGGAGCCGCGGACAATGTATCCGTCGTTTTTTAAAATGTGTGCCAAGGCGCTCATACTAATGCCGCCAATCCCCACAAAAAACACCGGTTTTGATTTATCTATATTTCTCAGGTCAAATTCCGTCATTCGCTTTAATACCTTTCCGCCCTTTCTATAAAAGAGACTTTTTAACTTTATATATTATACATCACTTTAATGGAAAATAAAAGTCTTTTTTTTAATTTATGTATATTTTTTGGCATTCCACCAAAAATAAGAACAACATTTGAGCAAAAGGAGCAAGACACATGGATATTACAGATATTAGAATTCGCAAAATCAATTTAGAATCAAAAATGAAAGCAATCGTATCCGTTACCTTCGACAATGCTTTGGTGGTACATGACATTAAGGTCATTGAAGGCGCGGATAAGCTGTTTGTGGCCATGCCCAGCAGAAAAACCCCTGAGGGCGAGTATAAAGATATTGCGCACCCCATTAACTCTGAAATGCGCGACGCCTTAGAAACCTCGATTTTGGAGAAATATCAGTCCGCCCTGCTGACAGAGACAGAACAGGCCGAGGTGCCGGCAGATCCAACTGTTTAAAATTCCACCGAAAAACGTCCCGGTTTTCTTTTTTAGAACCGGGGCATTTTTTTGCCGTTATTTAAAATTTGGCGCAAAAAACTATTTCATTCTTTTTTTCTAAAAAAATTTGATTTTCGGCTTATTTTGTGTTATAATGAATATAAGTTATTTTTAGCGTTATTTTTACGTTTGTTTTATAATGTTACATTCTATTTTTAAGTTGATTTTTTAGGAGGCAAAAACATGGACATCAAAGTAGATACGAACTATGACGGTTCCCAAATTCAGGTCTTAGAAGGCCTTGAAGCCGTTCGCAAACGGCCGGGTATGTACATAGGTTCTACTTCTGAACGGGGGCTCCACCATCTTGTGTATGAGATTGTGGACAACAGTATCGACGAGGCTCTGGCCGGATACTGTAAAAATATTTATGTTGACATTAACGGCGACAACTCCATCACCGTTGTGGACGATGGGCGCGGCATTCCGGTTGGCATTCAGCCTAAGATGGGAATTCCCGCCGTGGAGGTTGTGTTCACCATTTTGCACGCCGGCGGCAAATTCGGCGGCGGAAGCTATAAGGTTTCCGGCGGTTTGCACGGTGTGGGCGCGTCAGTTGTAAACGCGCTGTCGGAATATTTAGAAGTTGAGGTGTCTGACGGTGAGCATGTTCACTTTCAGCGCTATGAGCGGGGCCATTCCTGCGGGCCTTTAAAAATTATCGGCAACACGGATAAAACGGGAACAAGAGTTACTTTTAAGCCCGACGGTGAAATTTTTGAAACCCTTGAGTTTGATTTTGAAACCCTGCACACCAGGCTTCAGGAGCAGGCGTTTTTGAACAAGGGCCTGCGCATTGTGCTGACCGACAAGCGGGACGACGGACAGACCGCCGACATGAAATATGACGGCGGCATTAAAGAGTTTGTTGCGTTTTTAAATAAGAACAAAACCGTGCTCCATGATGAGGTTATCTACTTTGAAGCGGAGCAAAAGGACATGGTGATTGAGGTTGCCATGCAGTATTCCGATGCATATTCTGAAAACATTATTAGCTTTGCAAACAACATTTGCACTACCGAGGGCGGCACCCATGAAATTGGCTTTAAGGCGGCATTAACCCGCATTATTAACGACTATGCCAAACGCCACGGACTGATGAAAGACGGCGACAAAAACTTAAGCGGCGACGACGCAAGGGAAGGCCTGGCGGCAGTTATTTCTGTGAAAGTTTTAGAGGCCCAGTTTGAGGGGCAGACCAAAACCAAGCTGGGCAACAGCGAGGTTCGCGGCCTGACCGATTCTGCCATGAGCGAAAAGCTGGACGCATTTTTAGAAGAAAACCCCGCCGTGGCGCGTATTGTGATTGACAAAGCCCTGACTGCCTCCCGGGCGAGGGAAGCTGCAAGAAAAGCCAGGGATTTAACCAGAAGAAAATCTGCTTTAGAGTCCTCCACCCTGCCAGGCAAGCTGGCAGACTGTGCCAACAGAAATCCTGAAAACACAGAAATTTATATCGTCGAGGGTGATTCTGCCGGCGGCTCCGCTAAACAGGGGCGCGACCGTGAATTTCAGGCAATTCTGCCCCTTTGGGGAAAGATGCTTAACGTGGAAAAGGCGCGTTTGGACAAGGTTTATGGAAACGAAAAGCTACAGCCGGTTATTATGGCCCTGGGCGCCGGAATTGGCGACGACTTTGATGTTGAAAAGCTTCGCTACCACAAAATCATTATAATGGCCGATGCCGACGTCGACGGCTCCCACATCAGAACGCTTCTGCTGACATTTTTCTTCCGTCACATGCGTCCTTTGGTGGAAAACGGCTATGTTTACATTGCGCAGCCTCCCCTTTACAAAATTTATAAGGGCAAAAAAGAGCTTTATGCCTATACCGACGAGGGGCTAAAAGATGCCCTTGCCGAAATCGGGCAGGACGCAAAGGTTCAGCGCTATAAAGGTCTTGGTGAAATGAACCCGGAACAGCTTTGGGAAACCACCATGGATCCTTCAAGCCGAACGCTTTTGCGCGTGGAACTGAACGACGCGGTGAAAGCGGACGAAATTTTCACCATTTTAATGGGCGACAACGTTGAGCCCCGGCGGGAATTTATTGAGGCGAACGCGAAATATGTAAACAACCTGGACATTTAACCGAAAGGACTGTAGAAAATGCTTGAAGATGCTTTGCAGAATATTATAAATGTCGATTTGAACAAAGAAATGAAAAAGTCCTATATCGACTATTCCATGAGCGTTATCGTGGGTCGTGCGCTGCCTGATGTGCGCGACGGTTTAAAGCCCGTTCACAGGCGTATTTTATATACGATGTATGAAGCCGGGCTTACGCCGGACAAGCCGTATAAAAAGTGCGCGGCCACCGTCGGCGACGTGCTCGGTAAATATCACCCCCACGGCGACGCAGCGGTTTACGACAGCTTGGTGCGCATGGCGCAGGATTTCTCCCTGCGTTATCCCATGGTAGACGGCCACGGTAACTTTGGTTCCGTGGACGGCGACCCCCCGGCTGCTTACCGTTACACAGAAGCAAAAATGTCTAAGCTCTCTTTGGAAATGCTTACTGACATTGAAAAAGACACGGTGGATTTCATTCCCAACTACGACGAAAACCTGAAGGAGCCGGTTGTGCTCCCCTCCAGGTTCCCCAGTTTGTTGGTGAACGGCTCGTCGGGCATTGCGGTGGGCATGGCCACCAACATTCCACCCCACAACTTAACCGAGGTAATCAACGGCATTGTCGCCGTTATCGATAATCCGGAAATTGACACAGACGAGTTACTCAGCTACATAAAAGGGCCGGACTTCCCCACCGCCGGCATCATCATGGGCCTGGGCGGCATTCGCAGCGCCTACACCACGGGCCGCGGCAAAATTATTATGCGGGCCCGCACAGAAATTGAGCAGATGGCCCACGACAAAGAGCGCATAGTAGTAACCGAGCTGCCCTATCAGGTGAACAAGGCGCGGCTGATTGAAAAGATTGCGGAACTGGTGAAAGACAAGCGTGTAGACGGTATTTCCGATATTCGCGACGAGTCTGACCGCGAAGGCATGCGCATGGTAATAGAGCTGAAGCGCGACGCCAACGCCAGCGTAATTTTAAACCAGCTTTATAAATTTACGCAGCTGCAGGACACGTTTTCCATCAACATGCTGGCCTTGGTGGACAACCAGCCGAAAACGCTTTCGCTGCGGGAAATGCTGGACCACTATATCCGGTTCCAGGAATCTGTTATTGTGCGCCGCTCAAAATATGACTTAAAGAAAGCGGAAGCCCGGGCCCACATTTTAGACGGCCTGCGGATAGCGTTGGACAACATTGACGAGATTATCTCCATCATCCGCTCCAGCTACAACGACGCAAAGGCAAACTTAATGGAGCGGTTCTCGTTCTCCGACGTTCAGGCACAGGCCATTTTAGACATGCGCCTGGCGCGTTTGCAGGGCTTAGAGCGCGAGAAAATCGACAACGAATATGCGGAACTGATGAAGCAGATTGAATATTTAAACCAGGTGCTTTCCGACGAACACCTGGTGTTGGATATTGTGAAAAACGAGCTGATTGCCATCCGCGATAAATATGGCGACGAACGCAGGAGCGAAATTACCGCCTATGCCGATGAAATTAACATTGAAGACTTAATCGACGAGGAAGAAGTGGTTATCACCTTAACCCATTTTGGGTATGTAAAGCGCCTGCCGGTGGACACTTACAAATCTCAGCGCCGCGGCGGCAGGGGCGTTACAGGCATCACCACCAGGGAGGAGGATTTTGTTGAAAAGCTGTTTGTAACCAGCACCCACAACCACATTTTGTTCTTCTCCTCAAAGGGCAAGATGTATCGCCTGAAAGCCTACGAAATTCCGGAGGCCGGCAGGCAGGCAAAGGGCACGGCCATTGTAAACCTCTTGCAGCTTGACTCCGACGAAAAAATCACTGCGGCCATCACCCTGCGCGAATTCGAAGAAGGAAAATATCTGTTCTTCGGCACAAAGCACGGCGTGGTGAAAAAGTCTGACCTTTTGATGTATAACACCGCAAGAAAAGGCGGTTTGGCAGCTATCGTACTGGACGAAGATGACGAACTGATTAACGTGCGTCTGTCCGACGGAAACGACGATATTATCTTAAGCACCTTCGGCGGCATGTGTATCCGCTTTAACGAAGCCGATGTGCGCCCCATGGGCAGAGTGTCCCGCGGGGTGCGCGGCATAAAGCTTTCTGACAGCGACTATGTTGTTGGTATGAGCGCGGCCAGCGAAGGCGACGATTTACTGGTGGTAACGGAAAACGGCTTCGGCAAAAAAACGCCGCTGACTGAATATAAAACTCAAACCAGGGGCGGCAAGGGTGTAACCACCTACCGCATTTCGGACGCTACCGGCAACATTGCCGGCATAACGGTGGTCAGCGAGTCTGACGACATTATGCTCATCACCTCTGAAGGCGTGGTAATCCGCATGAAAACGCGGGAAATCAGCAGAATTGGAAGACTTACCAAGGGCGTAAGGCTCATGCGGTTAGACGATAACGTTTCGGTGGTTTCCATTGCCCGCACTGACGAGGAAGAGGACGAAGAAGCCGAAACCGTTTCCCCTGAGGAAACGGTTGGCGAATATGTGCCGGACGAAGCGGATAACGAGGAAGAAACAGCAGAAGAACCAGACACAGAAGAATAAAATAACACAAAAGCGTGGTAAACTTACCACGCTTTTGTTATCTGTTTACGGTGTAACATACACCGTTTTATTGTCTGTATAAATTACCATGCCCGGAGCCGCTCCCGCAGGCTTTTTCACAAACTTTACCAGCGTATAGTCCACCGGCACGTTCTGGGAATGTTTTGCCTTGGAATATTTTGCGGCCAGTTCCGCCGCCTCTAAAATTGCGGTTTCAGAAAACACTTTCCCATGCTCATACCGCAAAATTACATGGGAGCCATGAATGTCCTTTGTATGAAACCACAGATCGGCATTTTTGGCAGTTTTCAGCGTTAAAATATCATTCTGCTTGTTATTTTTGCCCACCAGCACAGTAAAGCCGTCAGAGGTTTGAAACTCCATTGGCTTTGACAACGCCTGCTTTTTCTTATTCTTCTCCGTACGTTTAACATATCCCTGCTCATAAAGTTCCTGAGAAATTTCCGCCAAATCCTGCACGGTTTCCGCAAATGAGAGTTCCTCCTCAACCGACTCTAAATAAGAAAGCTCCGCCCTTGTTTTTTTCAGCTGGTTAGTAATTTCTGCTTTGGCGGTTTTCGCCTTGGCATATTTTTTAAAATACCGCTGTGCGTTCTCTGAAGGCGACATGCGCATATCTAAAGGAATGGTAACAGTTTTTAAGGTTTCGTCGTAAAAATCCTCCACTACGGCGGACTTGTCACCTTTATTAATCCGATAGAGGTTTGCCGTAATCAGCTCACCGTATTTTTTATATTTGTCTAAATTGTCGGTGTCGGAAAGCTCTGCCAACTGAACGGAAAGCTTTTTGGCACACCGTTCAATGTTGGTGGACACCAGCTTCGTAAGTCTTGCGCTTCTGTGCGCCATTCGCTCTTTCGCGTCCCGTTCGGCGTAAAACGCCTCCACAATCTGCGACATAGACTCATTTTGCACCACTTGCGCCGCGCCGCCGTATTGGGTGATGTTAACCGCCGCAAACTCAAAGGGTTTTCCTGTGTCCTTTCCAACCAGATAGCAGGGCAAAAACTTTTGCTCTGCCGCCGCTTGAAACACTGTGTAACAGCTGGTAGCAAGCTCTAATTTTTGTGAAAAGTCCAGTTCCCCCAAAAATTTGTCACAGTTAGTAAATGTCCGAATGCAGATTTCCCGCGCAATTAAAGGGCTCACGCCGCGAAATAGTCCCAGCACAGCCCTATCGATTTTTTCCTTGCCGTCTGCCTGCTTAAGCGCTTCTAAAATCGTGTTTAAGTCACACTCTATAGGGTTTCGCTTATTTTGGGGCGGCGGGGACTGATAAGCCAGCCCCGGCAAAATTTGCCGCACAGAGCTTACTGAAAAATCTACATGGCGCGCCGCGTCAATTACGCGGCCGTCGGCGCCCACCAAAATCAGGTTGGAGTGACGACCCATAAGCTCGGCTACCAGCCGCTTTTCGCAGGGGTCGCCAAATTCGTCCGTTCCGTCAAAGGTCAGCACCATCACCCGCTCAAAGCCAGGCTGTGTAACCTCCTTCAGCCGTGCGCCGGACAGGTGCTTGCGCAGCAGCATACAAAACAGCGGCGCAGTTTTTGGGCTTTGTTTTTTGTCCTCTGTAAGGCACACCCTGGCCACCGATGCATTGGCTGTTAGCCTGAGTTTTTTTTGACCGTTTGGACCAAAAAAGGAAATCAGTAGCTCGTCACTCTCCGTCTGCTGTATTTTGTCAGGCTTTGCGCCTGAAAGTTCTTTATTTATTTCAAAGGTCAGCGCCGCAACGCTGAAACCGTCCATTGCCATTGTTGTTCACGCCTTTCTAACGCCCGTCTACACGCTTTATAATTTTTGTAATGTTTGAAACAGGCGCTATTTTCTTGTCAAATAGTTTTATCACCGCAAAACAGGCAAAAAAAGCCGCTCCGGCACAAACCGCCGCCACAGCGGTGCTGTGAAACAAATTACTTGCCGCAACTGCGCCAAAAATTGCAAATAAACAGGGCACAAAATATAAAATGAGCGAAGCCTGCACCACATGCGCCGTGCTGGTTTCAAGCTTCACCAGATCGCCCGGCTTTGCCCCGGCGCCGTTTTCCACCCGTGCCTGCACCTTCGTAGGCGTGCAGCCGCCCTTGCAATGGGCGCAGTTTTCGCCGCAGGCTGAGGCACGCGCAACAGTAACCACCGCCTGCTTCCCCTCAATTCGTTCTACAATTCCAATCTGTTCCATATGTTTCCCTCGTTTTATGTATCCGGCAATTCCTCCGCCATGTGGATAATTTTTTTCAGCCTGTGGTTTACGCCAGACTTGCTGATGGGCGGCGCCATCATCTGCCCCAGCTCGGTTAAATTTGCCTCGGGGTTTTCCATTCTCAGCCGAGCCGCCTGTTCCAAAGACTCAGGCAGGGCCTCAAGCCCCAGCTTTGCCTGAATTTTATAAATGGCCCGAAGCTGCACCGCCGCCGCGTCGGCGGCTTTGGTGATGTTGGCCGTGTCGCAGTTTACCTTTCGGGTGATGTTGTTGCGCACGTCTTTTAAAATTTTTACATTGCACAGCTCCAGCATGGCGTCTGTTGCGCCCATTTGCGCCAACAGGTCGCTGATTGTGTCGCTCTGTTTCATATATACCACATATTCCGACTTGCGCATCACCTGCTTCGGCTCAAAGCCCATTTCTTCGATAATTTCTGCCAAATCCCGGCTTAAGGTGCGGTAGTGGGTTTTAATTTCAAAGTGGTAGCCGTTTTTGGGTGTTTTCACATATCCGCCGCCCAGAAACGCCCCTGCCAAAAACGCGGTTTTGCAGCAGTCGTCGTGCACCACAAAAGGGTCGGCGGTGAATTTCACAATGCCGCCGGAAGCAAAGCCAAGCTCTGCCAAAACCGTTTGCGCGCCGCGGGCCACTGTAATTGCGCAAATTTTGCCAGCCGTTGACAGCTCTGCTTTAAACCCAAACAGCTCTTTCATCAAGGTATAGGCCCTGCGGGCAATGGCGGCGTTTTCTGTGCGCATTTTAAAGCAGTCTTTTCCGTTTTCCCGCACCACAGCGCCGCAAAAACCGGCTAATCCCGCAAGATGGGCCCGCATACAGCACCGTTTTTCATATTTTATCGTACACAGTTCGTTTTTTACATCGGTTGTAAATGACATGGTTTTGTTTCACACCCCAAATTATTTGGTATCATACCAGCTGTGCCCCGTTTGCATGTCCACCTTTAAAGGAACCAAGAGGGACGCGGCGTTTTCCATTTCGGTTGTTAAAATGCGGCAGACCTGGTCGACTTCGGTTTTTTCCGCTTCCACAATCAGTTCGTCGTGCACCTGCAAAATAAGCCGCGATTTCAAATTTTCCTGTTTCAGCCGCCGGCTCACGTTGATCATGGCAAGCTTAATAATGTCTGCCGCGGTACCCTGAACCGGGGTGTTCATAGCCGCCCGCTCTCCAAAGGAGCGGGTTTGATAGTTGGAAGACTTTAATTCCGGAATGTCACGCCGTCTGCCGAACATGGTTTTCACATAGCCGTGTTCTTTGGCAAAGTCCACGGTGTCTTTCATATATTTTTTCACATTGGGATAGCTTCCCAAATAGTCGTCAATATACGCTTTTGCTTCTTTTAAGCTAATGTGCAAATCCTGTGACAGGGAAAATTCCCCCATGCCGTAAACCAGCCCGAAGTTAATGGCCTTTGCCGCGCTGCGCATTTCGCCGCTTACGCTGTCCGGACTTACGCCGAACACCTTTGCCGCTGTGGAGGCGTGAATGTCGAACCCGGAGCGAAACGCCTCAATCATGTTCTCATCGCCGGCAATGTGGGCCAGAACACGCAGTTCAATTTGAGAATAGTCCGCGTCCACCAAGACATATTCTTCCGATTCGGCCACAAACATGCGGCGCATTTCGCGGCCCAGCTCTGTGCGCACGGGAATATTCTGCAAATTTGGCTCAGTGGAGCTAATACGCCCCGTTACGGTTACCGTCTGGTTAAAGCTGGAATGCACCTTGCCCGTTTTCTTATCAATCACCGCCATCAGCCCGTCCACATAGGTGGAGTTTAGCTTGCTGATTTTTCGGTATTCTAAAATTTTGTCCACAATGGGGTGCGCAAACCGAAGCTTTTCCAAAACCTCGGCGTTGGTGGAATATCCGCTTTTGGTTTTCTTTTTCGATTTCAGCCCCAGCTCGTCGAACAGCACTGTGGCAAGCTGTTTGGGTGAATTAATGTTAAACTCGTGCCCCGCCAGCTCATAAATTTCCTGGGTTAAATTGTCCTGCTCCGCGGAAAGAATTTTTCCAAACTCCGTCAGACGCTTTTGGTCCACCGTGAAGCCTATTTCCTCCATTGAGGCCAAAACATACACCAGCGGCATTTCTATGGTGGCAAACAGTTCGTTTACCTCCTGCCGCTCCATTTGCTCTATTTCATATTCCTTTAAGGCCAGAACCGCCAGGGCTTTTTTCATCAGTGCCGTGTCGCCGTCGTCTGAAAGCGCGCTCTCCAACGAAAGCTGGGTACCGCCCTCGTCGCTTTCCTCCAGCGTTATGTGCAGAAAGTCTGTGGCCAGCCCCTCAATGTCGTAGCTTCTTCTGGAGGGTTCCAGTAAATATGCGGCAATCGCCGTGTCGAAATCAATATTCTTTGCGTCAATTCCCAGCTTACTAAAAAACACCAGCGTGTCCTTAAGGCCGTGAGTGCTCTTTTTTTGCGGCGATTCCAAAAACGCCTTCCAAATGTCTTCATTTCCCGCAATGTCTGCGCTGAACCCATGCTGTTTGTCGGTGCAAAAGGCAATTTTGCCCTCAATCCTGTCCGGCAGAAAGCAAATATTGTCCTGATTTAACAGTTCTTTCAATCTGTTTTTGTCTGCAACCAACTCAAACGCGGCATTTTCAAATATGTCTGCTTCGGTTTCCGGCGCGTCTTTTTCCGGCGTCAGCTCCAGCTTTTTAATGAATGAGCGAAACTCCAGCCGCGTGAACAAGTCAAACAACGCGCCTGTGTCATACGGCGCAACCTTGGTTTCGGAAATAACAATATCAATCGGCACGTTCCGGTCAATGGTAGCGAGGGTTTTGCTCATATATGCATCGCTTTTCCCCGCCTCCAGCTTTTTGCGGATTGCGTTTGTAATTTTGTCGCTGTCTAAATTTTCATATATCCCGTCTACGGAATGAAACGCCTGAATCAGCGCCGTTGCACCCTTTTCACCAATGCCCCGCACGCCGGGGATGTTGTCGGAGGAATCGCCCATAATGGCCTTTAAATCGATGAACTCCTCGGGGGTAACGCCATATTTCTCCTGCACCTTTTTGTCGTCAAACACCTCGGTGGAGGTATTCCCCATGCGAGTGGTAACCAAGTGAATGAGCACGTTTTGCGAGGCAAGCTGCAAATCGTCCCGGTCGCCTGTGAGCACACAGCAGCACACATTTTCCTCTATGCAAACCCGGGCGGCAGTGCCGATAACGTCGTCTGCCTCAAAACCCGGCTTTTCGTAAATTTTTATGTTCATTGCGGATAAAACTTCTTTTAGCACAGGAATTTGTTCCGCCAGCTCGTCGGGCATTTTGTGCCGCGTGGCCTTATACCCGTCATACATCTCGTGGCGGAACGTGGGCTGCGGCAGGTCAAAAGCTGCTGCAATGTAGTCGGGTCTGATTTCGTCCATATATTTAAACAAAATATTTAAAAATCCAAAAATTGCGTTGGTGTGCGCCCCCTCTTTCGTAGTAAGGAGCCGGACCGCGTAGAACGCCCGGTTTACAATGCTGTTTGCGTCCAATATCAAAAGCTTTTCCATTTATTTTTCTCCTCGCGGGTAAATTTTTTTCACTTCTCCTGTGTCCATAACGAACAGCACTTCATCAAATAACCCTTCAAATTTTTCACAGCCGCCGGGCCCCAGCACAAACAATGCGGTGGAAAGCGCGTCGGCGGTTTCCGACTGCGAGCCAACCACCGTTACGCTCAAAACGCCGTTTTGCGGCTGTTTGCCCGTGGCGGGGCTTAGGATGTGGTGATAGTTTACCCCATTTTCTTCAAAATAACGCTCATAGCCCCCAGAGGTGACAATGGCAGTCTGTGCTTGTTCTGTGGTAATTGTTTCAAAAATGTTGCCCCTGGTTCCCTTTGGATCTTGAATTCCCACCACAAACGGCCGGGTTTTGGCGCGGCGCTTTAACCGTTCTGAAAGTCCTAAGGGAATTTCGCCTTTTGTTATCACGTTGCCGCCGAAATCCAGATAAAAATTTTCTGCGCCCTCATTTTTTAAAACCTCTGCGGCTTCGTCTGCGCAGTATCCTTTTGCCACGCCGCCCAGGTCAATTGCCATGCCCTCTTTTAATAAGGTGACGGTTTTGTCTGCGCTGTTAAGCGAAACAAACCGAAAGTCCACCTTGTCAAGCGCAGCACTGAGCTCGTTTTGGGCCGGTATCCTTTGGTTGTCTGAACCAAAGCCCCACAAGTCCATTACCGGTTTTATGGTGACGTCGAACGCGCCGTCGGACTGTTTGCAAAGGGAAAGCGCCCGCAAAAGCAAATGAAAGCACTCCTCCGACACCGCCGTGGGCGTGTTTGCCCCGGCGCGGTTAATCTTTGCAACATCGCTTTCCGGGTAAAAGGCGCTCAGCAGCCTGTCCAGCTCGCGCACACGGGCAAGGGCCGCCTTTGCAGCTTTTTCGCCATGCCTGCCGTAAACTGTGATTGAAACATATGTATCCAGCAGAAAGTCCGATTCCGTGTGGCTTTCCGGCGCAAAGGAAAAGGCGGAAAGCGCAAGGAATAGGGCCAAAACCGCTATGATGTATTTTGCATATTTCATTTTGTTTGTCCCTTATTTTGCCCCGCCTGGCCCGCAGTTGGGGCTGTGTCTATTTTTTGTAGAGATAATTATAAATCTTTTCGTTTTTCAGTACCAAATTCACATACTTTTCCGTTTCCGGGTATGGAATGACGTCGAGCCCTACGCCGTCTTTGGAATATTTTTTGTTCAGCAGCCAGGAATCCACATTGGCGTGGCCGGCGTTATAGGCCGCCAGGGCGCGCTTTTTATCCCCGCCGTACATATCCAGCAGATAGGAGAGGTAAAAACAGCCCATTTCAATGTTGGTTTCGGGAGTTAACAGCTGTTCTTTGGAAAAGTCCTTCATGCCCAGCTTTTCTGCAATCCACTCTCCTGTGGGTTCCATAATCTGCATAAGGCCGGAGGCATTTTTGCCCGACTTTGCCTCATGGTTAAAATTGCTTTCCGCTTTCATCACGGCGTAGACAAAGTTCTCTGAAAGTCCATATTCTTGCGCATATTTTGAAACCAGCACCTCGTGTTTTACGGGATATTCCATTTTTGCAATTGTCCCCGCCAGCAGGTACAGCACCGCAAGGCCCAGCAGCACAATCACAAATTTTATGAATTTATTCACAGCACACTCCCTTAAAAATATGTTCAGCCTGCGCCAAAAGCGCATCGCTGCTGCCGTTGTTTTCAATATGAAAATCACTGCGGGAAACATAAAAATCATCGCCGTTTTGGGCGTTAATCCTGTCCTGCGCCTGCCGGATAGTCAGTCCGTCACGGGCCATAATCCGTTTCAGGCGCAAACCGCGCTCTGCGGTAACACACACCACGCTGTGACAAAGCTCATTTAAGCCGCTTTCAAACAGCACCGCCGCGTCGATTACCACACACGGTTCCTGTGCATCTTCAATTTCCTTCTGAATTTCCTCAATAATATATTTATGCGTAATCAGGTTCAATTTATGTAACGCTTCCGGAGAACGAAACACAATTTCTGCCAGGGCGGGGCGGTTTAATTCCCCCCCAGGCAAAATCACCTGTTCGCCAAAGGTAGTTTCAATTTCAAAAAGCGCGGGTTTTCCCTTTTCCACCACAAAACGCGCAACCCTGTCTGCGTCAATAACGTGTGCGCCCAACGTGTAAAATGCATTGGACACCGTACTTTTCCCCGCACCGCTGGGGCCTGTTAGCCCAATAATTTTTTTCATGCGGCATTCCTCTTTATTTAAAACTTTGAAAGCTTGCCTGCGCAAATTAGGTGTGCGTCTTTCGGCCCGTTCCAGTTTTCTTTGTCGCTTCGATAGTCAAACTGCTTCACAAACCCATGAACCTCTTGTTTGTTCCGCTTTAAATTTTCAAGTTCCAGGCTTGTCAGCTCCTCTAAAAATTCCTCCCGCCGGCTGCCTGCGTGCTTTTCAGAAGCGTTTAAAACCTCTTTAAAATGGTGCAGGCAAAATCCCTTGCCGGAAAGCACTTTCTTGCGGAAATCCGGCTCCTTGCCGTAAAGGTACCAAAACGTATAGAAAAATTTCGACATAGTGTGCTCCATTCTTTCGCACACAAGGCATGTTGCAGTCAGCTCTGCCGCGGCTTGTGCCACGCGGCTTGCGCCCGGATTCTTCTTTGCAAACAGCCCGGCCTTTTTGCCCGTTTTTTTTGTTCCCCGGGCGTCTTCTAACGTTTGAATCACCTCGTCCATCCGCGTGTCCAGCACCAGGGCAAAGGGCAAGGCCCGCTTAGCGCCGGCAAGCTGATCCATATGCCGGCGGCAGTAGCCCTTTGTGTTGGACAAAATCCGGTGGTCCGGCTCCATCATGGCCGGGCCCAGGCAATAATCAATCTGTTCTGACTCCAACTTATTTTCTAAATAACAAAATGGGCATTCGCTGTCCTGCTCTAAGCTTTCCGACAGCGGAATGGTGTAAATGGTTTCTTTCATGCGACAGCCCTCACAGTGGTTAAATTAAGGTAATCTGCTCCCCTGCCAGGTCTTCCTCTTTCAAGTATGAGCCCCGGGCGGGAATATTTTTCGTTCTGTAATATTCAAAATCTTTAAATGCCACCTCGTCCAACGTACAGATTTTTGCCAGCACGCTGCCCTTATTGGGCGTAAGCACCTGCACACCCTGGGAATTTCTGGTGGCCTTGGGCGCAATTTTTGCGGTGTCGAATATCAACACCTTGTTGATGCTGGAAAACGCCACAAGCTCTGTGTCACCAGCCAAAAACCGCATATCTGCCACAGGGGACTTTTCATAAAAGGCGTTGGCAAGCTTTTTCCGGTTGGTTTTGGTCTCATAGCTTTTCAGCGGCACCTTTGCAATTTTGCCGTTCTGAAAGGCAAACATCATAAATCCGCTGTAGTCTTTCGTCACCGCCATGTATAAAATCCGCTCGTCGCTTAGTCCCAAAATGTTGGGCAAATATTCGCCTAGAGCGCTGGCCTTGCAGTCCGGCAGGTCGCAAATGCGCATTTTATACACGTTGGCCTTGTCGCTGAAAAACAGCGCTTCGTCTAAATTCGAGCACTCATATTCACAAATAAATTTGTCGTCTTCTTTCAGCTTGTGGGCGTTGCTGGCCCTAAGAGACACCAAAGACACCTTTTTTAAATAGTTTTGTTCTGTTAAATACATTCTCAGGTTATAGTCTTCAATAAAGTGCTCCTCCTGCACCTCTTCAATGTCATCCTCCGCTATAATCTGCGTTTTTCTTGGCTTTCCATATTTTTTCGAAATTTCGGTCAGTTCTTTTATAATCAGCTTTTTCACCGCCAAATCGGAGGAAAGGGTTTTGCTGATGTTGCTGATTTCCGCCTTTAGGTCTTTAATATCCGCCAGGCGCTTTAAAATATATTCTTTATTTAAATGGCGCAGTTTAATTTCCGCTATAAACTCCGCCTGAATCATGTCGATAGAAAAGCCCTCCATCAAGTTGGGAACAACCTGGGACTCCTCCTCGGTGTTCCGAATAATGGCAATTGCCTTGTCAATATCCACCAAAATTTTTTCAAGTCCCAGCAGAAGATGCAGACGGTGGTTCTTTTTGTCCAAATCAAAGCTCAGGCTTCGTTTCACGCAGCTTAGGCGGAACGCCGTCCACTCAGAAAGAAGTTCGCGAACACCCATCACCCGCGGCGATCCGTTAATCAGCACGTTAAAGTTACATGAGAACGTGTCTTCCAGCGGCGTCATTTTAAACAGCTTTGCCATAAGCTTGTCCGCGTCGGTGCCGCGCTTTAAATCAATGGTAATTTTCAGACCCGCCTTGTCCGTTTCGTCGCGGATGTCGGCAATCTCCCTTGCCTTGCCCTGCTTCACCAAATCAATAATTTTATCAATCACCGCCTCAATGGTGGTGGTATATGGCAATTCGGTAATTTCAATGCAGTTGTTTTTCTTGTCGAACTGATAAACCGCACGCACCCGAACGCTGCCACGGCCGGTTTCATAAATATTTTTCAGGTCTGCCTCTTTATAAATCAGCTGGCCGCCGGTTGAAAAGTCCGGCGCCTGCAGGTGCGCCATTAAATCGGCCTTTTCGTTTTTCAAAAATGCAATTTCCGCGTCGCACACCTCGGTTAAGTTAAAGCTGCAAATGTTCGACGCCATGCCCACCGCAATGCCCTGATTGGCGTTGACTAAAATGTTGGGAAACGCTGTGGGAAGCAGAGTCGGCTCTTTTAAAAGCCCGTCATAGTTGTCCACAAAGTCCACCGTGTCCTTGTCAATGTCGCGGAACAGTTCTTCACAGATGGGATCTAATTTCACGTTGGTATATCGCGCCGCGGCAAACGCCATGTCCCGTGATTGGTGCATTCCAAAATTTCCTTTTGAATCTACAAAAGGATACAGCAGCGCGCCGTTGTCCCTGGTCAGGCGCACCAGGGTTTCATAAATCGCCATGTCGCCGTGGGGATTTAATTTCATGGTTTGTCCCACCACATTGGCCGACTTGGTTTTTTCCCCTGTGAGCAGCCCCATTTTATACATGGTGTAAAGCAGTTTTCTGTGGGAGGGCTTAAACCCGTCAATTTCCGGAATGGCCCGGGATATAATCACGCTCATGGCGTAGGGCATAAAGTTATTTTCCAATATGTTTACAACGTTTTGGTCTGTGAAATAGTTCTTTTTCATTGTTTTCCTCCGATGTTACATTGCTAATATATCTAAAACTACCTGTGACGCGATTAAAAATCCTGCGGCAGGCGGCACAAAGGGCATGCTGCCCGGAACGCTCCGCTTACTCCCGCCCTCCGGCTGGAAAGAGGGAACAAGAGGGGGTTCCTCTGAATAGACCACCTTAAGCCGTGAAACGCCCCGCTTTGAAAGCTCCCGTCTCATCACGCGGCACAGGGGGCACATCTTTGTCTTATAAATATCGGTCACGCGCAAAAGCTCCGGATGCAGTTTGTTCCCCGTCCCCATACAGCTGATGATGGGAACAGACAGTTTTTGCGCCTGCACAGCCAGTTCTATTTTTGCACTGACCGTATCTACCGCGTCTACAATATAGTCAAACCCAGCAAGGTCAATTTCGTCTGCGGTTTCCGGCAGATAAAACAGGTTCATTTGCGTAATCTTTGCCTTAGGGTTAATGGACAAAATCCGTTCCGCCATGGCCTTTACTTTGCTCTCCCCCACCGTTTCGCTCACGGCGTGAAGCTGACGGTTTAAATTGGTTATGTCCACGCTGTCGCTGTCCACAAGCGTAATTGCTCCAACGCCGCTCCGCGCCAGACCCTCTATCGCGCTGCTGCCTACGCCGCCAACGCCGAACACAACGACCGACGCACCGGCAAGCTTCTTAAGCCCCTCTTCTCCAATTAACATTTCGTTTCTTAAAAACCGGCTGTCCAAACAAAAAACCTCCGAAACAACATAGTATACCGTTATTATATCTTATTATATCATATATTTGGGAAATGGTAAAGAAAAAAATCCGCACGCTAAAAAAGCCGCGCATTGCTGCGCAGCTTCTTTAGTTTCCTTAAAATATATAAGGAGAGAAAATGAAAAAAGTTATGTGTTTGTGGTATGGTTATATAATACCATGATTCACTCCTATTTTCAATTCTTTTATTAGACAAAAATACCAAAAATAACACACTATTTTTGTGCACCATTTACAAACTATCGAGTGTTCTTTTTCAGCTTCAGCGTAACCTTGTTTCCGTCTAACGATTCTACGCCAGTGGGGAGGGTAAGCTCCACTTCCACCTCTTCGTCGTCGCCGATCATCTGCCGGGTTATGGTTTGGGTTTCCGCCTTGTCTAAGCTGTCAATCACCGATGCGGCGCCTGCAACCTCAATGGATTTTAACGAGTTATCGTCTAAAGTATACCACTCGTCATCGTTGTTTAACCCATCTTCAAACTTCGGCTCAATGTTTAATGTTTTCTTCTTCAAAATTTCGCAGTGAACGTCAACGGTGTCCTGGGCCGTCGTCACATATGTGCTGGTGATCACCGTGTCAGTCGAGCCAATCAGTTCAAAGTGCTCCACACTTGAAATGTCCTCGCTTTTGCCTGAAACATCCACCGTTGCCGAAACGTGGTCTATACTGCCCACAATGGATTTTGCGCCGCGGATTTTCATTTTTGCCGGGGTGGTTTTTATCGAACCTACCTTATAGCCTTCCGCTGGTTCCCCGTTTGTGTGAACGTAAATATCCTTCTCTTCTTCAATCACCTCGTCTACTGTAACCGTGATGATGGAGGGGTCCTGATTCATTACCTCTACGTTGCCGTAGGGAATTACCACGCTGGTGTAAACCGTGTGGGTGCCCGTGCCCTCAATGTTGCTCACGTCTGCCAAAACAGACAGGTTCGACTTATTTAAGTCCACCAAATATTTTCTTTGCCCGCGCACCTTTAAATCCACCGTATATTCCTTGTCGTTAATCAGCATCAGGTTCCGGCTGTCTAACTCCGTCTTCTGGGTGAACAAAACCGGCACGTCCTTCACGGTTTTTTCCACCTCCGGACTTTGTACCTGTATGATATAAAACCACATAATGATGGCAAAGAGAAGCGAAACAATTTTTGTTGAAATATCATTTTTCATTCTATCTGCTCCAATCTTTCCGGCATTTTCACTCTTTGCTTTTATCCTGTATTTCCGATTTTTCGTCCTTTTTCTTCCGACTCCGTTTCTGCGATTTTAAATGGTCAATGTTTTTCTTCACGTTGGTGCTTACGTCATCTTTCGGTGCCAGCACCTTATTCAGCAGCTTATACAGCGAATTCACAGACAGATTCCGCATCATGTTGCCGTTTAGCATGACGGAAATTTTCCCGGTTTCCTCCGACACCACAAGGCAAACACAGTCCGCCTGCTCCGAAATGCCCAGCGCCGCCCTGTGCCTGGTGCCCAGTTCATTGGAAAGGTCTTTGTTGGCGGACAGCGGCAAAACGCAGGAGGCCTTTTGAATTTTATCGTCCCGGATAATTACCGCGCCGTCGTGCAGCGGCGTGTTGGGCACAAAAATATTTTCCAAAAGCTCGCTGGTAACCTTGGCGCCAATCACCGTGCCGCCAGTGAGCAAATCGTCTAAAATGGTTTCCCGCTCAAACACAACCAGCGCCCCAGTGTGGGACTCCGCCAAATTTTCCGCCGCTTTGCAAACTTCTCCGGCAACGTCGGTCACGTCCTCTTTTTCAACAGAAAACCATTTACCAAACTTGCTGCGGCCCATGTGCTCCAATCCCCGCCGAAGCTCGGGCTGAAAAATAATAATCAGCGCAATAAACCCCATTTGCATAATATTTTCCAAAATAAAACTGATTACATTTAAGTGCAGCCATTCCGAGATATATGTAATACCAAAAATAATTGCAATGCCCTTTAACAGCTGCGCCGCCCTGGTCTTTCTAAAGTGCTTAATGATATTGTAAATGATGATTGCTACGATTAAAATATCTACAATATCGGACAGCTGAATGGTTTTAAAAAATGGATAAACGCTGTTTCTTATGTAGTCCAAGTATAAGACCTCCATTATAATACTCTTATTATATATTTTAACACAAAGCACGTTTGTTTTCAATTTCATTTATATTACAAATTGAAAAACCGACAGGAAAAAGCGGCACAAAATATGTCGATTTCAGTAGCATTTCTTGTAAACGGCTCATATATTAAAATTGAGGCAACAATTTTTTTATTTGAAAGGATGGGTTTTCATGAACGAAATCGAAAGACCGTGTGTCGGCTACGCCTTTGTTCCGCGTCAGGAACTTACCCGGGTGTTTGAGCCGGAAGAAGCGCTTATGCGCGGCACACTTTTCCCCGAACTCTATCTGCCCTTTAACGTATATGGCAAATGCCCCTGCCGGGAGCAGAAAGGAGAGCGGTGCAGATGAACATGAACAACAACATGAATTTAAGAAACCGCGATGCTCTTATGCGCAAAATTATGGAAATCGACTTTGCGCTCAACGAAATGGTGTTATTTTTAGACACGCACCCGAACGACAAAAAGGCTCTGGCACTCTATCATAAATACGCAGACAAATCCCGCGAGCTAAAGGCTGTTTACAACGAAAACTTCGGCCCGTTAACGCCTGCCGACAATCTGTCGGAGGATTGCTGGGAATGGGTTCACGGTCCCTGGCCGTGGGAAAATTAAGGAGGTTACGATATGTGGCAATATGAAAAAAAACTACAGTTTCCGATAAACATTAAAACAACCAACACCAAACTGGCAAACTTTATCATATCCCAATACGGCGGTCCGGACCGCAATTGCTATATAAAACCTTTCCAGAATTTGTGGGTTGCATTTTGCCGTATATCCATGTTACTATATGAACGAAAGGGTGATAAACATGAAAAAAATCATATCCACTATGCTGGCCGTGTGCTTCATGATGATAAGCTTAACCGCACTGGCCGGGGATATTACCGTCCTTCTGGACGGAAAACAGCTTCGTTTTGACCAAAACCCAATCATTGAAAATGACAGAACACTTGTCCCCGTGCGGAAAATCTTTGAAGAGCTTGGCGCCGACGTCCAATGGCGCGAAAAAGATTCAGTGGTAATCGCAAAGAAAGACGATATGTCCATCAGACTGCAAATCAATTCAAATTGGATGCTCCAAAACGGAGAACTGATATATTTAGACGCCGCGCCAAAAATTGTCGGCGACAGAACGTTGGTGCCATTAAGGGCCATCAGCGAATCTTTTGGCGCAGCGGTAACGTGGGAGGCGTCTTCACAAACTGTGTATGTAACGACCGCAGGGAATGTTCCCAACGCGCCGGATACAGAAACGCCCAGCACGCCGGATACGCCGGAAAATACGCCCGGCGATACCCCCTCTCCCGAGGAAAATGATTTTGAACAGCAGGTGCTTGCTCTAGTGAACCAGGAGCGGCAAAAAGCGGGCCTTGCGCCCCTTTCCTGGAACAGCGACCTGGCAAACGTAGCCCGGGCCCACAGCAAGGACATGAGCGTTCGAAACTTTATGTCCCACACCAATCCCGACGGGCTTTCTCCTTTCGACAGGATTAAAAACGCCGGCATTTCGTACAGAAGGGCAGCAGAAAACATTGCGGCAGGACAGGCCACGCCCCAAAGCGTTATGCAGGGCTGGATGAACTCAGAGGGCCATAAAGCCAACATTTTAAACCCCGATTTAAAAGAAATCGGCGTAGGTTACTTTAACAGCACTACCGGATATAAACACTATTGGACGCAGGTCTTTATCGCACAGTAAAAATAAAAAAAGCCCCTGCCGGAAAAAATTCCGGCAGGGGCTTTTTCTTTACATGGCATTTTCCCGCGACAAATCCGTTTCCGCGGAAAACCGTTTTAAATGCTTTACAATTACAATACCTGAAATTACCGCACAGCCCAGCCCCATGGCAAACAGTCCCTGCCACAGACATACAGCGAGGGAAACCGCGCCGGAAACCGCAAAGGTTAAAATGCTTCTCACCCGCACCGGTGTAATTTTAATGGCGGTAGAAAACAAAATATAAAAAAACGCCAAAATTACAACAGAAAAGGACGCGGGAAACAAGGCCAGCAGAACACCGAACGAAACCGCAATGCTCTTCCCGCCGGATAATTTATAAAACGGAGCGGTGGCGTGACCCAAAACCGGCGCCGCCATCACAACGGCAAACAACCAGCTTTCTGTGTTTAACCACCGAACCGCAAAAAATACAGGCAAAAACCCTTTCAGCAAATCGCAAAAAAGGCACAAAGACGCAACCCGCCTGCCCGCAAAAATCATGGCGTTGGTGGTGCCTGGGTTGTGGTCATCGCTCAAATCACAAATGTCAACGTTTTTTAAGAGCTTGGGAATGTGCCAGCTAAACAAAACACCGCCCAAAAAATATCCAAATAAAATATTCAGCACCCACCGCGCCGTTTCTGCCGTGCTCATTGGTTTAAAATATATGCAGCAATGTCGCGGGACGCATTGGGGTTTATCTGCTCTCTCTGCATTTTGCATATCCTCTCTCTCAATGTGTTGTCTTCCATCAGCCCAAGGGCTTTTTCGACCGCCTCCTGGGGGGAATTTGCCCGCACCGACATTCCCTTTTTCTCAAACAGGGCGGCGTTTTTTGTTTCACAGCCGGGAATGGGCATGGTGTGGCACAGCGGCACGTTTGCCACCGCCGCCTCTGTAGTGGAAATACCGCCGGGTTTGGTTAGCAAAACGTCCGCTGCGTTCATGTAAAGGGCCACCTCAGTGGTAAAGGACACGGCGCGTACCCTGTTGTCCAGCCCATAGCGGCTGTTAAGCCCGGCTTTTAGCTGTTCGTTTCTGCCCGAAAGCACAATTACGCAAACATCCTTCCCGCTTTTTGCAAGAATACCGTCACAAAAATCGAACACCCTGCCGCAGCCAATTCCGCCGGTCATAATCAAAAACAGCTTGCACCCCGCCGGAATGGAAAGCTTCTCCCTTGCCGTTTGCTTTTCCACGCGGTTTGAAAACGTCTTCATCACGGGAATTCCCGTGGTCAGCAGCTTCTCCCCCGCCATTCCTTTTTCCAAACATTCCTCTGTCACCTCGGTGTGGGGAATGAAATAGGCGTCTAAGTCCGTTTCGTGGAAAAACGGAATGCAGGTGTAATCCGTCAAAATTCCGTAACACTTTTGGGTTATCTCCCCTCTGCGCTTCAGCCACGTCAGCGTCTCCATGGGAAACAGATGGGAACACACCACGGCAGTAAAGCCGCCGTTTTCAATGTAGGCTCTAAGCCGCTCCGCATAAAGAGAGTTTGCCCAATACACCGGGGAGGCAAGCTTGGTGGAGCTGTATAAATCTCCAGCTTTATAAATCAGACCAAACATGTTCGGAGCTTTCACAATCATGCGGTTATATGAATTGGTGACAATTTCATTCGGCCTTCTGCCGCTGAAGGTCAGGGCGTCTACCAGCTCGCACTCCGCGCCGAAGTCGTCAAGTGCCTCTTTCACCGCCTTTGCCGCACTGTTGTGCCCCTCTCCGGTGCGGCAGCTTAAAATCAGGATTTTCATTTAAAACCCACCTCGTATCAAATAAAAACAAAGATGCCGCAAAATTGCGGCATCTTCGAAACGTTACCGGAACGCATAAAAATTTTGAATGAAGAATGGCTCTGTCGCGTCTTCTCTGCTGCCGTTTCCGAGCCGTCCGCCGCTGTTTTTGCCCCAGGAGAAAAGCCTGCCGTCATTAGTTGCAAACAGCAGAAAGCTCCCCCCGCAGGATATGGTTTTCACATTCTCTGAAAGCTTTACTGGTTCTTTTAAGTCAAACAGCATTTCACCCTCCGGTTCTGTCACATCCGGCATAACCCAAAGGGATCCGTCTGTTTTCACATAGGCCAAAAAGCCCGTGCCGCTGTCGGCAAACGCCACGTCATCTGCAATTTGAATTGGCGCGAATGTGGAGAAAATGTCATCATCTTGCCCTTCGTAAGGCGTTCCGTAAAGCTGTGAAGACCAGCCCCAAAGCGTGTTGTTTTCATCCACCACCAAAAAGCGGCTGCCTAAGCTTGCCGATTTTGCGTTTTCAAACACCTTCACCGGCGTGGGAATGGTCAGCCCGTCGTTCCAGCTCACTCCCGGCCGTTCCACCCGGCCGTAATAAACGCTGTTGTCTTTTAAATACAAAACCATCTGCCCTCTGGCCGAAAAAGACGAAACGCCGCTGTCTATCAGCTTCGGCTGGTCATACCACGTCCAGTTATAGTCCGTAGGCTTTTCATATAAATTGCCGTCGCTTGTTAAGAAAAAATTGTCCGAAGCGGCTTTCACATTTTCCGCCGCCACAGGCACATCTGTGTTATTGTAAGTCACCAATTTGTCGTAAAGGTAATACAGATTCCCTTCGCGGTCAATCACCGAAGAAAGTCCAGCACTATCCCCTGCGGCAAAGGACACAGTTTCGTCTAACTTCACCGGGACAGTTTTCGTGCCGCGCACCGTTTCACCAAAGCCAAACAGCACGCCGTTTTCGTCAATTGCATAACCGCCGGAATATCCTGCGCTTACCGCAACAATTTTCCCCGCTTCGATCGGTTTATAATCAATAATATTTCCCAGCGCGTCCAAATATCCCTCGCTTACAACCTTGTAGCCATAGCGGTAAGTGTCGTCGGTCTCCGTCACACGGGAAAAAATTTGGGCGCCGTTTTCATAAACAGCCTCCGTCCGGGTGCTGTAGCCATCGTCATACTGTGTTACAGAGAGGAAATATCCGTCTAATACCCCGTCTTTGTAATGTTCAATTTTATAATAGTCCCGCACCCTTCTGTCTGAGCCGTTGTGGGGTATGTGCGTTCCGAAATAGAATAGCGGGCCGTCCGGAACACCGTCAACAAATTTTGCTGTGTAAACATACCGGTCTGTTGACGCCAGCCCATTGGTGAATTCATACTCTTCCGTTACCCGGCCATAGCCGTTTGGCTTGCCGTCTTTCACGTCGCCCGAATAGGTAATGGTGCCCTCAATCTTGTCGCAGGGCAACAAGAGCGTTTCCTTTGCAGACATGTCGTAAAGCTGGTCAGCATAGAAAGCCGCCATGTTAATTTTCACTTCCCGGCGTTCATCGTCATAGCTAAAATATCCATATCGGGTTAGCTCGTCAATTTGAATGAGCGTCTGCCCGTCAACATTAAAAGCAGTTATCGGTTCGTCCTCTAAATAGGTCACAATGTTGGTGGAATAAACGTCGAATGCATGGGCGCCGCGGTTAACGTCGCTCTTTTTCACGTTCAGCTTTTCAGCGCTCAAAAACCATTTGGGATAGTCCGTCTTACGATAAATGCGAAGCTCCCGGGCCGCCTCACTCCACTTCACTGCAAAGCCATAATCCCGCAAATCTTCCGCAATTACATAGGTGTAGTCGTTGATGTTGTAGGATGAAATGGGCTGTTCGTCAATATATGCCGTTATGTCGGTAGCAATCACCTCGCCCACTATGTCCGCCTGAGCGGTGATGCCGGCAAAGCTGAAAACAAAACTGCAAGCCATGATGACAGATAAGAAACGTTTCATTTTAAATCGCCTCCAAAAACGTTAAGCTGATAATTTCATGCAAAGGAACGAAACCGGCTTTGCTGGTTCCTGAGCCCATGCCATTGTCCGTGTCATGGCCTGAGCGCGGCCGCAGTCTTGAAAGCCCGCCCTGCGATAGGTTTTAATTGCCCTTTTGTTAAATTCCGCCACGCGAAGAAGAAAGGTAGCGCTTTCGCCGCCAAACTGCTGTCTGCCAAACTGCACACAGCCGCGGACAAATTTTAAGCCATAGCCCTTTCCCGTATAGTCGGGCTTAAGCCCCAGCCCAATTTCAACAGCGCCGTTTTTCAGCGGTGTATATTGATAGAACCCAACCATTTCACTGCCAGACTTTTCCACGCAAAACCAGTGTGCAGACGGGGCCATAATCGCCTTAAGTTCCGCCTCGTGATACTCTTTGGGTATGTTGTAAAATTCATAGGGCGCAGGATAGTGCCAGTTTAAATAGTCCTTTGCATAAGATTGCGTCATTTTCCGAATGGTGTACATGTTTTTTTCCAATCCCCCATTAGTATTTGCTCAATTTCAGTATAGCACAAAAACGGAATTTAGGCAACAAAAAAAGTGACGCCTTCATAGAAAAAAAGTATTGACAACCAACGTCTACTGTGGTAGACTATTATTGTCTACGGCGGTAGAATAACATATATGGAGGTATTTTCATGTCGACAGAAAATATTAACATTGGCGAAGCAGAGCTTGAAATAATGAAAGTTGTGTGGAAAGCAAAAAAACCCATTGGTTCATCGGAAATTGGAAAAGCGGTAGAACATCACGGCTGGAAACGTACAACCATTGCAACATTTTTGGTACGGCTCGTAGAAAAAGGTGCGCTTGCAAGCGAAAAACGCGGCAAATCGCTTTATTACACCCCTCTGATATCCGCAGTTGCATACAAAAAGGCACAGGTGAAAAATCTTGTCAAAACTGTGTTTGACGGCTCGGCGAAAGACCTGGTGGCTTCTCTTTTTGAGGAAAAGGCTTTAACGGAAGATGATATTCAGGAGTTGAAGGCGATATTTGGCGATGAGGAGGAATCATGATGCTTCAGGAAACTTTCAAAGCACTTCTGATCACCTCCCTTGCCGGAACAGCGCTTACAGGCGTTTTAACACTTTTCCGACCTGTTACAAAAAAAGTGTTCGGGTATATGTGGCATTATTACATATGGCTTGCCGTGCTTTGTGTCATGCTGCTGCCCGTGCGGTTTGGCGTGCCCCAAATCAGCAGGGCCGCTGAAGCTCCCCAGCAGATGCAGGTGCAAACCATGCAAAGGAACGAACCGGCACAGACGGGATTCACACCAAGCCAGACGAACGCGCAAGCGGCAGCAAATATTGCAATGACACAGCGAATAGCCGATTATGCAGGAAAAACCATCCATAACGGCACGAATATTCTTGCCGCGGTATGGCTTGGAGGTATGTTCCTCATACTGTGTATCAGCATGGCCGGATACGCCAGGCTGACGGTAAAAATACATAAAAAATCCGATATCATTTCCTGCCCCGAACTCGAGCGCTATACAAACAAAAAAATCGTTGTGCGCGAGTGTGAAACCCTATCTTCACCCTTTATTATGGGGATAATCCGCCCCACCTTGATTTTGCCGTCAATAGGCCTCACGCCGGAACAGCTTGACAATATACTGCGCCACGAAATGACGCATTTTAAGCGAAGGGACGTTTTGTATAAGTGGTTTGCACATTTCGTAAAATGTGTGCATTGGTTTAACCCAGCTGTTTACTACGTTGTGCGCCAAATCAATATTGAATGTGAAATTTCCTGTGATTTATCCGTAGTGAGCCAAATGAACCAGGACGAGGAAAAAAGTTATATAGACACAATTCTTTCGTTATTATCAAGTAAATCTAAAAACATCCCCTTAACCACGGGAATGACGGGAAGTAAAAAAATATTGAAAAGGAGATTTACAATGATTAAAAACAAAAAAGCAACAAGTAAAATCATGTCGGTATTATCGGCGCTTATAGCGGCCGTTTTGCTGTCAACAACCGTATTTGCCAGCGGTGTGCTGTCGGATTTGACAACAGACCATTACACAATTGATATTCGAAACCACAGGGGCGAAAAAATTGAGCTAAACAATAAGCCGTTTATTGAAAACAGCGAGGTATATGTTCCGCTCCGGGAACTGTTCGAAAAAATGGGATATTTAAATAGCGAGGACAGTTCTATAAAATGGGATAACGGGACGATTGAAATCTCTGTTGTATTTGAAAACAGACCTGCTTATTATGGCTTGGACATCGGCAAAAATTGGCTCCGTTTAGCACCTCCTGATGATAATTATTCTGTTGGTGTTGCTATTGAAATGTCTGACGTCCCGATTTTAAAGGGCGGCACAACATATGTTGTATTAAACGATATGAATTATATGATGTATTCATATTTTGGCATACGGGATGAAAATAATCAATTATGTAAACTGACCTATAACGTTTATGAAAAAAACGGAACTGATGTAACAGCACAGATTGCGGCAGCCACAGAGGCAAAAAAAGAAAACGGGCTTATGAAACAGCCGGAATCTACAGCAGCATTGTTTTTAGATGCTTTTGCCGGCGGAAACTTTGAAAAAATGAAAACATACTGCACGCAAAGCTGTATCGACACATTCTTCGGAGATGGATATGTGTTTGGTATGAAGCGTGCGGAGCTTGTCAATGTGGATATTAACGAAACGGAATATGCAAAATCGTCAAATGATTTCAATATTTTGGTTACGGTGAATATGACTCCTCACGAAAATTCCGTTTTCGACCCGTCGCAGACAAGCACATCGTTCTACATTTGTCTTTTCAGGCAGCCCGACGGCAGATATTTAATCAACGAATTTGCAACCGGTTTATAAACGCCTTCGTTTAACAAAACCAGATGCAAAAAAGAACCGCTGGTTTGTAAAATCAATTACAAACCAGCGGTTCTTTTAGTCAAGGCGCGTTCCGTCTGTGGAAATGGTAACCACCTGCCACGGAATAAATTTTCCGCTGTTTTGCAGCGCC
>NZ_JAXUNN010000010.1:0-65689 GCF_037235575.1 Congzhengia sp. | reverse complement strand
CGCGCATTTTAAGTTTCAGCTCTCCCCGTTTTATTTGGCCATTGTTGCCTTTTGCTTTTCCATGACCATTGGCGTTTTGTGGGAGTTTTTTGAGTTTTTCTGCGACACAGTGCTCCATACCGATATGCAAAAGGACTTTATTGTAAACACCATTTCCTCTGTGACATTAGACCCATTAAAAAGCAACACGCCGGTTGTTATTAATGGAATCCACAGCGTTTCAGTGAACGGACAGGATTTGGGACTGGGCGGATATTTAGACATAGGACTCATTGATACCATGAAAGACTTAATGGTTAACTTTGTTGGTGCGGTGATATTCAGCATCATCGGATTTTTCTATGTGAAAAACCGCGGCAAAGGCAAGTTTGCCAAGCGGTTTATCCCAACCATTGACGAAGGTGGTAAAAAATAGGATTAATCTGAAACTTGCTTTAAATAAATCATGCCGCTTTTTTCCGCAATTTTTAAATCAGCGCCTGCTAAGGTCAGCTTTTTATTTAGAAATGAGAGGTAGAGCGGAATGATTTTTTCGTCTGTTTCAACATTCCATACCTTTTGTTTCAATTTTAATGTAGTAACCATCTGGTCTTTCTGCCCAAGCAAAAGCTTCATCACTTCAATTTCCTTGTTGCTGAGTTTAAAGGAGGTGCTGCCAACTGAAAGCTCAGAGGTTTCCATGTCTAAAACGAGATTGCCGCAAACAAACCGGCCTTTCTCTGCTGCCCTCTCCCTTGTCAAAACACGAATTCTGGCCAGCAGTTCTCCTATGGAAAACGGTTTTGTGATGTAATCATTTGCACCGGCATCCAACCCTTCAATTTTATCTAAAATGCTATCCTTTGCAGTGAGCAGCAAAACCGGGGTTTTAATCCCGTTTTCTCGTAGAATCTTAAGCGCCTCAATGCCGCTCATTTCTTCCATTAAAATGTCAAATATCATTAAATCATAGTCGTTTGCAAGACCCATTTGTGCTGCTATCTTTCCATTGGGAACATCGTCGGTTTCATATCCGTGTTTTCTCAGCATCCTGCTTAAGGATCTTCTTAGATCTTTTTCATCTTCGGCATATAACAGTTTCATGTTTCATTCTCCTTTTGCAATCATGTCGCGGATTGCCTGCATATCTACATCTGCCGACGCCATTTCGTCGGCACAGCGCTTTAGCTCCGAACAGATCAGGTCTTGATTTTGTATATGTTTTTTATATTTCATTTCATGCTCCAGGCTTGCCCAAAAGTCCATTGCAATCGTTCTAAGCTGAATTTCTGCGTTCACTCTTTTACTGCTTTCTGTTGTCCTAACCGGCAGGTTTACCACCAGGTGATAGCTTCTGTAGCCGTTTGGCTTTGGATTTTTAATATAATCCTTTTCAGACAAAATGTTTATATCTTCCTGTTTTTTTAAAGCTTCAGCAATTTGATAAACATCGTCAATAAACCCAACAATCACCCGCAGTCCCGCTATGTCATTTAAATACATTTGAGCAGCCTCCGCAGTTTTCGGCAATTTTTTTCTGAAAAGCTTTCCACAAATGCTTTCATCGGACTTAATACGGCTGTAAATATTCTTTATCGCGTTTCGTTTTTCCCGTATAATAATCTGCCTCTGCATAATCTCAAATCTTGATGTAAGCTCAATCACTGCACCCTCGTACAAAAGCATTGTTTCACTGTCAAAAAAGCTTTCCTGCAATTTTTGTCCTTCCTTTCCTGTGTCTTTGCTTTTATTTTACTTTTGTTTCATTAAATCAAGATTAAAAGTTTTTTGATTTATTATGAATGATGCAAGGGGGAGGGGTCTTGCAATAAAAATAAGCCGCAACGGTCGAAGCGGGCACAGATTGCTCTGTGCCCGCTTCTTCCTGCGGCTGTGTGATACCGGATATATTTTTTTTGTTGGTCGGCTGCTTTATCTTACGATTACGATTTCCTTAACTTCATCTTTGTAAATTCTGATGAATACGCGGCTTTCGTCAAGTTCATCGTACTGCGGGATGTCACCGGGTTCTACTACTTTAATCGGGCTGGTGGTTTTGTTTGAATTGAATTCATAAACCTTAACGCCGTTGATGTTGTAGTTAGAAACCGCACCGTCGTTTACAGACACGTTAATCGAGTTTGCAAACTTCTTAACGACTTTACCGTATACCGTTACCAAGTCTTCATTGATTGTCTGTGTGCCTTCTGTGGCTTTATCTTTTGCTTCAAATAATACTCTGATGCTTTCGATTTCGCCGGCAGCGTTCGTTTTGAACTGAATGATGTCGCCAGCGGCAAGTGCGTCGCCGTCTTCATTTACCAGTATATCGTCTTCTGCTGTTGTGAAGGTTTTCTTTTCACCGTCGATGAACGCGTAGAGTCTTTCCACTGTTTCATTGTCGCTGTTGATGGTTGTACCAATCTTTTCAACAACTGCTGCCGAAGCTTCTAAGTTGGCTATGCCATTAGAATTTGTAACAATGATAACTTTTGCTGTTAAATCTTCGCCTACATCATAGATGGATACGTCGTATTCTGTTTCATCTTCAAACAGGGAGATGGTTTCTACAGAATATTTATCCGGGTCGGTTTCACCTTCGGGGATATCAAACACGATTGTGTTGTTGTTTACATTGTAGCTTCCCAGTTTTTTCGCGGAAGCGCGGTATTTTAACGTATCTTTTGCATTCAGTGTGAACGTTGTTTTATCAATTGTACCAGAGCTTGTGCTGTCTTTCGCAGTGTTAATCTGTGTTAACACGCCCTCGCTGTTTGTTTCATAGGTTACAAGCTGCGGGTCAACGTCGCTGTCTGCACCGTTTAATGCTGTTAATACTTCGTTCGGCGTTTTGTTAGACTGGCCGTTGAACTTAATTTTGTCGCCGGAAGTCATAACTTTTTCTTCGCCGTTTTTATCAAATACTTTAATCTGGAGGTTTTTATCAAAGCCAGTTGTAAGGTCGGCTGCTACCAGGTAAGCGTAGTTGGAAGAAAGGCCGCTTGTAGCGTCAACTGCTGCGATGTTCCTGTCTTTATCCAGGTAGAAGGTGCCTTCGTCGTTTAAGTTCACATCTTCTGTATAGTTTGCAGCAATTCTGAAGTCTTCACCATTGATAACATATTTGTCGCCGTGAATTTCTTCAACTCTACCTGTTACGCTTTCGGTTGTAACTTCAACCATGATAATTGTTTTATCTTTGCTGGTTGCAACGGAGAGAACGTCCCATTCTTTCAAATCTGTGATATTGATTTCCTGTCCGCCTCTTGTGATAACAAACTTCACGTTCTTGTCTTCAGGGTCTAACACCAATGAAGGCTTGCCGTATTTGTCTGTTACTCTGTTGCTGGATGCAATTACTTCTTCAACTACATAGTTTTCATAAGACTCAATGAATACAACATCATAAACGTCGTCGCGGTCCTGGTCTAAAACTAACAGGCTGCCGGAAGCAGGCTGAAGTTCTGCTTTGTCAAATGCAATTGCTTTGCCGTTGAAAATATATTTTGCATCGTTCGATACGTTCACATACTGTGTTTTTGTATCGTTTTCTTTATCTTTCCAATAGTCAATTCTTAATTTTTCGCCCTCTGTAATTTTTTCAATGTCTTCAACATTGATTTTCATGGACGAATTCTTGTTTTTCTCAGCGCGGGCCAAAACGAGTTTTTCGTCTTTGTTGTCGTCTTCTCTAACATAAGCTTCTACATTGAAGCCTAAGAGGCGAGACGCCTGGGCCATTGCTTTGTTTTCAACTTCATATACGTTTTCGCCAATTCTTACTTCGTTGTCACGGAGTGAGCTTGAGCCGGTTAAGCTGCTTGTGCCAACAGCTGTAATCTGGCCTTTTACGATTTTTGTTTTCAGCTCGTCTTCTAAAAGAGTTTTGTCAACGATTTCGTAAGATTCGTCGCCGCCGAAGCTTGTCTGTTCCATTTTCTTAACTGTTAAAGAGTTGTTGGTCATCTGTGCAACCATGCCTCTAACAACTGCTGTGTCGTTGCTTGCAACTGCGTTTTTCGTAATTCCCTGCTGAGATGCTACCGAAATGTAGCCTGTCGGGAATCCGCCTTTTTTCTCTGCAGCAGGGCCGTGTCCGATTAAACGAACCAGAACCGTTGCAGCTTCTGCGTAGGTGATTGTGTCGTCAGGACGGAAGTTGCCTTCGTCGTCACCGATTACAATACCCTGGTTTGTCGCAACATTGATATAACCGTTTGCCCAGTGGTTTTCTACCACATCGGGATATTTTGTCGGATATTCCGAGTTTTCTGCAATGCTGCCAAGTCCCATAGAGGTTACTGCAACTTTAGCGAACTCAGAACGTTTGATTGTATCTTCAGGTCTGAAAGCGCCGCTTTCAGCGTCACCAACCATGATATCAAGCGCGCCTAAAACTTCAATTGCATCTGCATATTTTGAGTCTACTGCGTCACTGGGAAGTGCTGCAAATGCTGTTGCCCCAAAACCAAATGCCATACATGCTGAAAGTATAAATGAAGTCAATTTTTTTGCTTTAAACATTAAGATTCCTCCTTAGAATTTAAAAAAAATCTTTTGCCGTTCCTTTGCTGTCTGAGTGATGCGTATGCATAAAATATTTTATTTGGCAGAAAGCAAAGCCTGGTCTGCCATTCGTTATGTCTGTTTTATTTTGTCGTTCCTCGCTGCTCACAATATATACAACGTCAAACGGAAACAAAAGTTCCCGAAATATACGATGTAAAAATTGGAAATGCATGATTGGCATTTTCATTTCATATAGATAAACAGTAAAACAAAACGGAAAGGAAGCTTTTTTATGGCCACAATTCGAAGCTCACGATATTACGAAAATTTCGACATGCCGAAGCCAGATACTCAGACGCAGGAGGCTCCAAAACAGCCAGATATGGAGCCGGCGCCCTCCCAAATGACCCAAGAGCAGTCCGCTCCAGCTGGCGAAAGAATACCGGTACAAAATGAGTCGATGACTGAAACAGGGGAACCCACGCTGCCGCAAACTGAGCGATCCGCTAACAGAATGGAACAGGGCGAATCAATAGAGGATGGTCAAACGGAGCGCGTTACCCCCTCCCCCGAAGACCGCGAACCGATACCTGTGCCCGCCGAGCCGGCCAGCCCCAATGGAGAACTCGTTTTTGATGTTTCAAACGATGAATTTGCAGCAGAAAACAGTCAGGGTGAAATTTTAGTGCAGGCGGTTTCTGCCCGCGGAACACGTCCGGTGCCGGAGGCCGCCGTCATCATTTATAAAAACCGCGACGGCGAAAACAAAGTTGTTTCGTTTTATTTGACCGATGAAGATGGAAGGACACCAAATATTCCGGTTCCCGCGCCTGCAAAAGAAGATTCTCAGTCGCCCTCCGACACCCTCCCTTTCGCAGATTACAACATTGCGGTGCGCCATCCCATGTACTATACCGCTATGATCGATAACGTTCAGGTTTTCGGCGACGAGTTGACGATTCAAACCGTAGAGATGATTCCCCTGCCCGAATTTGTGAATGAGCGCGATACAACAAAGACCGTTGTAATTCCAAAACAAAACTTATAATAGAAAGGAGAAAACAACATGCCGGTAGGAGCAACTATTCCAGAATTTATTACCGTACATTTGGGACTTCCTGCATCCAACGCCCAGAATGTAACGGTTTCGTTTATTGATTATATCAAAAATGTAGCCTCCAGCGAAATTTATCCCACATGGCCGGAAAGCGCGCTGCGGGCAAATATCTATGCGCAGATTTCGTTTGCTTTAAATAAAATCTACACAGAATTTTACAGGGCACGCGGTTATAATTTCGACATTACAAATACGACGCAATATGACCAGGCCTTCGTTCCGGGCAGAAATATTTTTGGCGACATCAACCGCATCGTGGATGACATTTTCGACTCATATTTAAGAAGGGAAGGCTTTTTAGAACCCCTTGCTGCCCGTTTCTGCAACGGCACCACTGTCACCTGTGAGGGGCTTTCCCAGTGGGGTTCGGTCAGTCTTGCCAACCAGGGATATCTGCCCTACCAAATTATTCAATATTATTATGGAGATGATGTAAATATCATTACCGACGTACCTGTTGAAACATCGTTAGAGTCATACCCCGGCTATCCCATCAGCACCGGCGACCGCGGACCCAATGTCCGCCGGATTCAGAACTCGTTAAACCTTGTTTCAAAGAATTATCCGCTCATTCCCAAAGTTGTTCCCGACGCAATTTTTGGAGAAAGCACGGAAGAGGCGGTAAAAACCTTTCAGCGAATTTTTAACCTTACACCGGACGGCGTTGTGGGACGCGCTACGTGGTATAAGCTAGTCAGCTTAGTGGTAGGCATTAACCGTTTAAACGAATTAAACAGCATGGGCAACACCTTGTTTGGTTTATCGTTAGAATATCCCGATGCCATCACGGAAGGCGACACAGGAGAAAAGGTTTCCATTATGCAGCTGATGCTGAACATTTTAGCGGAGTATTATAACCAAATTCCCTTTGTGCCCAACAGCGGCTCTTTTGACCAGCAGACGCTAAACGGCGTTATTGCATTTCAAAAACAGTTTGGCCTGCCTCAAAACGGCATTGTGGATGACAGAACATGGGAGGCCATGTATAATGCGGTAAAAGGTATTTATATTGCCACAGACAACGGTCAGAATGAGGCCCCGGTTCAAATTCTTCCTTACCCAGGCACGCTGCTTTCTGCCGGAACCAGGGGTGACAGTGTCCAGGCACTTCAGGAATATTTGAACGGAATTTCCCTTGTGTATACGGAAATATCTCCTGTTACGCCTACAGGAAATTTTGGCCCCAACACTCGAACCGCCGTTCTAACATTTCAAGGACTGTTTGGACTGCCGGAAACCGGTGTGGTAGACCGCGAAACATGGGAAAGGATTGAAGAAGTGTTTATTGAAATCCGCGAGGGAGCACAGCCGCGTTTTGGTCAGTTCCCAGGTTATGAACTCAAGGAGGGCCAGGAAGACAGTGTACGCGGAATTGAGGTAAACACTGACAACTTAACCGGCCGACCGGTTTACTCCCTCCAACACATGCTGCGGTATATTAACGCAGAAAAGCCTCTGCCGGGCATACCCGACGGCATCTTCGGCGGCCAGACAACCGACCGTGTGAAAGAATTCCAAGCGGAAAACGACTTAAACGCTACTGGAACAGTGAACAGCCAGACCTTCAGCGCTATTCGGGACGCCTATAATAAAAAAACAGATGAACTGAAACAACCGGAGGGGGCATATCCTCACGGCGTGGTGTATGATCAACCGGAAACAGAGCAGGATATTTTATATGTCGCACAAGTAATGCTAAACAAACTGGCAGACACCTTTGCCAACATCTCCCGTCCGAACATAAACGGTGAATATGATGCGAAGATGCAAAAATCAATTTCCGATTTTCAAAAACAGTTTAACCTGCCTCAAAATGGGTTCGATAAAAACACTTGGGATCAGTTAACAAGGATTTATAACGAAATTAAAGCATAAAAAAGAGGTGCGAAAAAATCGCACCTCTTTATAATTTTTATTTAGTTTGCCAGAAGTTCCACCGATTTTACAAGAGGTATTGCAGACTCCAGTGTGTTCCAAGCAAAGATTTTTGCTTTCACCGCACCGCTGACGTTTGCAATGCTTAAAAAAGCCGTGTTGTTACCCGATGCAACATGTTCAACCCCAAGCAAGGAATTATCCGATCCGTAAAGGGCAATAATCGCGTCAAACTGCATTGTTTCGTCGTTTTCGGGATAGTATGTTGCAGTTGCCGTTACGGTTTCGTCTGTTAAGCTGCTGGTAAAGCTAAGCTGATAACCTGTAATCTTTATTTCAATTGGGCTGCTTTGCGTTTTTAAAACCGTGCCGTCGGCTTTTGTTCCAATAACTTCTGATTTCATAAACTTGCCAAAGTCGCTGCCGCGAAGTTCAAAGCTTCCTGTTGTGTTTGTGCCTGCCTTGGCATAGTGAACGCCGTCGCTTGACACATAAAAGTTATAATACTTTTCTAAAACTTCGCCAACGTTTGCGCCTGTTGTTTCTGTGGCTGTTAAGGTGTTGCCAACTTTTGTTACAGAAGCATCATAATATTCAGCGCCGATAGGTTCAAGTTTTATTTCGTCGATTGCAAGTTCCGTATCCTGCTCTGGCGCATCGCCATTCACGCTAAGGTACAAGTCACCAACTTTCTGGGCGTTCTGAACATTAAATTCCGCTGTATATTTTTTCCACTCAGTTGTAACGCTGCCGTTCGGAACCGTAATGCGGCCATAAGCTGGCGTTCCGCCTTCTTCATATTCCACCTTGCCGATATTGTGCATTGCAGACACCGTTGCAGTTTTTAAAGTGGAATTTTCCGTCAATCTCATCCAGAACGACAATCTGTATTTCTGCTGCTGTTTTAAGTTTACAACAGCACGCAAGCGCCGTGTCGTTCCCATTGTTTTTTCTGCATTATCGGGATCTGGATCGCTGCTCTTTCCACCTACTAAAGAAACTTTCAAATAATCTCCGCGGTCAGCGTTTGTGCCGTCGTCAGGGACAGCAGTCAGCGTGGTGAATTTATCTCCGGCCTCAAATGCAGGAACAGTTATTGTGCCGTTTTTGGCGTCGCCGGTAAATCCATTGTGGTTAAAGCTGCCGTTATATGGAAGCTCGTTCACCTCTTCTAAGCACATGTCATCAATATACCAAGATTCATAGCCGCCGCTTGTACAAGCAATTCCAATACGGTCGATTACAAATCCGTCCTTTGAATATGTTTCTTCCGGTACATTTTTCGAGCGTTTCGTGCGGAAGTAATATTCAAACTCGTGCCACTGGCCGTCTTGTTCATATTTTGTTTCAGGCCCATACATTTTCCCGGACGTAAACGAAAAATAATTTTCGTCCGAGGTAATAGCAGTATTGGTTGGGTTGTGCATAAAGGCCCTGACTGACCGAGAAAGGTTGTTCATTCTAACCTTTGCAGACAGGCGATATGTGGTAGCCGGCATTAAAGTTACGTCTGAAAAGAAAGCGCCCTGCTCGCCGCTGCCAACAATAAAAAGGCAATTATTTCCATCTAACTGCGTATGCTTTGCCTGATCATGGGGAAGCATTTTTGCAGCAAACACATCGCTTGTCCACGGGTCTGAGTTAGATGGCGTTCTTGCATAATTTGCGCTTAGACCGGAGGCAAGCTCAAAGCTGTCAGCCTGCAGAATTTTATTATCGGCAGGCTCGCATTTTAACTCGTCCATGATATATGTACCCTGTGCACCCACGCGGATTTCCAGTGTTGTTGCCAAATCGTCTGTTTTCGGATAATTCGCCGAACCGCCGTCTGCTGACGATGCCCAAACCCTTGCGTTCGGATTCATTTTATAATTGTCAATATAATATCTGATATAACCGTCTTCTGTGGTTTCGCCCGCTTTCATGACAAGTTCTTCATAGCCGTCTGCCGTTTCACCGTTTTTCAATGCGTCATGATAAAAAATTGCTTTAACCGTACCAAATGTGATTTCTTCCGGTTTTAAATAAACAGAAACGTTATAATTTTTGCCAACCACAGTCGACAAATCATACTTAAATGCGCCGAAACCGCTGTCGTCGCTCACAGTGACCTTCAGTGCACTGCTGCTTCCAAACACGCCGCCGCTGACTAATTCTTTCTTAGCGTTTGACACAGCTGTTCCCAGAGCAGCTTCGTCTTCCGTTTCAAATCCCAAATAAAGATTTTCAGAATAGTTTACCGCTGTATTTGCGGCAGCAGCCGGAAGCATAAATGCGCACAGCATCACTGCTGAAACCAAAACTGACATAATTTTTTTCATGCTTTTTCCTCCTTGTATTGTTCTATTTCAGCAAAGTAGAATTTGTTTGTAAGCATGCTTACAAACAAAGGAGTACTCCTTTGCCCATTATCACTTATCATTATATCATATTTCGTCAAATCCGCAACACAAATATTGCAAAATTCAACGGCATTTCTCAACAATTATTGCATATATTGCACAAAAATTCCTCTTATTCCAGAATTTCATAAAAAAATTGCCATATCTGCGTCAAATAAATATAGAATTTTGCACGCGACCCGTTTATGAAATATTTTTTCAGCAGCCATTTTGTAGCAATCCAGCTGAATTTTATACTTCTCCACTGTTTCTTCCGGCCGAAATGTTCTATCGGTTTTATAGTCGATGATGCACAGTCCGTCGTCGGTTTCCGCAACACAGTCGATAACGCCCTGCAGCATAATTTTTTTGTTGCTGTGAAACTCTTTTAAAAGCTCGTTTGCCGGCTCTAAAACGCCAAACATTACTTCCCGCCGCATTGTTTTTGCGTCAAGCATCAGCTTTCCGGCATTGGACAAAAAGAACTTTAAAATTTTGTCAGGGTTCACCGCGCCGGCTTCCTCGCCGGTTAAAAAGCCTTTGCTCTGAATGGCTTGAATCTGGCGGTGCACGTCCTCCCTTGTTACAATCGGCAGGGACAAATCCATGTGCTGCATAACCGTGTGATAGGCGGTTCCGATTTGTGCGCCCGTCAGCTTTCTTGACGGCAGGTTCAGCGTTTTCGGCGGCTGAAACAGATAAACGCCGCCCTCTTCTTCCAGCTCCTGAGTTCTGCGTTTTAACTCTGTTACCGTAATTTTTGACGGTAAAACAGTGTCTGCAGGGTTTGGATATTGATATTCCACCAGCGGCAAAATGCGGCTGACTACGCTCCTGTTTTCCTCCTGTTCAGCTTGGACCTCTTTTTCCTCCTGCGCAAAAAAGCAGGCCGCATTGTCAATAATTTTCAGGCAAAATCTGCTGTCGTCCATACAGATTTGCCGTTCCGTGCCGCACATTTTGCGGAGTACCCCAAAGTCGGGGTGGTTTAATACCGCCGTCAAAATCCAGTCTAAATAAGAGCTGCACTCTGACAGCAGTCCCGCCGAAATTTTGCGTTTTTTTCCGGCCTCCGGGCAGGCGTTTACTTTTTTTTCAACGGAATTTACTGCCCCCACTAAAATCAGCTTTTCTTTTGCCCGGGTCATTGCGACATATAAAATCCGCATTTCCTCAGCCACACATTCCGCTTTCAAAACGCTTTCTAAGGCAACCCTGGGCGCAAAGGGATAGGTAATTCGAAGTTTTGTGTCCACATATTTCGGCCCATATCCCAGACCTGCGTGGAATAACACGCCCTTTTTTAAGTCCATCATGTTAAACTTGCGCTCCATGCCGAACAAAATAACCACCGGGAACTCTAACCCCTTGGATTTATGAATGCTCATAATGCGCACCGCGTCCTGCTCTGCGCCTACGGTTTTTGCCGCATCGAAATCCCCGCCGGCAGCGGTATAATCGCTGATGAACTGAATAAAGCTGTATAATCCCTTCAACCCCGTACTCTCAAACTCTTTTGCACGGTTATACAAAAGTCTTAAATTTGCGCGACGGATTGCGCCGTTTGTCTGCGTCTGCTGGGCGTCGTAAAACCCGGTGGTGTTGTAAATTTCCATCAACAGAGCGCTGACGCTCATATATTTTGATTTGCCGATAAATTCCCGAATAAAATCCAGCACTTCCCGGGCGCCTGCCCCCTCGGGGGAATCTGTTTCTGCACAAATTTGCATGGCCTCGTAAAAGCTAACGGTTTTATCGCAGCACCGAATGCGCGCTAAGGTGTCTGCCGTGAACCCAAACATTACAGAACGCAAAATGGTTAAAAGCGGCAAGTCTTGATATGGGTTGTCGATGACAGACAGCATGGCAATGGCCGCAGTGATTTCCGAGCTGTTTAAAAATCCGCCGGTGTTTTCAGAAAAACAGGGTATGCCCCGCTCCGACAACGCGGCGGCCAAAATTGGAGCGGAGTCTTTCACGTTCCTTGAAATAATGCAGATGTCGCTGCAGCGCAGTTTTCTGTAAACGCCGTCAGCAAAAATCTGCTCCCCGCCCTCTAAAAGGTCTGCAATTCGGTCTGCTGTGAACATGGCCTCCAGCTCTTGCTTTTCCGCATCTTCCGTCTCCAGATCAGCCGCTGTTTCTTTGATGGCGGAAACGTCAACTAAGCACAGCTCTGTGTCTGTGTTCACCGGGCTGACTGCCCTTTCCGGAAACATTGCACCGGGGTAGAGTTTTTCGTCTTCGTTATAGTCAATCTCGCCGGATTTCTCCGACATAATCCGTTCAAAAATGTAGTTCACCGACGAGAGCACGTTTTCCCTGCTTCTGAAATTTTTTGAAAGAATAATTTTACGGTCTTTCGCGTCTTCCTCTTTTAAAAACGTGTCCCGCTTCTCTTTAAACAAAGACGGGTCGGTGTTTCTAAACCGGTAAATGCTCTGCTTAATGTCCCCTACCATAAACAGGTTGTCCTTATCTTTCACAGCTGAAAAAATTGCTTCCTGCAGCCTGCTGGTGTCCTGATATTCGTCAATATAAATTTCATCATAATTTTTTTGCGTTTGAATCGCTGTTTCGGAAAGGCCTCCGTTTTCATCGGTTAAAACGCGGAGGCACATGTGCTCGCAGTCGTTAAAATCGAGCATGTTCTTTTCCAGTTTTCTTTCTAAAAACCGGTCTGAAAGTCTTATTACCACTTGGGACAGGCACCGCATTACAGGATAGGCGTTTTGAATTGCCTCGGCCTGCTGGGCGGCTGTAATCGGCATTATCTTTTCCCGGATTTTCCCAATCCGCTTTTTTTTAATCCTGTCCCGCATAGCGTTCACGGTGTCCACATACTTTGGAACCAGGTCTTTCGGCACTCGGGGCCTTGTCTGAAATGAAACGTCCTCCACTGCGGCTTTTAAACCGTCGTAGGTTTCCTGCATGGCAGCTTTTTGGCACAGTTCCCGCTCCTCCATCAAAATGGACTGGTAGCGCGAAAGTCCGTCTTTTTCTGTTAGCGCAATCATCAAGTCATATTCGGATACACATTTAAAAAGCTCTGCTTTGGCCTCTTTCAAAACAAACCGGCACCACACCGTATCTTCAAAATTTTCGTTTTCGCGAAACGCCTCGGCCGCCTGTATGAGCCACTCCTTTGGGTTTGGCAGGCTCATGGCAAACAGAAACAGAGAATGTATCAGCTCCCGAAAGGCTTTATCATTTGCCTTTGCGTTGGCGTAGGACTCTAAAAGTTCAAAAAAGTCGCCGGCATAAGTTTCATCGTCATACATCTCTGTTAAAACCTCGTCCAGCACCTCGTCGCGCATCACCGCGTTTTCCGTGGGGTCTGCAATGCGGAAATCCGGCGGGAGGTTTGCTGCCACAAAGTTTCTGCGCAAAAGGTCAATACAAAAAGAGTCGATGGTAGTAATCTGTGCTTTTTTAATCAGCAAAAGCTGGTTTGCCAAAAATGAGTCCTCCGGATTTTTCTCCGCGAGGACGGTTAAGGCGGAAATAATCCGCTCCCGCATTTCGGCAGCTGCGGCGTTTGTAAAGGTTACCACCAGCAGTCTGTCCGCCGCAATCGGCGCGGTTCTATCCGTCAGCCGGGCAATAATTCTGCCCACAAGCACAGCGGTTTTTCCACTGCCTGCGGCTGCTGACAGCAGCAGATTTTGATGGTTCGATTCAATTGCCGCCTGTTGTTCTTTTGTCCAGCTATTTGCCACAAAAAACGCCTCCTCATATGATTTTATTTTATCATATGGGGAAGCGTTTTGCAACCAATGTTTTTTTAAAGCTCCAGGCGGAAAGCAGCAACATGAATATTGCATAAATTCCGACAGCCGCGCAGATCATTCCAATGATTGCTCCTGTGCTTGTCGGTGCGCCTCCAAAACTTTTTACAAAATAGACCGACATAAAAATGCCGATAGACGGGAGCACCGTCCACTTTAAGGGATGAATTTTAAAATCTGACACGTGCAGCAGACGGTTAATGCTCAAAAAAGCGTTTACCATTTCTGTTACATAAATAATGATGATGTAGCCGTCTATTCCCTTTGCAGGCAGCAAAAACATCATTAAAACAATGGCGATCGCTGAGTCCGCTATGTTGTAGCCCATGGAATAAACCTGCTGGTTTAACCCCTTTAAAACAGCGTCCACCACGCCGTCAGCATACATCACCGCCGCCAGCGGAGCAATCATTTTTAAAAAGTAAGCGGCCTCTGGGCTTTTATACACCGCCATGCCGATTTCTTCCGCAAAAAAGAACATAATTCCGCTTGCACCAATGGAAAACACCAATGTTGTATACAGTGATTTTTCTATCAGCGCATTAATTTTATTTGTGTCCCCCCTTTTGTGGTAACGGGTGACCTCAGGGATTAAAAGAGACGAAAACGCCTGAAGCACCGCCGAGGGGAAGAAAATCAGCGGCATTACCATGCCGTGAACAATTCCGTAGGACGAGAGGGCCGTATCAGCGTCGCTGCCGTGTTTTTTTAATCCCTTTGGAATCATGGTGTGCTCAATGGTACTGAGGGCCGAACGCACATAGGAGCTCACCGCCACAGGCAGGGCAATCCACAGCATACGCCTGGTAATGCCCTGGCTTGCGCCGCGTTTGGAATATCGTTTCATGTCAATTTTTAGAAGAATAAAAATCATAAAAAATGAAATAATTTCTGCCGCGCAACCGCTTGCAACAACGGAATTACAGGCCGCCTGGGCATCCGTTCTGCCCAAAAAGTCCAGCAGGATAACACATCCGGCCACACGGATAAGCTGCTCAGCCACCTGAACCAGCGCGCTTTTATAAATCCGTCCGACGGCGGTGAAATAGCCGCTGACGGCAGCCGACATTGCAACGCAGGGAAGCGAAACGGCTAAAATCATTAAAGGTTTTATCGTTCTTTCGTCATTTAAAAGAACATTTCCTGCAAAGGGCGCGCCGAAAAAAATCAACAAAAAGGCCGCCCCGCCGAAAATCAGTCCATACACGGCGGACCTGCGCACAGCGCGCCGCACACCGCCCTCTGAGCCCACAGCCAGCTCCTCCGACACGATTTTCGTCGCCGCCAGATTAATGCCCGAGCAGGCAAACGTAACGCCAAAATTATAAACAGACATAATCAGCGAAAACAGGCCCATGCCCGTGGCCCCGATTTTGTTTGCAATATATACATTAAAAGAAACGCCCACCGCGCGCATAAACAGCGTAACCACGGTGAGCAAAAAAGTATTGGCAATAAATTTTTGTTTTCTTTTCAACTTTATTCCCCCGCTTGAGGCTATATAGTAAACCTATGCGGGAAAAGCTTTGTTTATGATGATTTTTACAGATTGCTTAGGCAATGGGCACCTTTACCGCATCTGTTTCAAAAACCGTTTCTAAATTCTCGTTAAAGGCTTTAAATTTTGCCTCAACGGTTTGAATTTCGCCGATTTCTAGTTCCTTTAAATCTTTGTCATAAAAAACCATGGTATCCACAGCCTTTTTACCTGCTCCCACAGACATTACGAAAAGCGGTTCAATTGATTTTCCGTTCACCGAAACGTTGCCAGACATGATGGAAATTGCGCTGTCTGTGTTGTTTTCGGCATAAAAGACGATTTCCATGTTGTCAGAAAGTTCGCTTTTCTGAAGGGAACGGGCAGAGAGCTTTACGCCGTTTTCATTGTAAATTTCAAAGCCGCTGTCGTCATAGTTCTGTTTATAAGACGCCGGCGCGTCTGTTTCTACGCGAATGACCTCCGACTGCATAATTTCATTGTTGTCGCTGTCAAACACTTTAACAACAAACTCTGCTTCTGTTATTTTTTCAATTCCCATCTTGCCGAACTACTCGTTGCTGATTTCTACAAATCCATCCTGTTCGCTTTTTGCCGGTATTTCAGAAAACAGGCTGTCTGTTGACATAAGCCCGTTAATAGATAGATTGGCCGTCATAACCCGCAAGGGGCTGTCTGTGTCGTTTTTAATGTGCAGATTTATTTTTGTCACAACGTCTTCATAAGACAATCCCGTAACAACGGCGCTTACGCCGCCTTCTTCATAGTTTCCGGCTTTTTTCAGCGAAGCCTGTTCCATCTGATAGCCTGCAAACTGCTCTGCAGTTTTGCGAACCACTGTTTCCTGTTTTTCTTTCTTAGCGCTGCCGCAGGACACAAGTGCAAAAGACAGAAGAAGCATCCCGAGCAGACAAATTGTTTTTTTCATACTCATTCTCCTTTATTTAAGGAATGATAACCGTTTCATAGGGCACGAAAGGCTTAAGCGATATTGCATCCCACAAAAACAGTTTTAACGTGTCGCCGCTGTGTGTGTTTTCAGGAAAGGGATATTCCCAAATTTCAGAGCTTCCCTCGCGAATGGTTTCTGTGTTCCACAAAATATCCGTCAGGGACCCCTGGGGATTGTAAACCGCCAAAGAAGCGACAACAGATTTGTTCTCCGTTGCCCCGGAATATTCTACCGTGGCCTTGGAATTTACCGTGTCGATGTTCATGACGATTTTATCCTGCCCGGCTTCAACCACAGAGCACTCCTCCAAATACACAGCGTCACCGTTTAAAAGTGAAGAAAACCGAATGGTTAAGGTTACGTCCTCGAACACCTGTTCATCTGACGACGCCCGAAGGTGGGAGCCAATCATGGTAAAGCTGTCCGGGATTACGTCTCCGTCTAAAACAATGGCGCTTTTTCCGCCCACCGTCAACACGCCTGTAAGGTGTGTGGAAACGCCGTCTCCCTTTGCTTTTATTCTGATGTCATACGATTTCGAGGTGTCCATCCGAAACGTCTGTGAAATGGTGCCGCTGCTTCCGGTCATTTCAACCCGTCCGGAATAAAACCCGTCTGTCCGCTCGGAAGAATTTCTTGTTATTTTGGCCTGGGCGGCTTTCCATGGCATGGCATAATTGGTTTTGGTGTGCTCAAAGCTGCCGTCAGTAATCAAATTTACCTTGTCTGTTTTAATGTCTTTATACCGGCTCTCTAAACCCGCCTTATTGATAATGGCCAATGCCTCCTGCGGCCAGGATTCGTTGGGATATTTTTTGTTGCCGACATATTCGTTATACAGCGTTTTCCGGTCTCCCTCAATCCAGGTGTTGGTGGCGCTGTCGCGGAACCTGCCGTTGGTAAAAAAGTTATCCTTAAATAAAATATTTTTTGAAATATTTCCCCCGCCCTGGGCATAACCTGCACGGATCTGGTCGTCGTTTACAGAATATCTTGTGCTCTCCACGTTTCTTTCAAAGGTAAGCCAGGAAGACGAATTATCGGCATACATGGGCGAAACCGAGCCATATGTGTTCACCAAATGGTTTTCCTTAATCAGCCATCCCGGAGTGGTTTCGTCGCCGGCGGTGGGACCTAAATGATAAATCTGTCCGCCGTCGTCAATTCCGGCTGTTAAAACGTCTTTAATTAAGTTATAGGAGATTTCGTTTCCCACCTCAACCTGATCGGCGCCGCTGTGCCAGCCAACGGAGATACCCGAATAGGTGCAGGAGGAAATTTCATTGTGAGTGATTTTTGTATTGCGGAGCATGCCGCCGACAAACCCGGTCGCGCTGGGAAAATCAAGCCCAATGTTATGAATGTAGTTGTTGGAAACCAAATTTCCCTCGTTGGCATTGGCGGGGTCGGCCGCATAATCCTTGTTACCGCCGTAACCCTGGCTGGGGTCGCCTAACACCACGCCCACGCCGGAGGTGTCGCGCACCACGTTTCCGATAAGCGTACAGTTTTGAAACTGCTTTAAATAAAGAATTCCCATATTTCCCGCGTTATTTACAACACAATTTTGAAAATTGACGTTATTCACAGTCTGTGCCCGAATAGCCGCCTCATAAAGCTTTCCCTCGTGACGGCTGACATCGCTCTGGTTGGAAAGGTGCCCCATCGCGCCGTTGGGCCGAAGCCAAGTTGTTTCAGTGAAGTGAATTCCGTCAAAGGTAACATTTTCGGCGCGGTTTGTCACGCTGTCGCCCTCAATGACTAAAAGCTCGTCGATAACAGGAACAACGGCAGTTGCCTTTGTCATGTCCTCTCCCGGCTCCGGCATATAGAACACGTCGCCGGTGTGGCGGTTAATGTAAAACTCGCCCTCTGTGTCTAACAGCTCATATGCATTTTCAATATACTCCAAATCGTCAGTCAACGTAATTTCTGTTTTTGAGGAGTGGGGATTGGTGGCAAAATCCCATGCATGGGGGTCGAAATTTACAACATATTTGTCCCCCTCCGGCGCAACACTTTGAACGCCCACACGGTAACTGCACCATTTTCTGTAATACACAAATTCCACATCGTCCAAATGTTCCCAGTTCTGCATGCCGAGGTCTTTTCCCACATACTGCGTTTTGCCGGAAAAAAGAGCGCCCTCGGGAATGGAAGCGGAACGTGCCCGCATGGCGCGGTTTCCGTTGATATAAAGCTGCCGCGCTTCTCTTGCCCGTTTATCGGTTCCCACATTTGCTTTCCAAATATTTTTTTCGCTGTCATAAAGCTGCCAGCCGCCGATGCGTTTTCCTCCGCTAAGAGCGGCCTCATATCCGTCCCAGTTTTTATAAATGGTCTGCTTGCCATTGCGCAATTTATCTCCGCTTCCAATTCTTACTGCGGATTGAATTTCGTAGGAGTCCACAACGGAGCCGCCGCGGTTTTTAATGTTGCTTGTTCTTGACGTAACAAAACGGGACAGCTCGTCCTCACCGTAATAAAACGTGCCCCGCAGGTTTACGTTCACGTCGAAATTCACTAAACTTGCGGCCATGCTGACATATCCCTGGGCACGTTCAATGGTGCGGTATGGGTCTTCCATGGTTCCAGCGCCAAAGTCGTCTCCGTTTTGCGCGTCTACATAAACGTCATACTTTACAGCAGTGTCACCGCGCAAAATCTTATCCTCTGAAAAGCTGGAAAATGCGCTGTCCGTGTAATTTGTGCCGTCTCCTAAAGCAACCACACGAACCTTATATGTACCGCCATATCCAACGTGCTTTGTCAAATCCAATTCTGTGGTCTTCACCGTGACCGTATTTGCCTTTCTTGAGCCGCAATAAATCGCCACTTCGTAACCTGCCGCATTTTCAACAGAATTCCAGCTTATATTCAGCCCTTCGCCCCAGACCGGCCCCGCAGGAGCGGGAAGCTGGTTTGCAGCAAATGCCGGCGTGCAAATACTAATTGTCAAAATAAATGTTAAAATAAATCCGATTGCCGTAACATTTCTTTTTAAGTTCATTTCCATCTGCCTTTCCTAAACGTGAATATCACACCGAATAAGTAATTTCTCCGGTATTTTATATTATAACATAATCAAACGGCCAATTGCAACTGTTTTATTGTGGGACAACAAACAGCGCCTTTCCTGCCGGAAAGACGCTGTTCGTTATTTTAAGCTTAAAACAGGTTCTTCACTGTTTCATAAACATAGGACTCTTCTTCTTTGCTTAACTGACCAAAGGGCTTTCGCAGGGCGCCGCAGTCAATTCCCATCATTTTTAAAATTGCCTTTTCGGCCTTTAAAACGCCAACCTTTATAAGCGCCGCAATAATGCGGTTTACCTCTTTTTGAATGGGCTGTGCTTCGCTTAAGCGGCCTTCTTTCACAAGCGTATGCATTTTTACAAACTTTTCCGCCATAAAGTTATAGGTGCTGCCAATGCCGCCGTCTGCCCCCATGGCGAGGCCTGCCAAAAACATCTCGTCAAACCCGTTGAAAACCACCTTGTCCGGATAGGCCGATTTAAACTGCTCCATTGCAAAATAGTCATTTGACGTATGTTTCACGCCGATGAACCGGTCGTCAGACAGAAACTCGCCGATATTGTCCGCGCTTAAGGTCACACCCGAATATTTGGGAATATTGTAAACAATCATGGGCAGCTCCACCTGGCCTACAAGATCAAAATAATATTGCTTAATCTCAGGAAACGTGAAACCGTAATAAAATGGCGACACAGAGGAAATTGCGTCATAGCCGCACTCTAAAGCGGTTTTTCCAAACTCCGCTGCCTGGTCGGTGCTGATTGCGCCGATGTGTGCAATCAGCGTACACCGCCCGTTTGCAATTTGCGCCGCAGACCGGTAAAGCTGCTTTCGTTCAGATTCAGATAACAAAAATGCCTCCCCCGTGCTGCCCCCAACATAAAAGCCCTGAACGCCCTTTTTCAAATTCATCTCCATCAGTTGTTCCAGCGCTTTTTCGTTAAAACGGTTGTTTTCATCAAACGGCGTTAAAAGCGCCGGGAAAATGCCTTTAAATTTTTCCATGGTTGAAAAATCCTTTCCTATTTTTTAATTTCAGTTTAGCACAGGAATAATAAAATTCTTTTGCGAAATTGCGGTAATTTTTGCTGACATTGCTTTTTTAAGTAGACAACGCGCCATATTTGTGCTATGCTTTATGCAGAGGTGATGGATATGCCCGCATTCATTCAATGGAAATACCGCCAGCAGGGAAAAGATGTTTTAAACCACAAACGCCATTTTTTCGACAACAGCTATGAAATAATTCACGTGCTGTCCGGCGGCGGAAATGTGGTCTGCGGCGACAAAATTTTTCCTTTAGAGCCTGCAAATATTTATTTTATTGACAGCGAGCTGCCCCACATGACTGTGCCGTCTGAACATTGCGAATATATCAGGAGCAAAATTGTCATTCAGAAAAATGAAATGAACCGTCTGCTTACACAAATTGGGGACAGCACTACCATCGATACCCTATTTGGCACCCGCGGCGGAAATTATTTTCATTTAAGCGGCGAGGCAAACGACAGGGCCGACGGGCTTTTTCTTTCCATGAAAACCGACACAACACCAATGAACTTATTGAAAAACGTGCTGGACTTATTTCTGCTGTGCAAAGCCGCCACTGCGGCGGCGCCGAAAAATAACTGCGGCGCCGTTGACCAGCTAATCGGATATATCAATAACCACTTTGCATCAAATTTAACGTTAGATGCGCTCTCTAAAACCGTTCACACCAGCAAATATTATTTGTGCCGCGAATTCCGTAAAAAAACCGGCATGACCATTAACGACTATATTAAAAGCGTTAGAATTCTGCGGGCAAAAAAGCTTTTGGAAACAACAACAGACAGCGTTTCTGAAATTGCGCTGTCTGTCGGGTTTATTAACTTTTCACATTTCAGCAGCGCCTTTAAAGACTCCTGCGGCATGCCGCCGTCTGCATACCGAAAAAAGGCTGCCCGCCCGGTGTCATGACACCGGGCCTTTTAAAGCAGTTTTTTAAGTTCAGGAATCAGATGCCGGGCAACTTCAAAATGCCCGTCGCGAAGCGGGTGCAGAGGCTCTTCCGGAATCCAGCCGTAAGAGTCGATATATGTAACAGCTTCCCCTTTTTGCTCGTTAAACCGCTTCACCATTTCGCCCAGCGCTTCGTGGAACGCGCCGCAAAACGCGCTTAAAACCACGATTTTAGAAGCCGGATTTCTTTTTCTCACAAGCTCTAAAAATTCCCAATAACCTGTTAAATAGTCTTCCTCCTTGGCGCCCCTGTCGTTTGCGCCGTGGTTAATTACAATGATGTCAGGGTTTTGCGGTTGTGCAAAAGAACCGCTGAAGTTATAGGGATATGCTTCTATCACCTTTGGCACAGAGCCGCAGCCGCCCTTTGTTATGCCCACGGCGCCGTAACCCATAATGACCGGCTTCAGCCCCAAAGCCCGGGCGGAAAGATATGCATAGGTGGCGGTTACATCGTCCTGGTTGGGCCTGTTTTTCTGGTTTATGCGCTCGTCGTTATAAAATGCGTCGATTAAAACTCCCTCGGTGATGGAATCGCCGATAAATTCAATTACGCGGCGATCGTCTTGCGGCAATGTGCCGCTTTTTTCTGCTTCATATCCCAAAAAGGAAAGCTTGCCCACCAGCGGTTGATGCCAGCGGTGCTGCTGCTCCATGGCGCCTTTTAAGACAACCGTGATAAAATGCGCCCCGCTTGTTTCGCACTCAATCCGTAAATACCGGTTTAAAGGTGTTTCCAGTTTCGCACCATTGTCCACGCTAAGATACAGATGGGGAAAAGGATGTTCGTTCCAGTCTGTGTCAAAGTGTAAAACAGCGCATGTTCCACAAAACGCAAGTTCTATTGTGCCCCCCGGCGCCGTGGTTACAGCCGCGCCGAACCGTTCCGTATCCCACCGCCCCGATAATCTGACAGAGGTGTCTTTGTATGATATAAATTCCATAACGTTCTCTCCATTTCTTTATATTTTCAATATGATCCGCTTTCATTGCCGACAAGACAGTTGCACCTTAATGTTATATTTTTGTTTTTTCCACCAGTTCCTTTAATTGTCTAGCCGTATAATCATCTGTGTCTGTCACATAAATATAAACGCCTTTGGGCGAAATGTGCTTTAACAGATTTTCAAGCAGCTCCGGCCTGTTAACAAACAAAACCAAGCCCTTTCCGCCTGCCTGTATCTTTTGATACAGCTCAAACCAACATTCGTCGGCAACATCTGCATTGCCGGCCCCCGGAATCCATTGAATGGCATTCAGACGCGGAATGGAAAGCAGGTGGTCAACATGCTGAAGTTCACCCGGTCCGTCCAAATGGTAAATGGAGTGATCCAGATACTCTGTTTGATAAATTAAGTCCGGAAGGACAAATTCTTCAAACATATCCGCAGACAGCATTGCGGAAAAGTCGCACTGCAGCGGAAAATATGCTTTTTCGCACCAAATGGGCATCCAGCTTGTTACGCCGTCCTGATAGCCGTCTGTTATACTTTTTAAATGGAAAAACGCCTCTTTCCAGACAGGCTGAATTTTTTTCACCAGTTCCTTTACCTGCTTAGGATTGTCATACATGTCCAACAACAGCTCGCTGGTGCCTCTGAGCGACGCGGCAATATCAAGCGTTCCGCCGATGTCGGCAATGGAGGTATAGAAAATGCCCTTTCCTGCCTCGCAGAGCATTTTGGTATAGGTATCCGTTGCCTGCCACATTTCAGAATTTCTATAAATTTTAATTTCGGGATAGCTGTCCCAATTCTTTATAATCGGATTGCGGTCAAACCAAACTGTGTCTTTTGCCACCTGGAAGCTTCCGCCGATGCAAGCCGCCAAAGAACCCGGTCCAAAATCTGTAAATATGGTTGGGAACCCGTCGCAATAATAATTTGTATGCAAAATACGTTCCTTTTCCCGCAGCACGCGGAATTCAAAATCCATGCGTACTTTCCAGTTAACCTCATCCTCTGTCAGTCCGGAAAAATCCGGCGCCGGGCTTTTGCTGCCATCGGGCGCAGACAAATATACCAAAAAACGGTCTGTTGCATCGTTCTGCCAAAAAGCGCTGTAGCGTTTTTTGGAAGCTTCACTTAACATAAAAGTTTCCTCCCCTGCCTGATATTATTTATACCTTATCTGAAAATTCGTTTCCTGTCAAGCATTATTTTATATTGGATTGTCAATGAATATTGTTGACTTTAAAATCAACGTGGTATATAATCTATTTAACCTAAATTTTTAAGAAAATAAAGGAGAGGAAAAATGAATTTCAGACAGGTACATTTAGACTTTCATACTTCAGAAAAAATTGACGGCATTGGCTCGCGTTTTTCGAAAAAACAGTTTCAGGAAGCTTTAAAAGCCGGGCATGTAAATTCCATCACTGTGTTTTCAAAGTGTCACCACGGCTGGGCTTACCACCCGTCCGACGCCAACGAGATGCACCCCGGCCTTTCTTTCGATTTACTAAAAGAGCAGATTGAGGCGGCCCACGAAATTGGCGTGAAAACGCCTGTTTACATCAGCGCGGGTTACGACGAAAAAGCTGCAAAGGAACATCCTGAATGGCTGGCCCACTACAGAGACGAAAACGGCAACATATTGATGCCAGACTTTTCAATTCCCAGATATCATATGTTTTGTTTAAACACGCCTTATTTACCCTATCTACTGGCGCAGATTAAAGAGGTGTGTGAACGTTACGACGCCGACGGCATCTTTTTAGATATTATGTCGGTGAGAAAATGCTACTGTCCCGCTTGTGTTGCCCAGCTCATTGCTGAGGGCAAAGACCCTGCAAACGAAGCCGATGCGTTAGACCTGGCAGAGCGGGTTTATGCAAACTATTGCCGCAGTGTGCGCGAAACCATCGATTCTGTAAAACCCGGCCTTCCTGTTTTCCACAACGGCGGCCACATAGTAAACGGCAGGCGCGACTTGGCGGACTTTAACACCCATTTAGAACTGGAAAGCCTGCCCACCGGCGGCTGGGGCTACGACCATTTTCCGCTGTCTGCGCGCTACGCACAAGGGCTGGGGAAAGAATTTTTGGGTATGACAGGAAAGTTTCACGAATCATGGGGCGAGTTCGGCGGATTTAAACACAAAAATGCACTGCGCTATGAGGCGGCCTTAGCCGCGGCCAACGGCGCAAAATCCTCTGTAGGCGACCAGTTAGCACCCAACGGTGAAATGGACATGGCCACCTATAACCTTATTGGTGCGGCCTATAAAGAGTTAGAAGAAAAAGAGCCGTGGCTGGATCATGTTACGGCAAAAACCGACATTGCCCTGTTTTCTACCGAGGCTGCCGCGACTTATTATAAAACATCAGACAGCGCAAGGGTTTCCGGTGCAACGGCAGGCGCTGTGCGCATGCTGCTGGAGGGCCACTATCTGTTCGACGTGGTGGATTTTGAATCGGACTTTAACAAATACAGTGTGCTGATTTTGCCGGATGCCGTTCGGTTAGATGAGGGATTTCAAAAGAAAATACAGTCGTTTTTAGATAACGGCGGCAAAATTTTAGCCACCGGCACGGCTGGTTTGAAAAAAGAAAACGACAGCTTTGCTTTCGACCTGGGTGCAAAATTTGTTGGCAAAAATGAATTTTGCCCGGACTATCTGCGTGCCGGTTTTGACATTCCCGATATGGACATTTCTGACTACATCATCTATGCGCAGGGCTATCGATGCGAAACCACAGGCGAAGAGCTTGCCTCCCGCCGTGACCCCTACTTTAACAGAACAGCTGAGCATTTTTGCTCTCACAGACACGCCCCCTCCTCCGGCGTTTACGGCGGTGCCGGCATAACAGAAGGCAAGGACGGCGCATACATCGGGTGGGAAATTTTCACCGAATATGCAACCCGGGGTCCGCTTATTGCAAAGCGTGTTGTAATGCACACATTAGACAAACTGCTTGCTGAAAGAAAAACCCTTGAAACCAGCCTCCCGGCCCAGGGCGTTGTCACGTTGATGGACCAGGCTGAAAACAGCAGACTGGTTTGCCACACCCTTTACGCCATTCCTGTAAAACGTGGAAACGGTGTTGAAATTATTGAAGACATTGTGCCGGTATTCGACATAGATGTAAAAATTAAAACGGAAAAAGAAATTAAAAAGGTTTATTTGGCGCCGTCAATGGAAGAAATTCCGTTTACCCAAAAAGAAGGATATGTTTCCTTTACTGTTCCGAAAATCGAATGCGCACAAATCACCGTGCTTGACTATTAAAACTTTAAAAGGCTGTACAGCGTTACTGTACAGCCTTTTTTTATTCTTTTGTATAACCGCAGTCGGGATTTGCACAGACAATTTGTTTCTTTTTGCCTTTTTTAGAAAGCAGCAGGCCGCCGCATTTCGGGCACTTTTCACCTGCCACGGGCATATCCCACGTCATAAAATCACATTTTGGGTTGTCCTCGCACCCAAAATAGGTTTTGCCTGTTTTCGATTTCTTTTCCAAAATCTTTTTGCCGCATTTGGGGCAGTCTGCCCCGGTTTCTTTCACAATGGGCTTGGCATTCCGGCACTCCGGAAAGCCTGGGCACGCTAAAAACTTTCCAAACCTGCCCATTTTATACACCATGGTTCGACCGCACTTTTCGCAGATAACGTCAGACTTCTCGTCCTCAATTTTCACCTTGCCGATTTTCTCATCTGCCGTTTTCAGTGTCTTTTCAAAGGGGCCGTAAAAATCTTCTACGATTTTTACCCAGTCGATTTCGCCCTCTTCAATTTCGTCCAAATCCTTTTCCATATCTGCGGTAAATGCAATGCCTACAATGTTCGGAAAATGCTCCGTCATAATGTCGGTAACAACCGAACCCAGTTCTGTTGGAAGCAGCTGCTTCTTCTCACGCGTGACATATCCCCGCGCTGTAATTGTGGTGATGGTCGGAGCGTAGGTACTGGGGCGGCCAATGCCCTTTTCCTCCAGCATTTTAATCAACGTTGCCTCCGTAAACCTTTGAGGCGGCTGGGTGAAGTGCTGGTTGGGCAAAAGCTTTAACAGTTTTAAAATTTCATCTTTTGAAAGGGGCGGAAGCACCTTGTCCTTTTCTGTTTTATCGTCGTCGCGTCCCTCCACATATACGCTCATATATCCTTTAAAAACCAGCTTTGAGCCGCTGGCCTTAAAACCAAACCTGCCGGCTTTAATGTCGGCGTTTACCGTTTCATAAACCGCCGGCTTCATCTGGCAGGCGATAAACCGTTCCCAAATCAGCTTATAAAGCTTATACATATCTGCGGGAAGCGATTCTTTTAAATCGGCAGGCTTAATCGACGCATAGGTGGGGCGGATTGCCTCGTGCGCATCTTGGGCGCTGTTTTTTGTTTTATACACATTTGGCTTTCCCGGAAGCAGTGCGTCGCCATATTTTGTTTTAATTTCCTCCCGCGCGTCTGCTATAGCGTCGTTTGAAAGCCTTAACGAATCGGTTCTCATGTAGGTGATTAAACCCACGGTGCCGTGGCCTTCCACCGCCGCGCCTTCATATAGCTTCTGGGCGGCCATCATGGTTCTTTTCACCGTAAAGTTTAACTTTCTCGACGCCTCCTGCTGCAGAGTGCTGGTGGTAAACGGCGGAGCGGGATTACGCTTTTTCTCGCCTTTTTTCACATTGTCCACTACAAATTCCTGCTGTGCCAGCTCGTCTAAAATTGCTTTCACTTCCGGCTCTTTTTCCGGTTTGAGCTTTTTACCGTCGCAGCTGTTTAGCGACGCTTCAAACTCTTCACCTGCCTGGGTTTTGAGTTTTGCGTCTACCGTCCAATATTCTTCGGGAATAAAATTTTCAATTTCCCGCTCACGGTCAACAATCAGCCTGGTGGCAACAGACTGCACCCGCCCGGCGCTTAGGCCTTTTTTCACCTTGCGCCACAGAATCGGGCTGATTTGATAGCCCACAATCCGGTCTAACACTCTTCTGGCCTGCTGGGCGTTCACTAAATCCAAATCAATGGGGCGCGGTTCTTTAATGGCTGTCTGCACCGCATTTTTTGTAATTTCGTTAAATGTAATTCTGCAGTTAGATGTTTCATCTATATTTAAAAGCTTTGCCAAGTGCCATGAAATTGCTTCGCCCTCACGGTCGGGGTCAGTTGCAAGATAAATTTTCTTTGCGTTTTTTGCCTCTTTTTTCAGCTTTGACAAAAGCTCGCCCTTGCCGCGGATTGTAATGTATTTCGGTTCAAAATGATGTTCTAAATCTACCCCCATTTGACTTTTGGGCAAATCCCTGATATGTCCCATGGAAGCTACCACATTATATGATTTTCCTAAATATTGTTTAATTGTTTTCGCCTTGGCAGGCGACTCCACAATTACCAAATTGTTTGCCATTTTAGGCCTCCTCTTTTTGTATCAGACGTTTAAAATAAAGTTCTTCCCCGGAAGCGTTTTTACAAATCCTCCGATTTCCAGCATCGTAAGTTCTGAGGAAAGCTCATCCGCAGACAGCGACGTTGCATTCAGTAAATTCTCAAAATGCACGGGGTCAAGCGACAGGCGCGTCAATATGTTTTTTGCGGTTTCAGACAGCCCGTCATACCTTGCGTCAGTAAGCGGCGCAAAAGCTGCGCTGTCCGGCTCCTTTTCCTCTTTATATTCTTCCTCTGAATTATTTATGCATTGTTTTAATGTATTTATGTACACATCCTCATACTCGCTTAAAACATCAATTGCAGATGCAACCAAAACAGCGCCCTGACGAATCAGACTGTTGGTTCCCCTGCTGTGTCCGCGGGTAATGTCGCCGGGAACTGCAAACACATCCCTTCCCTGCTGAAGCGCATAATTTGCCGTTATCAGCGCGCCGCTCTTTTCCGGCGCTTCTACAACCACCACGCCGTCTGAGATGCCGCTGATAATTCTGTTCCTTACAGGAAAATTCTGGGGAAGCGGCGGCGTGCCCGGCGGATATTCTGAAAGAACCATGCCGTTTATGCTGATTGCCTCCATCATCTCCGAATGCTCGGGAGGATATGCAAGATCCAAGCCACAGCCCAAAACCGCCACCGTAATGCCGCCGGCAGAAAGCGCGCCGGAGTGGGAAGCGCCGTCAATGCCGCGGGCCATTCCGCTGACGACAACAACGCCGGCCGCAGCCAGCCCCCTTGCAATATCCATTGCTGCACATCTGCCATACTCCGTCATCAGCCTGTTTCCAACCATGGCAATGCAGGGCCGGTCGTTTAAATTAATCCGCTTGCGGCTTAAAACATATAACACGTAGGGCGGGTCTGGAATGTGCCGGAGCTTGTCCGGATATAACGGACTGTCATAGGTCAAAATCCGAATTCCAAGTTTTCGGCACTGTTCTTTCACCCGGGCGCAGGGCGTTAAATCCTTATCAGACAAAATATGAACCTCGTCACTGCTTAACCCGGCAGTCTCAGCCAGCTTCTTTTTTGCGGCTTTAAAAATTTGTTCAGGAGATTCAAAAATTTCTAAAAGATGGGTGATTTTATTGTGTCCCAAATTTTCTTTTAAAGACAGCCACAGCCAAAAATCTAACTCTGCCAAATCATCCACCCCATTTTTAAAAAAAAATTCTTTCTATATTAAATTACTACAAAATTGGTCCATTGTAAAGTATTTTTTTAACAGAGAGCAAAATATTCATGATTATTTCATATAAAATTGTGTCAATTAAGGAAGCTTTTTACAAAAAGTGCAATAATTGTTGCAAAATTTGCACATAATTTGCAATATATGTGTTGAAGAATTTGTGAAATATGGTATAATAAGAATGTATATTAAAATTTACAAGGAGAGAAAGTTTATGAAAAAGACCTTTTCACTCATTCTTTCGCTTGCGCTATTGATGAGCTCATTCAGCGCCATCACTGTGCACGCGGCAGATGCGTCTTCTTATTTCAAAGAAGAAGAAGCGTTCTTTTTCTCATTTGAGAACAAGAGCGATTTAGACGAACCCGACATGCAGTTTGACAATGGATCAGACGGCACGTTTCAAACAGCAGGCGCAGCTACATATTTTACCCCCGGAGCCAACGGCTCTGCCGGCGCGGTTGCCGTGCACACAGAGGTAAAAGAGGGCAACCAGGGAATTCAAAACTCGGGGGTTAACAACATCAAGCTGATTCCTGGAAAAGATTATGAAATCTCCATGAACATTAAGCTGTTGTCAGCTTATAACTATGCTATATGCCCCAACGTCAATTTCTTTATTATGACGCAAAACACCAAAACATACAGCAACGCGGCATGCACCGAAGGCGAGTCCTCAACAGGCTCTTACTACTCTGTTTTTAAAGTGAAGGGCGATTCGGTGTTTACCAAAAACAGCGACGGCACCATTTCTGACGAGTGGTCGACCTTAAAAGCCACTTTCACAGTGCCCACGCAGTTTAGCAGCAACCGTTTTGTAAAAGCCGGGGAACTTTCCAATTTCCAGATTTTTGCTCGGTTTGGCTCGTCGGAACATTCCATTGACACCGCATCTGACTTTACATCTGAATTTTATGCTACTCGCGAAGATGTTACGGTAAGAGTGACGAACGGCAAGCCGGAAATCCGCAAAAATGTGTGGATTGAATATGCGTTAGACGACATTTGCCTGCTTCCCGCAGCTTACACCTCTGAATCTGTTGATCCCGAACCCGAGCCAGAACCCCGGGAGCTGGCGTTTTGGGATCAGGACTTTGAGAGCGGAAAATTAGGCACAGGCGAAGACGGCCTTTTATACGAAGCCATGAGCTACACTCCAGAGTTTACTGACGACACACCGGAGGAGTTGCCGGATTCTACCAAGGCTCTTAAAGCAGTTTATAAAGACTCCGCTGACGGCCTTTTAGACCTTAAAATCAAAACCGGCGACAACAGCAAAAAGCTTTGGTATAACAGAACCTATAAAGTCAGCTTTTGGGCAAAAACTTCTCAGGCTGTTGTAGATTACGCAAAAAACACCGGAAAATCCATGCACTTTATTCAGGAACGTACCTCTGAACAGCGCTTAGAACGCCGGAAGGACAAATGGCCCAACATGGAGCTGAAAGTAGAATATGATACAAATTGGAAATATTATGAAATCTACTACCGTGAAACCCTGAATGAATCCCTTTCCCGGTCATCTGAAAATGACGGCTGGACAACCATTTTCGATTTCAGATTTAAACTTCCCGGTAACAGAAGCGACTCACCCGCGACGGACGCAGATGGAGATAAAACATATACATATAAAACATTGGCCGGCGAATCGGTAACGGAAAAAGCCAAGAATTTCGAAATTTATTTAGACGATTTTAAAGTGGAGCCCACGAACATTGTGTATAACGGCGACATGGCAATTGCTGAAGCCGCTGATTCCACAATTCCTTTCCTTCACTATGACGGCAGAACTAAAAATAACGGTCAGGACTACTACCTAGCCGGAAGCGACACTTTCTCGCCCGCTGTTTTGGGTGACGGCACCATTACAGCCGACAACACCTTTGCCGAAGTTTCTGGCATTGCCAACGAGAACGTTTTAAAGCTGACAGAAGCAGACGATAAAATGCACCAGGAAGTTGAAATTGACAACAAGAAGAAATATACCGTTTCGTTCTGGGCGAAAGCTGACGATGGTGCAGCTGTTGGTAAAAATTTGCTTCCTGTGATGGACCGTTCCATCATTGGAGATATGCGCGACGACACGACAATTGAAATCACACCGAAAGATAACAGCGCAAAGGTTAGCATTAACGACCCTGCAAACCCTGACTATAATCTTGGTATGGGCTATGGCAACACAACCGGCGAAACAGGCGATGTTCCATTCATGTTGTTCTCGGGGCCTATGGGCAACAGCCATAGTTCTACTACTTTAAATCTGACTGCGGCCGGTGAAAAAATTGTAAAAGACGACTACTTTACCAGATTAAAAGCAGACCCTGCCACAGCTTGGAACTATGAATATTACAACGGTGAAAGCTGGGTAAGCACAAACAACCAGGATGAGTTTTCCTCTAACCTGGCTTTAACAGAAGGCTGGAAAGAATATACGTTCGACTATGAATGCAATTACGAAGGAGACCATTACCGTATGCCGGAATTCTCCATTGATACGGACGAGGCCGTAAACTTCAGCCTGGCGAACATTTCCATTGTGGAACAGGAATCTGGAGAAGAACCTGTAACCCCGCCTCCGGCAGATACACCTTCCGAATTTAAAGCTTCAAACGTTTCTGCTACTAGCAGCAAAGAATCTCTTACCACCTCCGATTCTATCAACGTATCGTGGGATTTTGAAATGGAAAGCGGCAAAGATACTCAAGAAGCAGATGGAAAATCTTTTATCAAAATTTACGCTAACGACGGTGCAAACCGCTACTTTGTTGCAGCTGCAAGAGCAGACGCAGCCGGCAGAGCAGATATTAAAGCAACACAGGATTTGTTCGGCAAGAACTTAGAATTTGAAGTAATTCCCGTAGATAAAAACGGCAACTGCGGTCACAGCGGCACGGCCGTATTTAGCGGTAAAATTACGCTTGCCATGACCTCTGACCTGGCCATTGATCTAAACAAAACATCTGTCAATTGGTCAGTGAACGTAACAGCAGCAGAAACCGGTGCGGCTTCTGCCTATATTGCGCAATACGACGCAAACAATAAACTTGTGAAAATTGACTTAGAACCCATTTCTTACACAGACGGTGAAAAGACCTTTGGTTCTAACATTAACGTGTTGGACAGTGCAGTGAAAGTGAAGTTGATGGTTTGGAGCGACACGTTCACACCGTTGGCCAGCGTAAAAACGGTTGAACTGATGCCGGTGAACAAAGACCCCTTTGCCGGCGACGACCAAATTAACGTTGTATTCTTAGGCGACTCGCTTTACGCAGGCGCAGGTGCAGGTTCAGAAGAAAACAAATGGGTTACCAAAGTTAGTAAGTGGTTTGAGCAAACATATGCGACAGACAATGTAAAAGTAACGTGCACGAATAAAGGTGTTGGCGGAACTACAACTGAATATAGCTTAGTGAGAGTTTTGCGCGATGTAGTTGCGTTAGAGCCCGACGTTGTGTTCTTCAGCCATACCATAAATGACGGCAGCCGCGACACAAGAAGAAACATGGAAAGTGTTGTTCGCACTTTGATGGAAATGGATAATCCACCTTATATCATCTTTACGCGCAGCACAAACCAAAACCTTACCCAATCAAATGGTTACGGCAATCAGGTGGCTGACTTCTATAATCTGCCGTTAATTGACGATTTAGAAGCTTATAAAGCAGTACTTGCAGAAACAGGAAAACCTGCCTCTGACTTCTTCTCTGACGGCACACATCCCAACGCCGCCGGATATCAAATCATTGTCGACGAAGTGATTCGCTGCATTGAAAGCGGCAGATATTATCACCGGCCGGTAGTTCGCAGTGACAAACTCATGGAAAACAGCGGCACTATTGCAGAAGTGAACTTTATTTCCGCCACAGACAGCAGCGTTGTAAAACTGAATGGCAACTGGAGCACCGGAAGCAACTACGTACATTCCACAACCGTAGGCGACACGATGACGATTAATTTCACAGGCGATATTTTTGCCTTTGAATATGGTTTGCACAACGACGCCGGAAACATTGAGGTTCGTGTCGACGGCAATCTGGTAAAGACCTTTGACGTACACTACAATGGTCAAACCGGTTATCAAAGGGTGTGCAAGGATAACTCCGCACTATTCGATTTAGATTACGGCGAGCATACGGTTGAACTGAAAATGGTTCCCGGTCCGAACTCGTCCGGCGGTAACATTCAAAACCGCTTCTTTACCATCATGACCGGTTCATGGGTACAAGAATAGTAAAATAGTAAAATAATAAAAACAATCCCCGCAAGATATAAATCCTGCGGGGATTTTCTTATACAATAACGCAATATTCATCACAAAATATGCACATAATTTGCAATATTTGTGTTGAAGATTTTGTTGAATATGATATAATAATATTGTAATATAAAATTTACAAGGAGAAAATGTATATGAAAAAGATCTTTTCACTCATTCTTTCGCTTGCACTTTTGATGAGCACGCTCAGCGCTGTCACGGTTCAAGCGGCAAATGCCTCTTCATATTTGAAAGAAGATGAGGCATTCTTCTTCTCATTTGAAAATGAGAATGACTTCAGCTATGCAGATATGAAGCTTGATAATGTATCTAACGGAACATTTCAAACCGCAGGCGTAAACTCTGCATATTACACCCCAGGTGCCAACGGCTCAAAAGGTGCAGTTGCATCACATATTGAGGTTAAATCCGGCAACCAGGGCATTTCAAACGACGGCATTTCCGGCGTGAAACTGATACCCGAAAAAGAATATGCGCTTTCACTGGACATAAAACTCTTGTCTGCGCAAAACTATGCAGTTCAGCCAAATGTTAATGTATTTATCATGACAGAGGGCGCAACTACATACGCAGACGCAGCGTGCACCACAGATGAAAAGAACACGGGATCATATTACATTAATTTTTCTGTAAAAGGTGACACCATTTTTGACAAAAACCCTGACGGAACAATTTCCGGCGAATGGGCCACAATGAAAACAACGTTTACATTGCCGCGTGCTTTAAGTGGCGGCCGCTATTTAAAACCCAACGAGCTGGCCAATATGAAACTCTTTTTCCGGTTTGGTTCTGCTGCCCATACCATTGCCACCGCTTCCGATTTCACACAGGAATTTCAGGATTCCCGTAAAGAGGTGACGGTATCATCTACGGTAACGTCAAAAGACTATTGGATTGAATATGCCATAGACAATGCATGCCTGCAGCCCGCTGCTCATTCCAACGACACAGAGCCGGAGCCGGAACCCCAAGAACTGGCTTTCTGGGACAACGATTTTGAGCAAGGAACTCTGTCCGGCAGCGGCGACGGCGTTACCTACGCAGCCCAAAGTGCCGCTTCTGTAAAATTTGTAGATGATACGCCCGATGCTTTGCCGGATTCCACAAAATCACTTATGATGGTATATGGCGGCTCAAAAGACGGTTTGATGGATTTAAATACTAAAATTTCTGACAACAGTAAAAAGCTTTGGTATAACCGCACCTATAAAATCAGCTTTTGGGCTAAAACATCGGAAGCGGTTGTGGAATTTGCTAAAGCAAATCCCAAAGGCTCCATGTGGATTATTCAGGAGAGGACTTCTGAACAGCGCTTAGAGCGCCGGAAAGATAAATGGCCGAATTTAAGCTTGGATATTGAATATGACACAGATTGGAAGTATTATGAAATCTATTACCGCGAAACGCTCAACGAATCGCTTTCCCGGTCTTCTGAAAATGAATGGAATACTACATTCGATTTAAGATTTAAACTGCCAAAAGATGCGGTTGCCGTTACCGACACCGACAGCGGAGAAAAAATTTATTTTTCATATGAAAATGCGCAGGGTGAAACTGTGAAATGCAAGGCAAACGACTTTGTTGTTTATCTTGATGATTTTAAAGTGGAACCCACAAACATTGTGTATAACGGCGACATGTCAGTTGCAGCCGCATCTGATTCCACTGCTTGCTTTTCACATTATGACGGAAGAAAAGCAAGCAATGGCAGCGATTTTTATAAAGCCGGCGCAGATACCTTTACCCCGTCTGCTTTAGGCGACGGCACCATTACAGCCGACAGCTCCTTTGCTGAAGCCTCCGGCTTGGCCAACGAAAATGTTTTAAAGCTGACAGAAGCTGACGGCAAAATGCACCAGGAAGTTGAAATTGACAACAAGAAAAAATATACCGTTTCGTTCTGGGCAAAAGCTGACAACGACGCGGCAGTCGGCAAAAATCTGCTTCCTGTGATGGACCGTTCCATTATCGGGGACGAACGTAACGGAGAGGAAACCACCATTACGGTGAAGAACGGCGGCGGAACAAAAACAATTAACACTCCCGGAAGCGCAGATTATTTAGGTGTTGGCTACGGTGAAAAAACAGGTGAAACGGGCGATGTTCCGTTCATGCTGTTCTCCGGTTCTATGGGCAACAGCCACGAATCTTCTACATTGAATCTAACAAACGCCAATGAAAAAATTGTAAAAGACGACTATTTCGGCAGAATGAAGTCTGTAAACGGCTATGAAGACCAGGCATCCCCCACCGCGTGGAACTATGAATATTATAACGGTGAAAGCTGGGTAAGCACAAACGACGCAACGTTTACTTCAAATTTTGCATTGGAAAGCACCTGGACAAAATATGAATTTGAGTATGAATGTAATTACGAAGGCAGCCACTACCGCATGCCAGAATTCTCAATTGATACAGACGAGTCGGCGAACTTCAGCCTGGCGAACATTTCCATTGTGGAACAGGAAAGCTCCGTTACGCCTCCTGTTGATGAAAAAGAAGCTGAATTTAAAGCATCCAATGTAACAGTTACCAGCGATAAAACAAATCTTACAACGTCTGACTTCATCACCGTTACATGGGATTTTGAAATGGTAAGCGGAAAAGATACACAAGAGGCCGGCGGCCAGTCCATTATCAAAATCTATGCGGTTAATGGCGATTCCCGCTCGTTCATCGCAGCGGCAAAGGCCGATGAAGCAGGAAAAGCAACCATTAAAGCTTCGAACGATTTGTTTGGTAAAACTCTTGAGTTTGAAGTTATCCCCATTGATGTAAATGGCAATGCAGGCCACAGCGCAACCGGCACATTTGTAGGAAAAGTGGTAATGGCATTAGACACCTCAATTTATGTTGGCGACGATCAGAAATCTGTCGACTGGCAGGTTAGCATCAGCTCCGCGGGAATTGAAGGCACCTACACCGCATATATTGCGCAGTATGACACAAACGGCAAGCTTGTTGCAATCAACTCAGAGCCGGTAAACTTCACAGACGGCGAAAAAATATTTGGTTCAAATATCTCTGTGCTATCTAACGCCGTTACGGTAAAACTCCTCTTGTGGGACGAAAACCTGAAACCTGTGGCAGATGTGCAGGAAGTGACCTTTATGAACGCCAACAACGATCCCTTTAAAGGCGATGACCATGTGAACGTCGTATTTTTAGGCGGTTCCATTACCCAGGGAACCGGTTCTTCAAATTCAAAGGAAACTTGCTATGCAGCGCTGACTGGCAAATGGTTTGAAAGCACCTTTAAAACAGCAGACAGAGATGTAACCTGGCACAACATGGGTGTTGGCGGCACACCGTCGCAGTATGGCCTGCTCCGCTTAAACCGCGACGTAGTTTCAAAAGATCCTGACATTGTGTTTGTTGAATTTGCAGTAAACGACAGTGGAAACGATACCAGAAGATATATGGAAGGCATCGTGAGAAGCCTGTTAGCTTTAGAAAAAGTTCCGTATATCGTGTTCCTTTATACAACGAATGAAACTTACACTACCCCAACAGCTTACCATGAACAGGTGGCGGAATTCTATGGCATACCGCAAATCAGCTTGAAAGATGCGCTCAAGCGTGAATTAAACGGTGCAAATGCAAAAGAGGCCGGCTATTTAAAGGACAGCGTTCACCCGTCAGATTTAGGATATGCAGTGTATTTTAATGAAATTAAAAAATGCTTAGAAACAGGACGCTATTATCAAAAGCCTCTTGACCGCGCAGATAAACTTGTTCCTGAAAGCACCGGTGTAAGCACCAGTTTCACAACCTCACAAACAGCAACTTTTGCTGAAGACAGCAAGTGGACAACCGGCGGCACCGACCCAAAACAATTTGTGAAGTCTGTAACACCTGGTGACTCTTTCGAGTTTGAATTTGAAGGCAATGTATTCGCCGTTGAACACGGTCTGAATATTGTTGGCGGAAGGTATGACGTTTATATTGACGGCGTTAAGGTTGGTTCCGGTGAAACCTATTATAACAATATCACTTCAAACCAGCTTGTGTTAGGATATAACAACTTTAATCTTGGTTCAAAGGGAAAACATACAGCAAAAATTGTTGTTTCTGACCAAAAACATCCCAACAGCACCGGCAATCAGGTATTGATTTATAACATCATTACAGGAACAACATTAGATTATTAAAATAAAAAAACACCCCGCCGGAATACCGGCGGGGATGTTTTATGCAAAACAAACAGTTGCACCTGGGTTGATGTGGTGTTTTTCTGTCTCATACTCAAAAAATATCGTATGTGCGGTAGGATTATGTATTATTTTCTCGCTCAAGCTGATTTCAAGGCTGCGAAACGCCGTAACATAGTCGTAAATTTCAATATTGGTAGCGTACCACACGTCCTCTTTTCCGCTGACAAATTCAGCGAACCGTTCTATCAAGTCCCAGTTGTTGTCTTCTGTGTTCTGGTCAAACTCATAGCTGTGTCCCCAAACATAAAACAGCCAGGGCTCACGCCGCCAGCCTTCTTTCAAATCCGGTGAGTCGGTTACAAATTCCTGCGCCAGTTCCATTAGACGCTTGTTCTTGTGGTGGCAGGTGGCGGGCAGCCGCAGCCAGTCTATCGGAATGGTAAACTGCTCCGTAGAAGCCGTTGTCCGAAAATACCGAATCCCGCAGTTTTTCAATATACCCACAACCTCATCACTGTAACTTCCGAATGGATATGCACCGCCGCGGACAATTGTGTGAAACAATTGCTCCAAGTTCTCCCTATCTGCTAAAATCTCCTTTGTGACCTGGTCATTCGGAAGCTGTTCTAAATGCGGATGGGTAAAGGCGTGCACCGCTACCTCGTGGCCCGAGTCCTTATAGGCCGAAACCACGTCTTCCTTTGTCATTCTTCCACTTTTCCGGTCACCCGGCATTTGGCCAAAACTTCCGCTGTTTAAATTAAACGTTCCTTTCAGCCCATATTGATTAAAAATAGAAATCAACCGCAAATCCTGATAAACACCGTCGTCATAGCTAAAGGTCAGGGCCTTTGGCTTTCCGTCGGGAAACCGCATGTTCAGTTTCATTTCTCGTCACCCCACAAATAAAATTTGAACTTATTTTATCACCTATTTTCTGTGTTGTCAATAAAAAAAAGCGGACGAAAATCCGTCCGCTTTTTTTCGTTATTATTAACGCGCTTCCCCCATATAAAACAGGGCAAGTGTTCCCGGTCCTGAATGTGCTCCAATCACCGGGTCGCAAAAGTTTATAATAATGTCTTTCACTTCTGTTTCTGTTCTGATTTTGTCCGCAAGATATTCCGCATCCTTTAAACAGTCACCGTGACAGATGGCAATAACCTGGTTTTGCGGGTCTTTCACGTTCTTTTTAAAGATTTCAAACATGGCGTTTAACGATTTTTTTCTGCCGTTTACCTTATCCTGCACAATCAAACGGCCCTCGTTATCCACATGCATCACCGGCTTCACCTGCAAAATGGTGCCAATAATTGCAACGCCGCCGGAAAGCCGCCCGCCGCGTTTTAAAAAGAACAAATCATCTACCGTGAACTGATGCACCATTTTTAAGCGGTTTTTATAAACCCAGTCTGCCGCTTCTTCAACAGTTCTTCCCGCCTCCCGAAGCTTGGCGGCATAATATACCAAAAGTCCGTGTCCAATTGAGGCCGACAGCGAATCAATCACGATAACCTGCCGGTCGGGAAAACGCTCGCGCACCGTGTCCGCCGCAATTTTGGCAGCCTGATAGGTGCCGCTGATGCCGCTGGACATTAAAATTGCCAGCACATCTTTTCCGTCTTCTAAAACTTTCTCGAATTCGTCTATAAACATATCGGTATTGACAAGCGAAGTTTTCACATTCTCTTTGCTTCTGAGTTTTTCATAAAATGAAGCATAATCAAATTCTTCATCTTCTCTATAGCCTTTATATTCCTCGTTTCCGATGAAAAAAGACAACGGTAAAATACGCACGCCAATTTCTTTAATCATGCTTTTGCTGAGGTTTGATGATGAATCTGTTATAATTTCATAAGCCATTTTTTCATACCTCCATTATTCTGGTATTCAATACTATGTTACCACATGCAGCAAACCCTGTCAAGTGGTTTTGTGTTAATTTCATGTAAGAATTTGGAATGGTTTTCTTGCTTTTTTAGCACTTCTGTGTTAAAATAGTTATGTAAGGAGTGATTCTTATGAAATATAGCAAGGAGCGCCTGACAGAAATTTTCACTGAGGGCGAGCGCCTGTTAAAAGAATATCATCTGCCGACCTGGGACGAGCTGCCGACCATTGAGCTCTACATGGACCAGGTTATTATATTGTTAAGCAATTATTTGGGCATTTTCAGCGCCGTTTCAAACGACGATAAAATTATCACGCCCACTATGATTAATAACTATGTAAAACAAAAAATCATTCCTGCTCCGGTGAAAAAGAAATATTCTAAAATGCATTTGGCCTATTTAATTATTGTCTGCATTTTAAAGCAGACACTGAGCATTTCCATGATTTCGAAAATCATTCCGCCGGATTTGAACGAGGAGGAAATTACCGCAGTCTACGCCTCATTCGTAAAAAACCAGGCAAAAGCCTTTACCTATGTGACAGAACAGATTACGGCAGTGGCCCAGCCTATTTTGTCTCTCACAGAAAACAACCAGGACAGAATGAACGATTTGGTGCTGCAGGTGGCCATTTCTGCCAACATTTTTAAGCTGCTCACCGGCTGGATTGCCAGCATGCAGGACAATGGCGAAACACATTCTTAATTACTATAATTACCTGCTTTTGGAAATTTAAACATAAAATTTGGAGGATATGCATGAATACAGATGTTGTGATAATCGGCGCCGGCCCGGCCGGAATTTTTACCGCCATTGAGATGCTGCGCCGGGGCAGCAAACAAAAGATTGTGATTGTGGAAAAGGGGCAGTCTATTGAAAACAGACGCTGCCCAAAGGATAAAACAAAGCAGTGCGTGGGGTGCAAGCCCTACTGTCACATTACAACGGGCTTTTCCGGCGCAGGCGCTTTTTCTGACGGAAAGCTTTCTCTCTCCTATGAAGTGGGCGGAGACTTGCCCTCAATCATTGGCGAAGAATTCGCCCAGGAAACCATTGACTATACGGATAAAATATATTTGGAATTCGGCGCGGACGAACATGTGGAAGGATTAGGCAATACAGAAGCAGTGAAGGATATTCGCAAACGCGCTATCCAAGCCGGATTAAAGCTTGTAGACTGCCCAATCCGCCATTTGGGCACAGAAAAAGCCCAGGATATATATCTAGCCATTGAGAAATATCTTTTGGCAAACGGCGTAGAGATTTTGTTTGGGCACCAGTGTATCAATGTAATTTTAGAAGGCGATGTGTGCCGCGGCGTAACGGTTTCAGACGGCAAGAAAAATTTTGATATTTTTTCTTCCCACACCGTCGTTGCCACAGGGCGTAGGGGCGCCGACTGGTTGGAAAAAATCTGTGCTGAGCACAACATTGCCCATCAACCCGGAACTGTTGACATTGGCGTTCGGGTTGAGGTTAGAAACGAAGTTATTGAAAAGGTGAACCAGGTACTTTATGAGTCGAAGCTTATTGGCTATCCCAAACCTTTTAAAAACAAGGTACGCACGTTCTGCCAAAATCCCGGCGGGTTTGTCAGCCAGGAAAACTATGACGACGATTTAGCTGTGGTGAACGGCCATTCTTATAAAGAACTGAAGTCAGACAACACAAATCTTGCCATTTTGTGTTCCCACAACTTTTCCGAGCCATTTAATCAGCCCATTGCTTATGCACAAAAGGTGGGCGAATTGACCAACATGCTGGGTGCAGGGCACATTTTGGTTCAGCGTTTCGGCGACATTTTAGACGGAAAACGCACCTGGCAGAAAGAGCTGGCCCAGTCCAACCTGAAACCCACTTTGCCGGACGCGGTGGCCGGCGACATCACAGCGGCAATGCCCTATCGCGCCATGATTAACATAATCAATTTTATTCAGGCCATGGATGAAGTTGTGCCGGGCTTTGCTTCAGACGAAACGCTTCTGTATTCGCCTGAACTCAAATTTTACAGCAACCGTGTGAAGATGGACAAAAACCTCAACACAAACATCGGCGGGCTGCACTGTCTGGGCGATTCCAGCGGCTGGACGCGGGGGCTTATGATGGCGTCTGTTATGGGTGTATTGATGGGTCGGCAGCTGTCAGACGAAACTTAACGAACAGTAAGAAAGTGCATGGAACCATTTTTCATGCATTTTTTGTTACATAATTTTATTGATACTACACATAAAATAATACAGCGCAGCCTATTCATGCCATGGCCGCGGAAAGGCAGTAATGGAAGCCGCCGGTTCGGAGGAATTAAATTGAAAAAGTTTTTTGAAAATAAAATGGTTTTAAACGTCCTGCGCACGCTTCCCGTCGTTCTGACGCTGGCTGCGGTGGTTTTCCTTTTTGTGTCCGGCGGCAAGTTTTCGCCAGAGGATATTTTATCCCACTCCCCTTCCACGCCGATTTTTATTGTGCTGTTTATTTTAATTTTATACGCATTAAAAAGCCTTTCTGTGTTCTTTCCCGTCATTGTGCTGCAAGTGGCAGTGGGGCTGTTATTCCAGTCCTTTTGGGCGGTTTTGTTAAACATTGCAGGCATGGCGGTGGCATTTGCGCTGCCCTACGCCATTGGCTATTATTCCGGCGCGGCAATGGTGACAAAGCTTTTGGACAAACACCCAAAGGTGGCAGACATGATTGAAAAACAGCGCGGCAGTGATTTTTTCATTTCCTTTTTTCTTCGCATTATTGGGTTTTTACCCGTCGACCTGGTCAGCATGTATTTGGGCTCGGTGAAAACCGATTTTATGAAGTTTATGACCGGAAGCCTTGCCGGCGTGCTTCCAGGCGTTATTGCGGCAACCATTGCGGGAACGAGCATCACAGACCCAACCTCCCCCACATTTATTATATCGCTGAGCATTGCACTGTTGCTTTCTGCCGCTTCTTTTATCGGAAACGCACTCTATCAGAAAAGGAAAAAACAATATGGGAACGAAAAATAATCGCATGCGGCACAGCTGGTTTGGGCCGCTGTTTCGCAAACGTCTGTTAATCATTTTAATGCTGCTGGTGCAAATTGCCTTTTTAATTTTTTTAACAGCATTCACCAGCAAATATTTTATTGTGCTTCATTGGGTCTTTGTTGCCGTCAGCATTTATGTGGCGCTTTGCCTTGTCATGCAGCGCTTTAAAGGCGCTTATAAATTTACCTGGGTGTTTTTAATTTTGCTGTTCCCATTGTTCGGCGGATTGTTCTATTTGTTTTTTACAAACCAGTCCTCCACCAGACGTATCAAAAGAATTTTGAAAAAAACCTATGCCAAAACCCGCGGGCTGTTTCGGCTTCCTGAAAACACATACCAGGGCGAGGTACCCAGCAACTTTAAGCCTCAAATCCGCTATTTAGAGTCCTATGCGGGTTTTCCTGCGTTTGGTCGCACAAAAACGCAATATCTTCCAACCGGGGAGGATATGTTTGAGCATCTCATAGCAGAGCTGAAAAAAGCGGAAAAATATATTTTTTTGGAATATTTTATTATCCATCAGGGGAAAATGTGGAACACCATTTTAGATATTTTAGAAGAAAAGGCGAAATGCGGCGTAGACGTGCGGATTATTTACGACGACTTTGGCTGTTTTTGGATTTTGCCGAAAAATTATTGTCAGACTCTAAAGAATAAGGGCATATCCTGTGCGGTTTTTAACCCCTTCAAGCCACTACTGACCACCAGCCAGAACAACCGAGACCACCGTAAAATTGCAGTGATTGACGGAAAAACTGCTTTTACAGGCGGCAATAATCTGGCAGACGAATATATCAATGAAATTGAAAAATTTGGTTATTGGAAGGATACGGCAGTGAAAGTAACAGGTGACGCAGCGTGGAGCTTTGCTTTAATCTTTTTGCAGCAGTGGTCGGTGTGCACCCAGCAGCAGGAGAATTATGAGGCGTTTTATCCCTGGAACGAAACAGCCTGCGACATTGCAGACGACGGCATTGTGGTTCCCTTTGCAGACAGCCCCATGGATTTAGAAAACGTTTACGAACAGGTTTATCTTCAGATTATAAACAACGCGAAAGACTATGTATATATCACCACGCCCTATCTGATTATCGATGACAATATGGTAACTGCACTGACGCTAGCCGCAAAAAGCGGCGTGGACGTGCGGATTTTAACGCCCCACATCTGGGACAAGCGCGTTGTTCATTTCACAACCCAGTCTTATTATAAGACGCTGTTAGACGAGGGTGTAAAAATTTATGAGTTTACCAGCGGCTTTGTTCATGCAAAAACTATTGTTTCCGACGACCAGGTGGCAGTGGTCGGCTCAGCTAACTTAGATTACAGAAGCCTTTACCTGCAGTTTGAATGCGGCGTTCTGCTGCTAAACAGTTCTGCTGTGAACCAGATGCGGGACGACTTTTTGAACATGTTAAGGTCAAGCGGTGAAATTTTGCCGGAGGACTGCGCCTGCGGGCGCATAAAATCTTTTGTGCAGAAAGTTGTCCGCCTGTTTGCGCCCCTCATGTAATAAAAACCGGGGAAAAATCCCCGGTTTTTATTTATGAATTGCTTTATCAGCGTTTAGAATCATCAAAATTAAAATTTTAATTCCCTCTAAAAATCCCGCTATGTGCAGCATTTCGTCCTTCTGGTGAATTCCGCCATGCCCCTGAGGTAAAGTTTCAGGCAGCTTAAATTTATAAGGAGCACAGGTCCCCACGCTGAAAGCATTTTTTAAATGTGCCGCATAGGTTGCGCCGGCGCTGTATTGCGGCTTTGCTCCATAGTCGCCGCTTACCGTTTGATAGGCGGCAAGCAGGGCATTTACAACTTCTTTTTCCGCATCATTGTTAAAACCCGCTCTGTTTTCCAGTTCCGTCATGCCCCAATTTTTGCTTGTAAGCACACGGTTGATGTTATCAATAATGGTTTTGCCGTCAGCTTCTGTTCCGTAGCGGATATCAAAGCTTAACGCTAACCGTCCATTGTTCATTTTTGCAATTCCGTTGGCGCAGGTGAGCCTGCCAAAATTTTTATCCTGGTGCTCAATGCCAAATGGCTCTCCATAAAACCCCTTTAAAAGTTCTGTAACTGCGCTGAAAATATTTCTGTCCGCCTGGGGCAATTCAGAACAGCTTTTTAAAAAGTTTGCCGCACAAAACAGCGCATTTTCCGAGCCTTCGGGAGCAGAGGCGTGTTTTGAAACGCCCATTGCCGTTAAAATCAGCTCGTTGCCCCTCTGCTTTATCTGAATTTTTCCATTCTGTTCCGCCCGTTCTGTTAATTCCTTTTGCAGCGCGTCTGTATAAGTTATGGTCACGCAAACCTCATCTAAAACTACGTTAAAGGCCGAGCCGCCGCTGACACTGCGCACTTGCTGAAACTGATCACCGCACTGCGCAAAAAAGCGCATTGTGCCCTTTTCCCCTACATAAACAGGGAACGAGTTGTCCGGAACTAAGGACATATCCGGCATGTTTTGTTCCCTTACAAAGGCGTCGGCATCGCCCATTCCGCTTTCTTCATCAGAACCCACAAACACAGCAAGCTTGCTGTTTAAAGAAAACCCCAGCTCCTGAATTGCTTTCACCGCATAGACCGAAGCAACCACGCCAGATTTGTTATCCTCTGCACCCCTGCCCACAATAAAACCACTTTTTTCAATTGGAACAAAGGGTTCTGTGTAAATCCAGCCGCCTCCTGCAGGCACCACGTCGCAGTGGGAGAAAAGACCGATTGTTTTGTCCCCCTGGCCGAACTCTGCCAATGCATATCCGCTGTTTTCAAAAATCTTAGTTTTTAGTCCCATACGCTGAAAAAGTTTAGCAGAAGCATTTAATGCCATGGCACAGGGTGCGCCGTTCGGCGCGCAGGGCGCCGCCGCTTCTTTTACCGAGGGTATTTGAATTAAATGTTTTAAATCATGAATAATCTCGCTTTTGTGAACTGCAAGAAATTCGTCTATCCGATCAGTCAGCGTCAAATGAATCATCCCCTGCTATTGATATTTTTAATGCGTGTAACACGCCGTTTCATTGCCGGCCCCAGGCTGGATCTCCACATACCAAGATGAAAAATCATCAGCATCGGATAAAGCTCAAGCCTTCCCGCCAGCATGTCGAACATCAACACATATTTTGAAAACGGCGAGAAAAAGGAAAAGTTTCCGCTGGGACCAACCGCTGCCATTCCGGGGCCCACATCGTTCAGCGTAGCGGCTACCGCAGTAAAAGTGGTCACCAAATCCTGGTTTTCGAAAGAAAGCAGCAGCACCGAAGCGATGAAGATTAAAATATATGCTACAAAGAACACGTTAATAGACCGCTGAACCTCGTGATTCACCATTTTCCCCTCGGCCTTAATTTTTTTTACGCTGCCGGGATGAATCTGAATCATCAGTTCCTTTTTTACTGTTTTAAACAAAATCATAATTCTGGAAACTTTTATACCGCCGCCGGTACTTCCTGCACAAGCCCCCACAAACATCAGCGTTACCAAAATTGCTTTTGAGGCCGCAGGCCACAAATCAAAATTGATGGTGGCAAAACCCGTTGTGGTGATGATGGACGACACCTGGAAAAAGGCGTGCCGAAGAGTGCTTTCAATGCTGTTTTCCACAGGATAGATATTAAAAAATATGATAACTGTGGCTGCAATTATGATCAAAAAATAATACCTTGCCTCCTCAAACCGGACGGCCTTACCCCACTTTTTTAAGTACAGCAAAAAATACATGCCAAAGTTAACGCCAAACAACATCATAAACACCGCAACCACCCATTGAATGTAGGGCGAATAATCGGCAAAACTGGCATTTTTAACTGCAAACCCGCCGGTACCGGCCGTTCCGAACACAGCGGTAATTGCATCGAACGCTGGCATTTTGCCTAAAATAAGCAAAATAAATTCCGCCAGCGACAGCACAAAATACATTACATAAAGTATTAATGCCGTGTTTTGCACTTTGGGAAGCAGACGCTCAACAGATGGGCCGGGACTTTCTGCCCGTAAAAGATGAATTGGCGAGCCGCCTTTCGTAAGTGGCATAATCGCCAGCAGAAACACCAAAACGCCCATGCCGCCCACCCAGTTGGTAAAGCTGCGCCAAAAGAGGCCGCAACGGGACATTGCCTCAATATTGGTTAAAATGCTTGCCCCCGTAGTGGTAAACCCTGAAACGGTTTCAAACAGCGCATCGGTAAAATTGGGAATGTCCCCATTGATGCAAAAGGGCAGCGCGCCAAAAATACTTAACATAATCCAGCTAAAAGCCACGGTCACGAAGCCTTCTTTTTCAAAAAACACCATGTTCCGCGGCTTTTTTAAAACTGTCAGCGTTCCAATTAAAATACAAAGCACCGCAACAAGCAAAAAAGCGATACCTTCTTGCTCTCCATACAGTAAAGAAACAATAAAAGGCAGCAGCATAAACGCGCCTTCCATGTTCAATATCCAGCCCAAAATATAGATAATTGCTCGAACATTCATTTGATTCCCTCAACTTAAATTTGTAAAATATCGCTGATATCGCGAAAGCCTGCCTGCATTGTGACCACAACCACCTTGTCGCCGATTTGAATTTTATCGTCGCCATTGGGTATAATCACCTTGTCCTGCCGCGCGATGCTTGCAATTAATAAATTTTTCTTCAGCCGCAGCTTTTTTAGCGGAATTCCGGCCAAAGGCGAATCTTTTTCAATTTTAAACTCAATTGCCTCTGCCCGGTCGTCAAAAATATGGTAAAGGGTTTCAATGTTGCTGCCAATGGAGTTTTGTTTTGCCCGCACATAGGCGATAATGGTTTCTGCTGTAATATACTTCGGATATACCACGCTTCCCAGCTCTAAGCTGTCGATTACGCTGTCGAAAGCAATTCGGTTCACCTTTGTGATAACTTTTATGTTCGGGTTCCGTTTTGCGTGGAGAGTGAGCAGAATATTTTCCTCGTCCAAACCGGTAAGCGGGATAAAGGATTCTGTTTGGTCTAGCCCCTCACGGGTTAACAGTTTTTCGTCGGCACCGTCGCCGCAAATAATAATTGCGTCGTCTAACAGCAAACTCAGTTCCTCGCAGCGTTTCATGTCCAGCTCAATAATTTTTACCTCAATGCCCATCTCTATCAGCTGTTTTGCCAGATAGTAAGAGGTTTTTCCGCCGCCGATAATCATTGCGTTGGAAACGCGGTGGGTTTTTAGACCAATCTTTTTAAAAAAGACGTGGGCATTCTTCACCGTTGAAATAAACGAAACAATATCCCCCGCTTCTAAAATGAAGTTGCCGTCTGGAATTACCAGTCGTCCGTCCCGCTCCACAGCGCAAATCAAAATCTGGTCTTTCTGCTGCAGTTTTGATAGCGCCTTTCCAGCCAACACGTTGCCTTCCGGAAGCTTAAACTTAATCATTTCCACCTGCCCTTTGGCAAAGGCATTGATGGAAAGTGCTGTTGGAAAACGCAAAAGGCGTGCGATTTCATTCGCCGCCTCAAGCTCGGGATTGATTATCATCGAAAGGCCTAGCTTGTCCCGCAGATAGTAAAGCTCCTCGCTGTAGTCCGGGTTTCTCACCCTGGCAATAGCCGAGCACCGGCCTACCTTTTTCGCAATGGTACAGCAAAGCAGATTCAGTTCGTCGGAATCTGTTACGGCGATGATTAAATCTGCATCTTCAATTCCCGCTTCCATCTGCACCTGGTAGCTGGAACCGTTTCCAATTATCCCCAAAACATCGTAGGTTTCACAAATACCCTGAATTACAAAATGGTTTTTGTCGATTACGGTAACGTCGTGCCCTTCGTCACAAAGACGGGCCACCAGCGTACTGCCTACCTTTCCGCAACCTACAATAATAATCTGCAATCCATTTTCGACGTTTTGATTTTCTCTTTTAGACACGTTAACGCCTCCGAAAAAATACTGATATAATAAATTTCATTTTTAATAAATTTTCTAAAAATTTATAATCCCCTGATGGTATTTAACTGTTCTTCATCAAGATTTCCGCTGTGGTCAATATAGATATCAATGGTTACAAAACCGCCGGCACAGTTTACATTTTTTACATAGTCTTTCAAATATGCATTGTCGTGTGTCACGCCCCTGCTGCGCCACAGTTTTGCTCCTAAAGGCGCTAAAATATGTGCGCGGGAGCCTCCGTAAAACGCTTGGGTGGGAATAACATTTAAATCGTTAAACTCGCCTGCCGTATAGTCTTCATCACAAAACCATTTATAACAACTTTCCTGTACACCATTGTTAAAGGTAACAATAGCCTTAGAATTTGCCTTTTTTATTGCATCATAATAAAGCTTTATAGTATCGTTGTTATATCCTAACCAGTCATAACAGCCGTCTATCCACCAGGCTTTGATTTTATCGCCGTAACGCTGGGCATATTCCGCCAGCACAGACGACCATTTTTCCACAAAATCTGCAGTTACACTGCCCCGCGGGTCAGACAGGCCAAATTTCGGGCCGCAGACCTTGTCTTTCCATGGGCCGTCCCCGGTGTAGTAAAGGCACAAATCAATGTCATACTTGGAAAGGGATTGATACAAATCTAAAACTAAATCCCTCTTTGCGCACGCCTCTCCTGGCTGTGTGCCACAAATTCTGTCAAACGTTTCATTGGGCGCAATCATATACTTTTGCCCCTGCATTATCGTAATAAAATAATAGCCGGCGCCAACATCATTAAGCTGTCGCGCCAGTTTTTCCGTATCAAAATTGTTTACTGCCAGGTTCCAGTCGCGGCGCACCTGCTCCGTAGGTATCTGCGATCCGGGCTCACCATATAAAAAGTGGGTAAAAACGCCCCAGCGCCGGTTAAAAAGCCGTTCTGTGATGTCCATTTACATCCTCCTAACAAAACTTCCCGTCCGTTGTTCATTATATATGAACGTTTCCCGTTTGTCAAGGAAAACATAAAGATTGTATAAAGACAAAAAGAAACAGCGCCGCAAGCATGTGGCACTGTCCCTTTTTGGATAATCTCTGTAAAAATAGAAGGAGGGGGGTTCTATCTAAAATGAAAGGATAGACGAATTTTACCAGCCAAACCAGGAGAAGAAATCAGACGGGAACTGATACTGCTGTCCGCCCTGCTGGCCTTCCTGCTGAGAATTCTGTTGTTCGTTCTGTGCGTTTTCATCAACAGGCTTTTCTTCCTGCAGTTCAATAGTGAAGCTGTGTTTTTCGCCGTTCCGCGAAACTTCAATTTCTATTTTATCACCGGCCTTGTGGTCGTCCCGAATGCCGTTAATTTCGTCAATACTTTTAACCTCTTTGCCGTCAAACTTTAAAATGACGTCGCCAGCCTTAATGCCGCCTAGGTCAGCAGCTCCGCCCTCTGTAACCTGGCGGACATAAACGCCGATAGGCAGATTGTTGGCTTTTGCAATTTGCTCGGTAACGTCCATACCCGTTAAACCAACTACCGGCCGGCCGGTAACATAACCGTGCTCAATAATTGATTCAATTACAGGAATTGCTTCGTTTATCGGAATAGCAAATCCGAGACCTTCCACATCATATCCGGTAGATTTTGCCGTGTTAATGCCAATAACCTGGCCGTAAACGTTGATAAGTGCGCCGCCGGAATTTCCGGGGTTAATCGCCGCGTCGGTCTGGAGCATGGTCATCTGTCTGCCATCTATCACCATTGTTCTGTTGATTGCACTGATATAACCCACTGTCAGCGTGCTGGCTAACGCCTCTTGAAGCGGATTGCCAATGGCCAAAGCCATGTCGCCCACGCGCAGTGAGGATGAATCGCCCAACTCTGCATATGGCAGTTCTTTGTCAGACTCTACCTTTAAAACCGCAAGGTCTGTTCTTTCATCTTTCCCAACTACCTGGGCGTCAAAGGTCTGATTTGCAGTTGTTTTCACGGTGATAATTGCCGCACCGTCGATAACGTGGTTGTTGGTTACAATATATCCATCAGACGTTAAAATCACGCCGGAACCGCTGCTGGTTGCAGTGGAACTCTGCAGATACGAGCCGTTTGCTTTCGATGTTGAAATAATGCTCACAACTGCCGGGGAAACCTTGTCGTATATGTCTGGAATTGCCATTTGTCCGCTAGACGCTGTGGTTGCGGTGTTCTTAACGGAATCTTCCGGACCGCTGTTTGCTATGGACAGGGTGTTGCTTGCTGGTTTTTTATCAGAATCGCCGCCTGTAAATGCATCAAAGGAAATTGCAAAAATACTGAAACACAAAAGCGACGTTACAACAGCGCTGACAACTGTAACAAAAATTGGATTTTTAAATGGATGTTTTTTTACTTTTGGCCGGTAAACCGATAACGCGTGTTTATCCGTCACCGTTCCGCACATAACCGGTTCAAAATCGTCTTCGTGCCACTGATAACCTTCGTGGTTCTCCGCGTTGTCCGATTGGCTGGCAGCTTCAGGTTGACATTCCTCCACATTCACAGGATTTTCGCCGTATACGGTTTTATTCACATCATCTTCATGGTTTTCTGAATTGTTTGCGCCAAATTTGTTATAATCTTCCATAGTCGTTACCTCCGTATAAAGATTTAAAATAATATTTGTCTTTTGTTGGTATATCTATATAATAAACCATCTTTTTTACGTTGGTATGAACAAAATGTTAAAAGTAAAAAAATCTAAAATGATGAATTTATGAGCTTTTTTTCCTACGGATATGTAACAGGATAAAGCGACAAAGTACAAAGGCTAAAGTGCCTGTCAATGCCCCTGAAAAATCAATCAGCACATCGGTTATCTGCCCGCTCCTTCCATCCACAAACAGCTGATGAAACTCGTCAGCCGCAGCAAACAAAAGCGGATATAATAAAGAAATGATCAGTGTGACGTGCATATTAAAACGATAGCTTCTGCACAAAGCTGCAACAAAAAGTGCCAGCAGCATAAACTCAGAGAAATGTGCGGTTTTCCGAACAATTTTATGGCATGTCTCAAACAAGGTTGCTTCTTTTGCTTTTGGAACGCTGCGTGTTTTTTTTACAACTTCTACTACCACTTCTGTCACCTTTTTGCTCGTGCTGTTCGATTGTGCTGCGGTAGCGCTAGAAAAGGAAAAAATTTGAACAGAAATAAAAATGACAAAAATCCATAAAATACTTTTTTTCAGCATATTGGTGTCCTTTCAATCAAAACAATTGCGTAAGTAAAAACCAAACAGGCTACCGCCTGGCGGTAACCTGTCTGCAAATTGATTTTAAGCTTTTTTAAAAGCCGGCTCGTCTTTTTTGCTGTCGTTTACAAAATACGGAATTTCGCCTAAAACCGGGAGCTGAAACTGCTTTGCAATAAACTCTGCATCTTTTACCTTATTATCCAGCATTTCTACAAGAAATACAGCAATCATACTTAATAACAAGCCCACCAGCATACCGGTTTTCACATTGTTTCCAATATTAGGAGAAGAAAACGTCTGCGGATATTCAGGCTCGTCCAAAAGCTTAACACTTCCGCCTTCCACAACTGAACTGATTTGATCCTCCGCCAAATTTGTTATTACCTGCGCAATAATATAGGCGTGCTGCGGATTCGGCGACTCTACGCTGATAACCAGTATTTCTGTATCATTTTTTGACGACATGGTAATCATGCTCAGCAGTTGCTCATGGGTATAACCCAGCCCGCTTTCAGCGGCAACCTTTTTTAAAAAAACGTTGCTGGTTAAAACCTCCGCATATGTCTGCACAAGTTCCTTGCGGACCATTAGGGTATTTAAATTAACGTCCTTAACGTCTTTTGCAACCACATCGTTGCTGTTTTCCGTGTACATAGACCCTGCGGAAACATACATCGGGGTAACAAAAAACACTGTAAACACACCGGAAATAATGCCTCCGACCAAAATTCCAATTAGAAGAACCCACCAGCGATGCAAATAGAGCCGCAGCAAATCCATAAAATTTATTTGTTTCTCCACTGAATTTTCTCCTTAGTCAGGTATGATAATTGATTTAATAAATGCGCCTGTGCTGGGGAGGTAAACATCCATCAAAGGCTGATATGTTTCAAATGCCACAAAAAAGTCTTTATTCGGCACTGCTTTTAAGTCCGTTTTTTCCTTCAAAAACTTTGAAAAAGCGCTGTTTAAATCAACCGTATCGCTGGTGGCCGTACATTTGACAATGAATACGGTTTTTCCATTCTCCTCGTAGGTTAGAGAAGGATAGAATGTAAAGGATACATTTACGTTCTGTTCGCTTTTTAAAATATTTTTAACCTCGCCTAAAAATGCCGTATAAACAAATGCACACTGGTTCGCTTTGGTGTAATATTCCGCAGGCTTCGTTGCTTCTTGTTTCAAGTTATAAACCGAAACAGGTACACCCTCTATAACGGAAGCATAATCAGCATAATTTGCAGGATAAACTGACAGGTCTTTATTCAGTTTTACATTATACATCGCGTCACCTATGTAGCCCAACTCTAAACCTGCCGCCTCGTCAAGCTGAACCAAAAGCGCCGCAATGTCGCCGAGGGTTGCTTCCTGTTCCGCACTCAAACGTGCTCCTGCCGTCAGTTTCACTCCCCCTGCTGCAGCGTAAGAAAGGCACAGGTTTTCCATTGTTGTGCTTTTCGCATCAACACAGTCTTCATAAAACGCGTCCAGCTTTCCTAAGTTCACGGTTTTGCCACCTCTTCTCACCAGGCCGTAAACCAAGCCGGAAAGACTGTCTTGAAGGTTCGCGTTTTGATCAATTTTCTCCTGACTGTAATATTCACTGCCCCATACTTTATTTGCCAGCACATACAAATCCTTTGCATACTCATGCTCAAACAAATCGTGTGTATCAAGGCTGGAACTATCATAATAAATTGGCTTTCCGCCTGCACCGAGCGTCATTACCGCACGGGCAAGCTCTCCATAGGTAATTGTAGCATTTTTGTCATAGGTTATTCCCGGGAATACACTATGAAAAGTTTGTGCAAGCAAATTTTCATTTACTACATTTTTAAAATGATATTGCTTGTTTTCCGCAATAATTGTTCTGGAACGAACAATTAACGTTGCGGCCTCTGCCCGCGTAAGGGCCTTGTCCAAACGCAGGTTAAATCCGTCGTCGCCCTGTACCAGGCCAATGGTATAGCCCCAAGAAGTTGCATCCCGGTTGGTTCCCTGTTTTGATATCGCATACGGCGCGTCATTATTTTCAGGCGAGCCGTTTCTTTTCCAAATTAAGTTAATCACATCGCTACGGAGCATTTCCCTGTCAGGATAAATATAGTTACCCTCTGGCTCTAAACCGGACCACATAATATACTCATAGCCCCAATGTGTTTGAGAAAGGTCGGAAAACGTACCCTCATAAGCCCGGTCCCATTTTCCAATCATTTTTACAAATTCTGCACGGGTCACTGTTTTTGAAGACTGAAAGCTTCCGTCTTCATAGCCGTTTACCGTGCCTTCGCCGGCCAATGTCATAATATCCTGATAAGCCCAGTGGCTTTCAGGCAAATCGTTGAATTCTTCTGCATGAACATTTATTCCAAGCGATACGAGCAAAATGAAACAAATGAGCATTGAAACTGATTTTTTCACGATAAAATCACTCCTGAAATAAAGTATCTTTTACCAAATCGACTGCCTCACGTGAAATGGTGCAGCCTAGTTCATAAACAGGCGTTTTCGTAATAATGTTATTTAAAACTTCCATATGCTTGTCCATTAACGCTTCAAAAACCGGCTTTCTTGTTTCATTCAATAATCTTACTGCAGCTTCTACTGTTGACAGTTTTCGAATTATGTTGGTTTGTGCCTGTTTTAAAAACACAATACCCTTTAGCGGATATTCCCTGTTTTCATTAATTTCGGTCTTGCCGCTCCAGGGCGAGCCACAGGCAAACAAGCTGCCGTCACACTCTCGCACCACCGGCGTATCGTCGTTAAACAGCGTAACGTCGTCACCGTAAAACTGTTTCCAAAGCCCGGCATGGGTCGACTTCCCTGTTTCTGAAGGAGCGGAAAACAAAACGGCTTGTCCCTGATATGCAACAGCCGCCGAATGGAGCACCGCTGCATGGTGTTCGGTCTGACAAAAAGCAAAAATATCACCCAGCACAAAATGCAGAAGATAATCCGTTGTAACATCCAGATGGTCCTTAATATCTACATATTCAATAACAGCGTTTTTACACTGTCTGTCTATGTCGGCTCTGATAAGAGTCGCACGATATTTTGAATACTGTTTTACTGCGGAATACCCTTCGCTGCCCCTGTCAATCCAATACCATGCATCAAGCCGGCGAAAATCTCTTCCCGCCGGCACTACGATGCAGTTATTTTCTTTAAAGTGTATGTTGAGGTCGGCAGACACATTGTCCCCCGCCTCAATTTTGTAATTTTTCATTCTGTGGCTGATGTAGCTGCTGTTTAAGCCTTCCAGCCTTACAATTACACCTGCGATTTTGTACATAAAGTTAGCTGACTACCAGGTCACCGTCTTTTTCAAGACCTGTACCGCCTTCAGAAAGCGCCATGCTAACTAAGCTGCTATTGCTGGCCGCAGCAGATTTTGATGAACCCTTATAAACCGTAGTCGGAACCGCAGCGATATTCTCTTTAAGCTGTAATTCAATTACACTTATGCTTGGTTTTTCATATCTTTTCATTATCTCTACCTCCCGATTACTGTGCTACGGCTGTAACCGTATTAGTGTTAGCAACAATTGTATAACCATACTCTGTCGCGTAATAAATTGCTGTATAATACGGTGTTCCAGCTTTAATGAAATCTGCATTTTCTGTAGCCGTGTCAATCAGCTGAACAGCAAAATAACCATCTGCGTTCTTGCCTTTTGCCTGATACACACCTTCTGAAGGAAGCTCTGTAACATTACCGTCAGTAATTGCCTCTTCAGAAACAATAATGCCGTATACATCAGAGTCTTTAACCTGACCAATGACTGAAAGTTTTCTGTTACCGGCAGCACTTGTTACATCGCCGGAACCTTCCGTAACTTCATCATTTATTCCGTCAGACACGATTGCAGCGCCCTGGATATAAGAGCCTGTGGGGTTTGATACAGTAGCGTCTTTAAGAACAACGTTAAGTGTTGTGTCTGTGGTTACAGCGCCAAGGACAACCGTGAGCGTGCCGTTGCTGTAAGAAGCACTAACAACTGTTGCATCGTTTGATGTAACCGTGTCTAACGCTTTGCCGTCTGGCATTGCATAAGCAAACGTAAATGTTCCGCCCTCGTTTTCTGTCGGAACAACGGACGATTTGTCGCCGCATGTAATTGTGTAGCCTGTAACATCTGACGGTGTTGCTGCTGTTGCCCCTGTGTAGCCAACCTTTACATCACTTTTCAAATTGGCTGCGGCTGTTACATAATTAAATGTAGCAGATCCGGCCGTGCTCGCCGTATCCTGGTCAACATAAACCACATCGCCAGAACTGTTGGTTGCATAGTATGTCACTTCAACCTCGCTACCGGCGTCGGTTACAGTTGCTGTTACTGCAACTTTCTGGTTTTCAGAGCCCTGAACATATGTTGTCGTAGTTGAAATTCCGACAGCACTTGCCCCAACAGCAAAAGAACCAACCAGCGTAACAGCTGCGGTTAAAGCGGCAATCTTTTTGAATACCCCTGTTTTAACCATTTCTTTTCCTCCTTTTATTGCTTATTAAAATTTAAAAGCCGGGGATAATTTATCAAAGCACGTCAAGTGTGCCATCCTGCAAAATATAGGTCTTGTCGCATGCATCCATCACTTCTTTGCGATGTGAAACGACAATACAGGTTTTATCTGTCATCTGTTTTAAGTTAGAAAGCAGTTTTTCTTCCGTGTGAATATCCAAAGAGGAGGTGGCTTCGTCAAGCAGCAAGACAGGGGCGTCATTATAAAGCGCTCTTGCAATTGCGATTCTTTGAACCTGCCCTTCGGACAAGCCGTGGCCTTTTTCACCTAAAACCGTATCAAGCCCCTTTGGCATTTTTTCTACCGCTTCGGAAAGCTGCGCCAGCTTTACCGCACGAAGAACTTTTTCTTCAACAGGGTTTTCATCAGCAAAGGTAATATTGTCGCGAACAGTGCCGGATAAAATCATATTTCCTTGTGGAACATAAGAAAACAGCTTTCTGGTACCGGAGCTAAATGCGATTTCCCCACCGCCGTCAAGCTCAAGGCTAACTGTTCCGCTGTCCGGTTTTATTACGGCAAGAATCAGTTTTGCCAGCGTGCTTTTTCCGGCACCCGAGCTGCCGCACAGCGCGACGAACTCGCCTTTATTAACGGTTAAATCAACATGTTTTAGAACCTTTACTGTGTTATATGAAAAGTCCACATTTTTGAACTTGATACACTTAAAATGATTTAATTCTTCTTCATTTAAAATTGTTTGCGGAACTTCATCTTTTAATTCCTCCAGTTCCATCAGCCGTTCTACCGACGCTAAAACCATAAAATACTGTGGAAACAAAGATGCAAGTTCACGGAACGGCGACTGCAGCTGGCCTACCAAGCCAAGCACGGCTGTTACCGTACCAAACGTGATTAACCCTAAGCTGAGCCGGTAAACACTCCAGGCAAGGGCCGCATAATAGCCTGCTGTAACTGCCAAAAAAAACATTACATTTGCCAAAATTCCAACGGTAGAACGTTTTACGTTCAGCCTGAAATTCTCATACTGGAGTTCTTCTGACTTGCTCCGCATGATTCTTTCCCTGCCAAATGCCTTAATTACCAAAAAGTTTTGAATGGTTTCCTGCAGGAATGAGCGGACCTTACCGTCGCTTTCCCTGCACTTTATATGCAAATCTTTGATTTTTTTTCTATATATATAAGCTGCGAGCAATACCACAGGCCCAAAGGCAAGGCAGGCAATTGCAAATTGCCTGTCCAATGCATACAATGCCACGAAGCTGAAAACAACGGTTGATATCAGCGCAACGACATTTGGAATAATTTCAGTAATTTTCTCTGCAACCAATGAAACATCGCTGATCAGCCTGTTTAAAACCTCACCCGAATGAATTGCGGCAACCTCGCCAAAATCCTTTTTCATCAGCAAATAAAAAAGGTCTGTCCGTATAGACATTGCCAGCTTTCCGCTGGTTTTAATATGTATTCTAATGTATACAACTTGTAAAACAAGCTGAATTCCTAATAAAACACCCAACCGCACCGCGCTGCCGAAAACACTGCCTTCCGTCTGCTTCGTTGCTGTGTCAATCAAGCTTTTTGAAACTAAGGCGAACTGGACGCTGATATAAGAAATGACGGTTACAATTATAATTAAAACAATTAATCTTGGGATATACGAACGAATCCTATTAAAAATCCACTTATTCGAATTCCCGTCCCTTTTCAACGGATAACCCGCCTTTCCAGTGCTTTTTTCGCCGTTATTCGCTGAGAAAACCATGCGACTTTAAAAGGCTGATGAATTCCACAACATCCTTTTCGGCAGTAGCATTGTCAACCGCTTCATACTCAGCCATTAAAGCGCGAACCAAATCTTCTTTCGTTCTGTCCGATTTGAGTTGTTCCCACAAAAATGCCCCGCTCTCATTTAGCGAAACTGCAACTGCAAAATCAACAATATTGTCCCCCGTGGGGACAACAAGATAGTCGTCCACTATTTTTTTTACTAAGAAACCGTCTTTAATCTTCATACTTGCCTCCAATATTAAGGCATAATCATAAGTTCATATTATGATTTAACTAAATTTTAACATACCTCACATAAAAAGTCAAGCATCATTTAAAATATTTTGCAGTTTTATACAATTGCATGTAAAATTATTATTCCCCCATGTTAAACTGCACAAAAAAAATAGAAGCAAAGAAGCGAGTAAACGTTTTTTTGACAAAAAAATGATTAATCCCACTCTAATAAAAATACTTTTTAAAGACATTGCAGATAATGATAAATTCTATAACGAAATTCAGATTGTTATTCTTTAGGAATTATCAATGGGATTGAGGAAGATAAATTTTGTCCTGATGAATCTTTGAATAGAGCGCAGATGTGTCAGATGATTTATAAACTGATTAACAAATTGAGGTATATGAAAAACAATTTAGGGTAGTCATTTGACTACCCTATTTATTACGATTATAAATAATAACGCTTTTTTGTTTTATAAATGAACAAATAAAATATTTGATAAACCGTTTGGTTAACACATTTTTAAGATATAGTTTTTATAACATTTTACAGGAACATTTATCTCCGACGCCGGGTGCCGTAGGTTCAAATCCTATCAGGCGAAAGCCTTGAAACGCGCCAACCATGCTGAGGTTTTTTCTTTGCAAAATCCTCTTTAGCTCCGATTCATATATCTATTAAGCTATTTATATTTATAAAATCTAAATTAGAATGGGAAATTATTATTCTCGTTTTTTGTTGGTCTAAAAGCAAGTTTTTTATTAAAAATCTTCCATTTTCATCTAAAAATTCAAAAGGTTCATCTAAAATAATGATTTCATTATTTTTTAGGAGCAATCTTGCCAGAGATAATTTTTTTTGTTCCCCTCCTGACAATTCTTCTCGTGTTCCTGTAAGAACCCTGCTTTTCATTTCTAAAAGACCAACTTTATTTAAAACAGCAGCTATTTCTGAGTTGTTTGCATTTAAATTAGCTATTCTAACATTTTCATAAAGAGTACCCGGAAACAAATCAGGAAATTGATTCATGATGCCAATTTGATTTCTTAGTTCTTTTACACTAAATGCTTTTAAAGGGATTTTATCAAGATAAAACTCCCCTTTGTCTAAAGTTTCCAGTTGACACAAGAGATTAATTAAAGTGCTTTTTCCCGCACCATTTTGTCCCTTAATGTGGACAAATTCTCCTTTTGAAATACGAAAGCTTAGATCATTAATAATCATTTTTTTAGGAACATATGAAAAAAATCCATGTTTTAAATAAAGTTGGTTCCACTCTTTCGGCAAACATTTTTGATAATTTTTTTCTTTATTCGAGACTAACTCTTCTATTCTTGCAATTGCTTTTGGAATTTGGGCAAAATCTTTTAAGTGACCGCAAATTTGATTTGTCAGTGTTTTAATCGATATGAAATAGGAGTACATGGTAATCATTTCTCCTACCGAGAGATCTCCCCCAAAAAATATTTTCCAAACAAACAGAAAGATTATTCCAAGTAAAAGGATGAGTTCCCGAAAAAAATCCAGACTTTGGATTAAATAAATTTCTCTTTTTAAAATTCTTTGAAATGCTTGAATAAATGAATCGGATAAATATTTGACTTCTTTGCCGCCTATATGAGAGGTATGAAAAAAGGATCTATACTGAATTAAATCCAATCTATCCGAATTGATTTTTTCTTCATAACATTTTCTCTCTTCTGCAAATTTAGCCATTTTATTGGATGGTGTAAAAGTAGAAATGAGTGAAAGCCCCACTAAGAACATCAAAATCAAGGACTGTATAAAGCTCATCTGAAACATGAGTACAACTGTAACAATGAGAGTTGTAAAATAAGCCACGCACCTTGTAGGAGTCATAACGACACTGGTTCGAAAAACAATTGGGTCATACTGAAGTCTTCGTGAAGCGGTGCCAGTAGAAAAAGTTCGCATATCACTGAATTTCTTTTTCATAAACTCACTTAATATAATTTTATCATGAATTAGACCTCGTCTAAAAGAAGCAATGTTTGCCCATAAATCAAGTAGAGGCATTACAAAAATACTAATTACAAATGCCGCCAGCAATTGAATCAACATTGATTTTGCTGAAGTCGTATTATTAACCAAAATATGATCGACAAATTGTCCCATAATATTTGCAATATATACTGAAAAGAACGAAAACAAGAAATAACTTATGTACAACAAGATAGCCGCAGGCCACATTATAATCCAGACTTTTTTTAAATTGTCTTTTTTCAATTTCTCATTTCCTCCTTTTTTACTATCTGTCTTTTCTCGTTTATGACAATGACTTCCCGCGCCAAATATTCTAAACTTTTTTCATGTGAAATTATAAAAATAAGCTTTTTGTCTTTTAGCTCTGTTAGATATTTTTCCAGGATACGAATAGCCTCTTCATCAAGTGAAGATTCAGGTTCATCCAAAAGATAAATGGGATTTGAAGAAGATAAGCAAATGGAAAGCATAATTTTTTTTCGCTGCCCCCCTGATAAATCCTTTAAAGGTTGGCTTAAAAGATTATTTTCTATCTTGAAATCTTTTAAAAGCGACAAAATTTTTTCTTTTCTTTCCGGAAACATTTCAATTAGTATTTTGGAAGACATATTAAGCATAACTGGAGCCTGAGGGCAATATGAAAAGCATTTGTAAGCATTTCTCCTATATATTTTTTGATCGCCATAATTTATTTCACCTTCATTTTTATCTAGTTCCCCTAAAAGCAACAGCAACAAAGTGCTTTTACCAATGCCGTTTGGCCCTTTTATCCAAATAATGCCGGTACCGGATATTTGATAATTAATATTTTCAAAAAAGATTTTATTATTTATTCTATAAGATAATGAACGAATGTTAAATCTATTGGAGGCAGAAAAGGCAGTTTTTTCTAACCTTTCTTTGGTCTCCTTTCTATTATCATAATCTTGCTCGCTGTTATCCCTTGAAATACCTTCAGAAATTCTTTTTATCGCCTCTATATACAGGGATTTTTGAGTTACAATTGTAAAAAAATTTTTAACAAAAGAATAAAAATTGGTTGATAAAGAAATAGATTGTACTGCCATTTCAAAAGTAATCCATTGATACACTAAAAAAAAGCCGATAATAACAGCAAATCCTAACTGCTGAATAAATGTAACCATATGATTAGTTCTTATTAGGAACGCTGTAATATCAAGGCTTTCCGGGGCCTGCAATACCGGAAGAAAATAAAACAGAGCTATCACATTACGCAGAAAGCCGTCCGTTGAGGAAAACGGGCGGCTTTTTTGCGTGGATGGCCCGAAAAGGAGGCGAAAATTTTCAAAAAATAATAGCAAAATTTTCGGAGAAAACTTTGTGCAAAACGATGAAATTTAAGGAGGTTAGCAAATGGCAGAAGAAAAGCGCCCTCTGGAGTCAGAGCCGCAGGCGGCACCGGAGGCCAGTACGCCTGACGTCCCCGGTGCCCCTGCCCCGGACTTGTCGGGCGATATTTCCCAGCCGGTGCATGACGGCCCTGCCCAGCCGGACCCCGGCGACGTGGTGATTTCTTTTGAAAAGATCGACGAGTTATTGAAGGAGCGCCGCGATGCCGCCCGTGAAAAGGTGGAACAGGAATCGCCGCCTGAACCATCGGCTGAAGGCGGCAAAGAGGAAAAAACCAAGCCAGAACCCGAGCAGCCCAAGCCCCGCCGGGGCCGTCCCCCGAAGGAAAAGGCTGTGTCCGAGGACAAGGACACGAAGGCGGCGACGCCCCGCAGGGGCCGCCCACCCAAGGCTGACAAGGCGGCCCCTGACAAGGCCACGCCGCCCAAACCTCGAGACAAAGTGTCCCGAAGCGGCAGCGAAAAAGCTACCGCAGATAAGGGCGGAAGCATTTCCGCCGCTGCTCCCGCGCAGGAGCAGGCTCCGGCAGCGCCGACGCCCCCGCCACGCCCTGTGGAGGAGGGCAAGGTCATCTATCTGAAGCTCTCCGAGCTGCACCCGTTCCATACCTTCCGGGACCACCCGTTCAAGGTGGAGGACAACGCGGCCATGACCGATTTGGTCAGTACCATCAAGGAGCATGGCGTTATGACCCCCGCCACCGTCCGCCCGGAAAAGGACGGCAGCGGCTATGAGATCGTGGCGGGCCACCGCCGCCATCGCGGCAGTGAGCTGGCCGGTCTGGACGAGCTGCCCTGTATCGTGCGGGACATGACCGACATTGAGGCCGTCCGCGAGATGAAAAACAGCAACAAGCAGCGCGGCGATCCCCTGCCCAGCGAACTGGCAAAGCTGCTGGATCTGGAAGTGGAGGCCATCAAGCACCAGGGCGGGCGGCTGGACAATGTAGCCCCCGGCGACATCGGCAAACGCTCCGTTGAGATCGTGGGAGAAAATAACGGCATGAACTATAAAAAGGTCATGCGTTATATCCGGCTCAACTCCCTTGTCCCGGAGCTGCTGAACAAGGTGGATGATAAAAAGCTGGGCTTCATGCCCGCTGTGGAGATCTCCTACATCAAGCCGAAAAACCAGCGGCTTATCGCCGTCTCCATTGACGGCGAGCAGTCCTCGCCCTCCCACGCACAGGCGAAAAGGCTGCGGGAACTGGACCAGGCGGGCAAGCTCAACGGCGACATTATCGACGGAATCTTATCTGAAAAGAAAAAGGAGGATCGCGGCGTGATCATTTCTACTGCGGAACTGGAAAAGTATTTTGGCAAGGAGGTCACTCCCGCCAAGATGAAAGAGCAGATCATCTCTCTGCTGGATGACTGGAAGGCCAAGCAGCCGCCCGAGCTGAGCAAGCCTGAAAAGAAAGCGGATCTGGAGAAGTAAACCTCGAGACAGATTGTCCCGAGGTTTTTTCACGCCCTTTTGCCCGTGGCTCTGCTGGTATATATCCCCCGTCGCCGCCCATTCCCCGGCACGGGCGGGCCGGGCAGTCAAGGGTGCATCGCACCGCCGTTTGCGGCGGCCAGCCCTTGACGGCCTGTCCCGGCTGTGCTAACCCCGGCGGCGCGGCGGGGGCATATATCCTCCAGAGCCACCCCCTTTCCCAAGAATGGGAAAGGGCGGGGGGATAGGGCTGAACACAATTTATAAAATATGGAGGTTCTAAACATGAAACGACCCCTTGCGTATATTACCGCCGCATGGAGCGGCGACGATTGCGAAAACGCGGAACTGGCGGCAAAGTATTGCCGCACCGTCTACAAGGCGGGCTTTTCGCCCATCTGCCCGACCCTGTACCTGCCCCTGATCCTCAACGACGCCATTCCCGAGGAACACAAAGACGGCATCGACATGAGCCGTAACCTGCTGCGCCGTTCCCATGTGCTGGTGGTCTGCGGCCATACCGTCACCGAGGCCATGAAAAACGACATCGCCGTGGCCCAGCGGCTGGGTATCACCGCCACTACCCTTGAAGGCATCCTGACCGTCAAGGGGCAGGGCCGCAAATAAGATGGCGGAGCTTCGGCTGGGCAGCCTGTTTGACGGGATCGGCGTGTTCCCGCTGGCGGCTGTACGCTGCGGCGTCGAGCCGGTATGGGCCAGTGAGATCGAGAAAGCGCCGGTGTCCATCACCAGCCGCCACTTCCCCCACATGGCGCATTTGGGCGACGTGACAAAGCTGGACGGCGGGGCGATCCCGCCCGTCCACGTCATCACTTTCGGCTCACCGTGTCAAAATCTCTCACAGATCGGCAACCGCACGGGCCTTGCGGGGGAAAAATCCAGCCTGTTCTTTCATGCCATCCGCATCATTCGAGAAATGAGGGAGGCGACCAATGGACTGTTTCCAGTTATCGCTGTTTGGGAAAACGTCATGGGAGCGTTTTCTTCAAATGACCGGATGGATTTTAGAGCCGTCCTATCCGCGTTCACAGCCGCCGATGTTCCAATGCCTGCTTCTGGAAGATGGGCAGGAGCCGGCATGGTGCGAGGGGGAGCGCCCGATCTCGCATGGCGGCTCATGGACGCCCAGCATTGGGCAAAGCCCCGGCTGGCACGACGGCAGCGAATCTTTCTTGTGGCAGACTTTGGAGGACGGCGTTCCCACGAAATACTGTTTAAGCCCCGCCCAGTGCAGCCATTTTCTGCGCCTTGCGGAGATCGCGGGCTGTCCTCCCCCTGCGGAGATCGAGGCTCTTTTATTGAAGCAGGGCGGCGCGTACCAGTCACCCGACCCTTTCAATGCTTCCGTATGCGGGCGTCGGCAAAAGAGCGGTCAAGCGAAGCGTTCCGAAACAGCTTTGGACTGCCAACTGACCCTTTTCCCACTCTTTTAGCCAGTGATGTCAGCCCCTTTGCCTTTTGGTATGCGGACGATCCCGCCGGGGGCTGTATCCGTTTCCCCACGGAAACGGAGTGTGAGCGGCTCATGGGCCTGCCGGAAGGCTGGACAAAGTACGGCGTGAACGGTGAGGAAATTTTGTCCTCCCACCGTTACCGTGCGCTGGGGAACGCCATCGCGCTGCCCTGCGCCGAGTACATCATGGCGGGGATCGCGGAGGTTTTGGGAGGAGGTGCTGATCATCATTTTTGAAGCCTATGTGACAAACCTCGGAAAGTACAACGAGGGTGAGCTTTTGAGCGAGCCGCTGAAGTTTCCCACCGCCACCGAGGAGGTGCAGGCGGTGCTGAAGCGCATCGGCGTGGAGGGCCTGCGGTATGAGGAATACTTCATGGCGGAATATGTTTCAGATATTCCCGGCCTTGCGCAAAGCCTTGGTGAATACGCGGACATCGACGAGCTGAACCATCTTGCCCACCTGCTCTCTGAGCTGAATGAAAGCGAGCTGGATATTTTCAGCGCCGCCGTCAGCGCGGGCGAGCACACGGCCAGCGTGGGCGACCTCATCAATCTTGTCCATAACATCGGCTGCTACGATTTCTACCGCGGCATCACCGACGATGAAACGCTGGGACATATCTATGTGGAGGATATGGAAATGCTGGACGTGCCGGAGCCCATTCTGCCCTACTTCGATTTTGAAGCCTATGGGCGGGATGCGCGGATCAATGAAAATGGCCGGTATATCAATGGCGGCTACATGATCCGTTCCGGCGACAGCTTCGAGGAGATCTACCACGGGAAAACGGATATACCCAAAGAGAACCGGGTGTTCGCCTTTCCGCCTGTTCCGATCCGGGAGCAGATGGCGTATTACCAGGAGGCCGCCCGGCGCTGTTTTCCACAGCTATTCAAGGAGCAGCAGAAAAGTAACCGGGAGGAAAGATAACGGCACTTCGGGACAAAGTGTCCCAAAGTGCCTGACGCGGAAGGAGGCGATATAGCTGATCAATGAAGATGTGTCCCAGCGGACGATAGCGATCACGATGCGGGCCACGAAGCTGACCGCCCGTGGCCTTGCCTATGTGCTTCGGCCCATCGGCAGGAAAATCGCCAAGGCATACCGGGCAAGACAGACACCCCACGGCAAGCAGAGCGTCAAAAAGCTCATGGCGCACGGTGCGGCCACCAACAGCGTGGAGATCGAAGCGCCGAAGCTGTTTGACCGCGCCGCCCGGAAATGGGGCATTGACTACGCCTTTTATAAAACAGGGCCGGACAAGTACCTGCTCTTTTTCAAGTCCTCACAGGCGGACGCCATGACCGCCTGTTTTTCCGAATATTCCCGGATGGTGCTGAACAAAGCAAAATCCAACCGCCTACCGATCCGTGAACAGCTCAAACAGGCCGCCGAGGCGCTGGCGCGTCAGCCGGTCCGGGAAAAGGAACGCAGCAAGGAGGTGGGCCATGGTGACAGATAAGCTGCGAAAATATCTGCTGCCCAACATTCCCTATGTGTTCATCGGCTGGGCGTTCCTCAAGCTGGGTACAGCTTATCGTCTGGCTGCGGGCAGCGATTTTGCCCATAAGCTGATCGGGCTGGGTCAGACCATTGGCCCGGTCTTTGCGGATCTCGCCCCCGGCATTGTTCCCTTTGACTGGCTGGTGGGCATCGTGGGTGCGCTGGCGTTCCGGCTGCTGATCTATTTCAAAAGCAAGAACGCCAAAAAGTACCGGCGTGACGCGGAGTACGGCAGCGCCCGTTGG